>JBFHEP010000034.1:0-19668 GCA_041584095.1 Acidimicrobiales bacterium | reverse complement strand
GCCGTCATCGGCATCATCTACGGCACATTCGGCTGCCTGGCCCAGACCGACATGAAGCGGCTGATCGCCTTCTCGTCGGTTGCCCACATGGGATATGTGATGCTCGGTATCGCCACGCTCACCGACTTCGGTATCAATGCCGCCATCTTCGGCATGGTGGCTCACGGCCTGATCACCGGTCTGTTGTTCTTCCTGGCCGGGTCGGTCAAGGAGCGTTACCACACGCTCGAGATCAAGCGTCTCGGTGGTCTGCTGATCCAGGCACCGAAGATGGGCTGGATCCTCGGCATCACCACCATGGCGTCGCTCGGGCTCCCCGGCCTGGCCGGCTTCTGGGGCGAATTCCCCGCCATTCTGGCCTCGTGGAATCCGGCGCCCGGCCTCAACCAAACTGTGTTCCGGACCTACATGGTGATCGCCGCCGTCGGCACGGTGCTGGCCGCCGCCTACCTCCTGTGGCTGCTGCAACGCACCGCGTTCGGCAACCCCTCCGAGGAGTTCGCCGACGATCCCCACATTTACGACACGGTCACAACCGAATGGATCGCCTGGGTGCCGATGCTGATCCTGATCGTCGTGCTCGGTTTCGTTCCCAGCCTCATCTTCGACGTGACCAACGCCCCGGTGTCCGCCGTCGGTGACGTCTTCCAGGCGCTCGGGCAGTAGGACCGTGGTTTGCCGTAGGGAGCAGGAGAAGGAGTAGGGAGAGGCGTCGTGCTGGCTCAGATCATCACCGAATCCGTCGAGTTCACTCGGCCTCACATCGACTGGCACGCGTTCGCGCCCGAGCTGGTGATCCTGGGCTGGGGGGCGTTCGTCACGATCGTCGACATCGTCGGGCTCGAACGGGTCCGGCGCCTGATGGCACCGCTGACCGGCATCGGATTCCTGCTGGCCATGATCCCGGTGTTGACGCTGTGGAGCCAGGGCGATGATCTCCCGCGCGTGCTGTTCGACGGGGCGTACGTCGTCGACAACTACTCCCTCGTCCTCAAGGGCCTGTTCCTGATCACCGGCTACGTCATCGTGCTGCTGTCGAGCGACTACATGGCCGAGGGCGATTACTACGACTCGGAGTTCTATCAGCTGATCGCCGCGTCGGTGTTGGGCATGTTGATCATGACCTCGGCCCGCGATCTGATCTCGATCTTCATCGCGTTGGAGTTGCTGTCGATCCCCGCCTACCTGCTGGCCGCCTGGCGCAAGCGTGACCTCAGGTCCAACGAAGCCGGTCTCAAGTACATGCTGATGGGTGTGTTCGCCTCCGGCATCCTGCTCTACGGCATGTCGCTGCTCTACGGTTTGGCCGCCGACACCCGGCTGTCGGTGATCGGTGAGACGATCGCCGGTGCGGAATCGACGCCGATCCTCACCCTCGGCGTGCTGTTCACCATCATCGGGTTCGGGTTCAAGGTGTCGGCCGTGCCGTTCCACACCTGGGCCCCCGACACCTATGAGGGAGCCCCGACCCCGCTCACGGCGTTCCTGGCCGTCGCCTCCAAGACGGCGGGCTTCGTGGCGCTGATGAACGTCGTGTTCTTCGCCTTCGCCGGTCAACCCGATCTGGTGGAGCCGTTCATGTGGATCCTGGCTGCGGCCACGATGACCGTTGGGAACCTGATCGCACTGCGCCAGACCAACATCGTGCGGATGCTCGCCTACTCCGGTATCGCCCAGGCCGGCTATGTCCTTGCTCCGCTGGCGGTCTACGGCGACCGACTGGGCGACGCCCAGCAAGCCATCGTCCTCTACCTGGTGATCTACGCCGCCATGAACCTCGGCGCCTTCGCCGTCGTCATCATCGCCGCCCGCAAGACCCGCTCGGGCGAGATCTCGTCCTATGGCGGCATGTTGCGCTACGCCCCGGGCTTGACGTTGGCCATGACGGTGTTCCTGTTCTCTCTGGCCGGCGTCCCGCCGATGGGCGGGTTCTGGGCCAAGTTCTTCGTGTTCAAGGTGCTGACCGACGGTTGGGGCCTGTGGGGCACGATCCTGGCCGTCCTCGTGGCCGCCAACTCGGTGGTGGCCGCCTACTACTACCTGAACGTTGCGAAGCAGATGTGGTTCATGCCGGCGCCCGACGGCGACCATTCACCGATCGTCATCCCGCCGGCTCTGGTGGCCGCCGTTGCGGTCACGATTGTCGTCACGATGATCACCGGCGTCACGGGGTTGATCCCCGACTGGACCGACTTCACCAGCCTCGCCGCCGCCCCCTAACCCTGGCTTCCGGAGGCGGTGGGTCGCCCGTATGAATGAGACAGTCGAAGTGGCATCGGTCGGTGAGCTGGCCGATCTGATCATTGGAACGGATGAGGAAACCCCAGGAGAGCGACAGGTCATCGCCATCGCCGGGCCGCCGGGGGCGGGGAAATCGACCACGGCCGAATCCCTGGTCGAAGAACTGAACGGGCGGAAGCCCGGCACCGCTGCCGCCTTCTCGATGGACGGCTATCACTACGACGACCTGGTGCTCGAGGCGCGGGGCCATCGCCCGCGCAAAGGCGCACCTCACACCTTCGACGTGGCCGGGTTCTCCCACATGCTGGCGCGCCTGCGGCGCAACGACGAGCACGAAGTGGCGGTTCCGGTTTTCGACCGATCGATCGAAATCGCCCGAGCCGGTGCCCGTATCATCCCCCGCTCAGTCACCCACTTGGTGGTCGAGGGCAACTACCTGCTGCTCGACACCCCACCCTGGGACGAACTGGCCGAGCACTTCGACATCACCGTCTTCATCGACGTACCCGAACCCGAACTCCGCCGTCGTCTCCACGAACGATGGTCGGATCTGTCCGGCGATGCGCTCGACGACAAGATGGAGGGCAATGATCTACCCAACGTCCGGCTCGTCAGGTGCAGCAGCCGACCCGCCGACTTCGTGCTGCGTCACGGCTGACCGCCACCACCGCAATTGGTAGATTTCACGCGCGTACGGCGCGCGTGAAATCTGCCAGATACGGCAGAGGGACGGTGGGGGACGGTGGGGAGGCGGCTCGGGATAGCGTTGAACCGATGGAGCGGTTCGACACGTACATGGAGCGCTGCCTCTACGGCCCAGACGGCTTCTACACCACCCACGGAGTGGCCGGTCGAGCCCGCGGTGATTTCATCACCAGCCCCGAAGTCGGTCCGCTCTTCGGCGCGGTCGTCGCCAACGCCCTCGACCGTTGGTGGGCCGAGGCCGGCAGCCCCGATCCCTGGACGGTCTATGACGTCGGCTGCGGTCCCAACACCCTCCTGAAGGCCGTGCGCCGGGCCCGTCCCCTCGATCAGCGGCCGTGGCGACTCGTTGGAATCGACCGGGCGGATCCGGTGCCCGACGGGATCGGCGGCGGGCGCACCGGTGGGTCTGATCGAACCGACGAATCCGCCGGCGTGGAGCGGGCCGGCACCTTGCCCGACGATCTGTCGGACTCGGTGGTCCTGGCCAATGAACTCCTCGACAATCTTCCCTTCAGGATCATCGAGCACTCGGTCGACGGCCGATGGCTCGAGGTTCACGTCGATGGCCGGACCGAGCACCTACTCCTGACCGACGCACGTCTCGACATACCACCTGGCTCGCGTGCCCCGCTGATCGCCGCGGCCTCGACCTGGTGTCGTGAGGTGCTGGCCCGCAACCCCGACCGCCTGTTGCTGTTCGACTACGGCACGGCGACCACCAACCAACTCGCCGAACGCGGCGATTGGCTGCGCACCTATCGGCGCCACCAACGCGGCGACGATCCACTACTCGACCCGGGCCGGTTGGACATCACGACCGATATCGCTGTCGACCAGCTGCCGCCCGACGCCGTCGTCTTCGACCAGGCCGAGTTTCTGCGCCACTGGGGTATCGACGAGCTGGTCCGGGAGGGAAAGGAGCACTGGAGGGCTCACGCCGCCCGCCCGGATCTGACGGCGATCGCCATGCGCAGTCGCATCTCGGAAGCGGAGGCGCTCACCGACCCGGCCGGCCTCGGGTCGTGGCTCGTCGTCGAGTACCGGAACCCCTGAGCACCAGCGACCGGATAGCATTGTGCCATGGCCGCGACAGACAGAGCGACCCTGACCCGCGAGCGAATAGCGGCAACGGCGCTGGAGTTGATCGACAGCGACGGGCTCGACGGTCTGTCGATGCGAAAGCTGGGTTCGGCTCTGGGCGTTGAGGCGATGTCGCTCTACCACTACGTCGACAACAAAGATGATCTGCTCAACGCTGTCGTCGACAACCTCTACGGTGAGATCGATCTGCCAACGGACGTTCCCGGCGATGATTGGGAGAGTGCCTTTCGGCAGGGGCTGGGGTCGTTTCACGACGTGTTGCTCAGACATCGGGCCGCGCTGGAATTGTTCACGACTCGACGGGCGTCCAGCGACAACGGCCTGGCCGTCATGGGCTGGGCCTTCGACCGCTGTCGGATGGCAGGCCTGACGCCCCTCCAGGCGGCAAACACCTTCCACCTCTGTGTGGCCTTCGTCATCGGTCACGCGGCCAGCGAACTCGGCATGATGTCACGGCCGGAGGTCTCCGCCGAGGAGAGGTGCGTCATCGAGAACGGAATGAGTCCCGAGTTTCTGGCCTTCCTCGATCACAACGACTCGGCCGAGAGGGCCGAGATGTTCGAATTCGGCCTGGAAATGCTGTTCACGTCGTTGGCGTCCACGTTCGGCCTCGAACGACGTTGACCGGGGCCTCCGTCCCTCGTCGGAGCGATCACATCTTCCACTCAATGGCTGGAACAGCCCGCTCAGCGGCCGTGAGAGTCCGGTCGCGGCTCCGCCATGGAACGAGTGTGCCCCCTGGCACTAACATCGAATGCGTCGTGGGGTACCCGCAACCTGGGACATATCAACACGCCCAATGCAACCGAGGAGTTGAAGCGAATGTCGGAAGCCATCGAAGTCTATGAAGTTGAGGGTCGGACCTTTCCGCCGCCCCCCGACTTCGTCGCCCAGGCCAACACCAACGACCGGTCGCTCTACGAGGAGGCGGAGGCCGACTACGAGGCATTCTGGGCCCGTCAGGCCAGGGAACTCGTCACCTGGGACACCGACTTCCACACCACCCTCGATTGGAACCTGCCCGATGCCAAATGGTTCGTCGGCGGGAAACTCAACGTCGCCGCCAACTGCCTCGACCGCCACGTCGAGGCCGGCCGCGGCGACAAGGTGGCGTTTCACTACGAGGGCGAGCCGGGCGACACCCGTTCGATCACCTACGCCGAGCTCCTCACCGAAGTCTGCAAATTCGCCAATGTCCTGAAGAGCCTGGGTCTTCAGAAGGGCGATATCGCCGCCGTCTACATGCCGATGATCCTCGAACTCCCCATCGCCATGTTGGCCTGTGCCCGGATCGGCGTGGCCCACTCGGTGATCTTCGGCGGCTTCTCGGCCGACGCGATCATCGACCGTTGTGACGATGCCAAGGCCAAGGTCCTCATCACGGCCGACGGGGGCAACCGCAAGGGCTCGCCGGCCGCGCTCAAGCCGACCGTCGACGAGGCCCTCTCGCGTGGCGCCGAAACCGTCGAGAACGTCATCGTCGCCAACCGGTGCGATCTCGACCCGGACATGGTCGACGGCCGCGACCACTGGTGGCACGAGCTGATGGCCGACGCCTCCGACGACTGCCCCGCCGAGCCGATGGACTCCGAGCAGCTCCTCTACCTTCTGTACACCTCGGGAACGACATCGAAGCCCAAGGGCATTATGCACACCACCGGCGGCTACCTCGCCCAGACCTGCTTCACGCACTCCTACGTGTTCGACCTGAAGCCCGAGACCGATATCTACTGGTGTGCCGCCGACATCGGCTGGGTCACCGGCCACAGCTACATCGTCTATGCCCCTCTGGCCAACGGCTGCACCTCGGTCATCTACGAGGGCACCCCCGACACCCCGCACCGGGGCCGCTTCTGGGAGATCATCGAGAAGTACAAGGTGACCCAGCTCTACACCGCTCCCACCGCCATCAGGATGTTCATGAAGTGGGGCACCGAGCATCCCGAGCGTTTCGATCTGTCGAGCCTGCGGGTGATGGGAACGGTGGGCGAGCCGATCAACCCCGAGGCGTGGATGTGGTACCACGAGCACATCGGCGGCGGCAACACCCCGATCGTCGACACCTGGTGGCAGACCGAAACCGGTGGTCACATGATCACCCCACTGCCCGGCGTCACGACCACGAAACCCGGGTCGGCCTGTCACGCCATTCCGGGGGTGTTCGCCGAGCTGGTCGACGACGACGGCAAACCGGTCCACGTCGGTGGTGGCTATCTCACGATCGCCCGCCCCTGGCCGTCGATGTTGCGGGGCATCTGGGGCAACCCGGATCGATATCGGGACACCTACTGGTCCCGGTTCGAAGGCCGCTACTTCGCCGGCGACGGCGCCAAGATCGACGACGACGGCTACCTGTGGCTGCTCGGCCGAGTCGACGACGTGATGAACGTCTCGGGACACCGGATCTCCACCACCGAGGTCGAGTCGGCGCTGGTCGATCACCCGGCCGTGGCCGAGGCGGCGGTCGTCGGTGCCTCCGACGACGTGACGGGCCAGGCGATCATCGGCTACGTCATCCTGCGAGGTGTCTACGAGGCGTCGAAGGAACTCGGCGACGAGATCCGGGAACATGTTGGAATCAAGCTCGGCAAGATCGCCCGTCCGAAGGCGGTGATCATCGTGCCCGATCTGCCCAAGACCCGATCGGGCAAGATCATGCGCCGCCTGCTTCGCGACGTGGCCGACGGTCGGGCGCTCGGCGACACCACTACACTCGCCGATCCGGCTGTCGTGGCCGAGATCGCCGCCGGCGCCGCCGGAGGCGACGAAGACTAGGGAACCTTTTCAGCCGTCGGTGACTTAGTAGGGTGTGAACGTCAGTCACCCGCACACCGTCGTCGACGGCCATCGGAGGGAAAGCATTTTGCCGGAGCGTGAGCCACTGGGCCGCACGTTCGAGGAGTTCTGCCGGGCCGAGTATTCGTCGATGGCCAACGCCCTGACGTGGAGTCTCGGCGGTCGCGATCTCGGTAGGGAGGCAGCCGACGAGGCTTTCGCCCGTGCCTTCGAGCGATGGGAGACGGTCGGGGCCATGGCCAATCCGGCCGGCTGGGTGTACCGGGTCGGCATGAACTGGGGGCGCCGTCGCCTGTGGCGAGGTAATCGGGAGCGGGAGCTGCTCACGCAAGTTCCCAGCCCGGAGGTCCGCCACCTCCACTATCACGATCCCGATCTGGCATCGGCGCTGGCCGGCCTCTCGGTCAAGCTTCGCTCGGTCGTCGTGCTGCGCATGCTGCTCGACTACTCCGAGCGGGAAACGGCCGAGGCCCTCGGGCTCACCGTCGGAACCGTCAAGAGCCGACTTCATCGCGGCCTCACCCAGCTTCGGGAGCAGCTGCACGACCCGACCGCCGACAACCACCCTGTCGACAGCCGTCCCGCCACACACCGCACCGACGAGGAGCAATCGTCATGAACCAACTCGAGGAACGGCTCCGGACCGCCGGGCGGTCCCACACCGACATCACACCCGACATCGGCTCGATCCGAAACCGTGGTCTTGGGATCCGCCGGAATCGGCAGATCGGCACATCGCTGGCCGCCGTCGCCCTGGTCGCTCTGGGCGGCGCGGCCGCCTTCAACACGTTTCGGCCGGAGGGCGAGACGACGATCCTCTCCGCCTCGGAGGGCGAACTCGACGGTAGTACCGAAGTCGACATCACCGTTCCCACGCCCGACGGTGAGTCGGGCGACGACGCGGACGCCGCCGTCGACCCGACCCCGACCGACGAGGACAGCGCCGGCGACGGTGTCGACGACAACGCCGATGCCGTCCCTGCTGCGGAGGGCGGCGACCAGGGCGATGATGTCGCCGCCGGCGAAGGTGACTCCGCCCTCAGCCAGCCGTCGTCCAGTTCGGTGTCCGACGGCACCGGGGGCTGGTTGACGGTGACATCGACCGGGATCGAGCACCTGCGAGCCGACGGAAGCTCGGGAACGATAGCATTCGCCGAACCGCCTGGGGGTTCCGTCCAGCGGTGGCCGACCGACGTTGTTCGAATCGACGGCGGTCATTACCTGCTTGTCGATCAGTTCGTGAACCGCGAGGACCTTGCGGCGGAACGCGAGTGGGCGCTGGCCGAGTCCTACGGCATCCCGTATGACGCCGAGACCGGCGCCGTCGGCCTCGACGAGGTGGCCACGGCCGAGGAACTCGACTCGCTCAATCATTGGGAGGTCTCGATCTTGGCCGTCGACCTGGCAACCGACGAGATCATCACCGTCGAGAATCGAGTGATCGACTCCACCCATTCTCCTGACTGGGTCTACAACGGACACATGACCTCGGACGGCTCGAACATCATGGTGATGCGGGAACTGTGGCAGGGGTACTGTCTCTACGCCGAAGGCCTCACGCTCGATGGCGCGCCGGTGGACATCGTCGACGCCGAGAACTATCCCAAGCCTCAGGGCCTGGAGTCGATGACGTACGACGAAATCGACGCCGTGTTCAGCATGCAGGTCGACCCGCCGCAGCCGTGCCGCACCCTGCAGGAGTTGCCCGACAGCGGGCTCGGTGTCTGGGGCACACAGGCGGACCCCCGTCAGATCGAGGCATTCAGTATTGCGTTCTTCGAGGCCGGCCTGGGCTGACGGGTCGTCCGGGCCGGTCGCTCCTCTTTAGCCGGGCTTTTCCGTACGCCGGTAGATTGAGGGCATGAAGAACGGTTTGAAAACAGCGGTGTTGCTGGCCGCACTGGCCGGCATCATCATGCTTTTCGGTGCCCTCTTCGGTCGAGGTGGTCTGACCATCGCCTTCATCATCTCGCTGGTGATGATCGGCGGATCGTACTTCTTCAGCGACAAGCTGGCGATCCGGTCGGCCCGAGCGGTCGAGGTGAGCCGCGAGCAGGTCCCCCAGTACTACGAGATCATGGAGGAGCTGACCGCGCTGACCGACATGCCGATGCCGAAGCTGTACGTCTCGCCCGAACAGCAGCCCAATGCGTTCGCCACCGGCCGTGGCCCGAACCACGCCGCGGTCTGTGTGACCGAGGGTCTCCTGAAGACGCTGTCGTGGGGCGAGATCCGTGGTGTGCTGGCTCACGAGCTGGCCCACGTCCGCAATCGCGACATCCTCACCGGCTCGGTCGCCGCAATGATTGCCACCACGATCAGCTATGCCGCCAACATGGCGATGTGGGGTGGCCTCACGGGTCGTCGTCGCAGCGAGAACGGCAACCCGATCATCATGGTGGCCTTCGCCATCCTCGCCCCTCTTGCGGCGGGCATGATCCAGATGGCCATCAGCCGGAGCCGGGAGTTCGAGGCCGACCGCGCCGCCGCCCGGATGCTGGACGACGGTGAACCGCTGGCGTCGGCCCTCGAGAAGTTGCACGGCTACGCCCAGCGGATCCCGTCGTCGGTCCCGCCGCCTCAGGCGAGCCACTACATCGTCAACCCCCTGGCCAACCGCAAGATCAGCTTCTCCAATCTGTTCGCCACCCATCCGAATGCCGAGGCCCGTGTCGCCGCGCTTCGGTCCGGAGAGTGGCGGAGCTGACATCGCCGTCCGGTGGGTGATCGGCCGACCACCGGCAGCCGATCACGCCGTGACGTTGCGCCGAGGTCCGGCCGACGTCACTCGATCGGCTTGGTCGTTCCGTAGACCTCCGGGTTGATCTCGTAGGCATTGGCCTCGAGTGCTTTCGCCAGCTCGTTGAAGGACGCCAGTTCGCTCTCGGAAACGGGGCTGTACTCGACGACTTCCAGCTGCTCCTGGTTCTGGTCGTCGCCGCGGAAGTCCACCTGGATGTTGCCGACGCCGGGACCGAACATCTTGAGCTGAAAGGCGCCGATTTCCTCGAGGCTGGACTCGGCGATGACGATCGACCCGGGGAAGCATTCGAGTTCGACGCAGATCTCCTCGTCGACCGACTCCACAACGGCGAAGTCGCTCCAATCGACACCCGGTCCCCACCCCTGGAAGTAGGCCGGTTGTCCCGGCTGGGGATCGGCTCGCATCACGATGCCGGGGTAGGCGCCGTCGGCACCGGCGATCCACGTCGGCGCATCGATCAACTCCTCGTCCTCGTATTCCTCGGGATGTTCACCGAAGAACCAGACGTTGCCGTCGTCGTCCTGGGCATAGAACGCGATTTCGACCTCGACCAGCTCGTCGTCGCTGTAGTCCTCGATCCAGACCACGACGGTCTCGACCCCCACGATCTCCTTGGTGAGGTCGGTGACGATGAAGCGGATCTGATGGTCGATCTCCTCACCCTCGTCGACCGTGATGCCCGACTGGACGAGCCGGTTGCCCGGCGCGAAGGGCAGGTACGGGTTGTCGATGACGGTGGGATTGCTGAAGGTCGCTGCTTCGAAGTCCTCGAAAACGGCGATGTCGGAGTCGACGTCGTCGGGCAGGGTCGGCATGACGAGGTCGTCCGCCGTGGCGATGGAAGGACTGGCCTCGCCGTCCTCGCCGTCGGTTGTCACCTCACTCGTGTCACCGTCGGCTGCCACCTCGCTCGTGTCGCCGTCGCCACAAGCGGACGCTCCCAGCAGCAGCACGATCAAGCACATCTGAATCAACGTCCAAGCCGATGGTTGACGGATGTTCATTGGTGACCTCCTCAAGATCCCGGCCCAATGGTCCAAGGGCCGAGTCCATGAAAGCACATCAGCCCGCCGCACGCGTCGACAACGGCGTATCTCCGAAAACCTCGGGAGCAACCTCCCGGGCGTGTTCCTCGAGATCGAGTACCCGCTGACTGACCTCGGCCAGACCTTCGGGGCTCAGCTCGATCAGGTTCAACAGTTCGAAGCGGTCCTGGTGAAGGCTGGCATTGAGCGGGATGTTGCGTACAACGCCGACACCTGGGGCGTAGAACTTGATCTCGTTGTCGGGAGCGCCGGACTGGCCTTCCTGGACCACCCTGATGTCGTCGAAGCAACCGAAGGCGACACAGTTGCTGACGCCGATCTCCTCGGGCAGGCCGACCGACGGCGCCTCGTTGGCGTCGCCGCCGATACACCAGAACGGTGTCGACATCGTGACTTCGGCGGGCGACAGCACCCCGACCGTTGCCTCGTCCGCAGCGCCGAGCCAGTGATCCTCGCTGTTGGTGAACTCGCCGCCCTCGAATTCCTCGGTGTAGCCGCCGATGAGCCAAACGTTGCTGTCGGAGTCGAGGGCCAGGTAATCGATCCCGACTTGGGCGATCTCCCCTGCGTCCTCCGATTCGTCGAGCATGGCGATGGCCGGAACACCGTCGATGATCCGGATCACGTCGCTCATCGTGGAAATCACCTGGTAGGGAACCTCCCGGCCTCCGACCAGGGTGCTGCCTCCCCGAACCCACTGAATGCCCGGTTGGAGGGGATGGTAGGGATTGGTGTCGAGCGTCGGGTCGACGAAATCGGCTGGATCCAGCTCGCCGGCGCCGGCGCAGGCCAGGGCCGACTCCTCGGCCGCATCCGTGCCGGCGTCCGACGCGCCGGCGGAATCTCCGCCGGCGCCGCACGCCCCGAGGAGCAGTGACAACACGGCGACGGCCGCCAGGCCGCCCCGCCGTGAGAGTGGGACCGAAGGCATCATGGAACTCCATCTCCTGTGAACAATGGGTTGGTCTTGGGCCGGTTTCACCGACCGAAGAACTCGTCTTCGACTTTCTCCATGGCCGGGTCGAGCACGGAGTCCTCGCATCGGGTGAAGACGCGTGCCACCTCTCGCTCCTCGTCCTGGAGGCGCGTCAGTGCCGCCAGGTCGTCACCGGTCAGGTCGCGGGGATCGCGGCCTGCGGCCAAGGCGTCGATCCGGCGCTGGAATCCGATTTCGACGTCGCCGGGATGGGTGAACGTGTCGACGCCGCCCTCGACCATGCAGCCATACCAGGCTGCGATTGCCTCCTGGGCGCGGGGATCGGTCTCGACGAGCGCATCGCCTGGATTGAAGTAGGAGGCGCTCAGCTCCTCGGGTTTGAAGTGCTCTTCGATCGCCTGTCGGGTGCAGCCTCCGGTGCGGGAGAGATTCTCCGTCTCCAGGCCGGCGGCGTAGGTGGCGTCGGTGTTCTCGCCATAGAGCGTCCTCAGGTAGGCAACCCGATCGGCCTCGCCGAGGCCGTCGACGATTCGGCGGTTCTGGTCTCCCAGGCTCAGCTCGACCATCGGCTTGTCGAACTGGGTTGTGATCCCGAACCCGTATTGCTCGATGAACTCGGAGTTGGAGAGTCCGGGGGCCGACTTGTCGCTCGTCATCGCATTGCGGATCTCACCGAAATCGACCGGGATGTACTCGAACCCGGCCTCGGCCATGCACACACCGATGGACTGCTCGACGGCGTCGCTCCGCTCTGCCAGTTGCGCCATCGACAACCCGAATTCCTCGCCCCCGATCTGCAGTCCGGCGTTGGCCTCCGCCGCCGCCCTGGACGCATCGGCGGCCGAGAGGACCTCGTCCGAGGACGACGATCCCGCAACCTGGGCCGTGGCCTGGTCGCCGGTCGATCCCGCCACGGAAGCGGTTGTCGTTTCGGTCGGGTTCGGTCCGTCGCCCGCCTCCGGGTCCTGGTTCGACGAGCAGGCTCCCGCCGCCACGAGGATCAGGATCAGCCACGCGGTGAGCGCCACGACGGTGAGCCATCGGCTCCCGTCGATGCTCGGCGACCGCCTCCGCTTTCCCCTGACCGGTGGATCGGTCAAGGATGCTGCCATGTGTGACCCTTCATGTCGAGCTTCCCCCGGTGCTGCCTTCGACGCCCACGGTCCTCCGGCCATCTCTACCGGACCGTCGCCCCAAACCCAGCTGCAGGGCGAGCGCTCCTCCGACAACCAGTGGGGCACCGATCGCCAGCGGCAGGATGTTCCCGGGGTTGAGCGACCGTCGGTCCTCGACCATGACCTCGGCGAGGTTCGACGCCGTCAATCCGGTGCCGGACGGCTTGACCACGACGGCGTAGGCGATGAAGGTGCCGGCCGAGATCGGCTGCACGGTCCACGAAACGTTGGTCGACCCGCCGGCCGGAATCTCGGCTATGGGGCGTGTCAGGGTCGAGGTCCAGTCCTCGGGGTCGACCGAGCCTTCGTTGTTGCGATCGAGGATGTCGAGGTGGAGCACCATCGGATCCGTGGCGGCGGCACCACCGTTGGCCACTGTGATTTGAAGAGCGAGGTCGTCACCGAGCACGACCGAGCTCGACATCGGTTCGACCACCACGGTGACGTCCCCGAGCGTCGTGTCGCCCTGTTGGGGCACGGCTGTCGTTGCCGAAGTCCGTCCCGGAAGCGCAAGCAGCAGCAGGACGGCCACGCACAGGAGGACCCACAGGAGGGACCCGGCCCGGCGTCTCATCGTGAGCCTCCCAACTCGAGGCGGCGGGCCAGCCGGATCGCCACCAACGTGAATACCACCGCAGCCACCGCGGGCGAGATGACGAAGGCGATCTGATCGGCCCATGGCTCCTGGCGAACGAGCACGTTCTCGGCCAGCCGGAGGCTGGCGCTGACCGGGTTCAGCTTGATCAGGATGGGCCCAAGCGTGGTGCTGGAACGAACTGCCGGCAGCTGACTGGGGGCGGCAAGGGCCAGGAGGACGGCGAGCGAGATCGCCAGGCTGGTCCGGTTCGACCAGGCCAGCGAGCTGATGGCCAGGCCCAACGCCGTCAGCGCCGCCGCCGACAGGCTGCCGGACACCAACAGGACGGTCACCGCGTCTCTGGTGACGCCGGGCCCGCCCGCCATGACCACCGCGAACGGCAGCGCCACCAGGAGCGTCGCCACCCATACCGTCGTGGCGGCGAGCAGCTTTCCGACCACGATGTGGCGGCGGGGGACCGGTGTGACCAGCAGGGCTTCCAGTGTGTCGCGCTCCCGTTCACCGGAGATCGCGTCGGCGCTGACGACCATGGCCCCCAACGTCCCGAGAGCAATGGACACCGTCACGATAAGCCCCACCGACTCCCTGGCGTCGAGCAGATTGATGCCGGCGTCGGCCGATGCCAGATAGCCGAGGATCGACAGGAGCAGGGTGAACCCGAACAGGATCGAGAGACCCTTTCCATCGGACCACAGTTGGCCGATTTCGTGACGGGCCACCACCGGCCAACCAACCGTCGGACGCGTGTTGCCGGCAAGGCCGGTCCGCCGGGCTTCCGGCACGGCGGCAGTCATCGGACTGCCTTCTGCTCGACCGTCATGTGCGGACCTCCGCTCTGGCAACCTCGGTGCGTCCGTTGGTGAGCGCCCTGAAGGCGTCGCTCAACCTGGCGCCCTGGAAATCGAAGGCCCGGGGCTCGATGTCGGCGTCGAGAAGAGCGCGAAGCATGGAGGCCGCGGCCCCGTGATCGTTGTCGATGGCGACGACGAGGTCGCCCGGTCGGCTGTTGTCGAATCGAATCGATCGGGTCGCATTCGTTCGCCGAAGCACCTCGTCGGCCGCCGGTATGACCTCGGGTCGAACCCGGATCCGGGCGAACCCCTCTGCGCCGGACGCGTCGATGATCTCGGCGACCGTGCCGTGCGCCACCACTCGGCCCCGGTCCATGATGGCCACCTGGTCGCAGATCCGTTCGACCTCGTCGAGCAGGTGGGTGCACAGGAAGATACTGGTTTCACTCTCCACGGCCAGTCGGGCCAGTTCGGTCATGATCTCGTCCTTGCCGGTCGGATCGAGCCCGAGGGTGGGTTCGTCGAGAAAGAGCACGGCCGGCTGGTGGATCAGGGCCCGAGCCAGACCGAGACGCTGCCGCATCCCCCGGGAGTAGGTCGAGATGCGGGATCGATTGTTTTGCAGCCCGACTTGCGAGAGGAGGTGGAGGGCCCGCTGCTCGGCCTCGTCGGCGCCCATGCCGTACAGGCGGCCGAAGTAGCGGAGGTAGGTCAACCCCGTCTGAGACCCCGGGTAGCCGTTCGACTCCGGCAGCACCCCGATGTTCGCGCGGACGCTCACCGGATCGGTCAGCGGATGGCCGGCCACCGAGGCCGTGCCGCCGGCGAGGGGGACGATCGTCGTGAGGGCGCGGATCATCGACGTCTTGCCGGCGCCGTTCGGTCCCAGGAGCCCGCAGATCGATCCCCGCCTCACCTGGAGCGTCACTCGATCGACGGCGGTGAGGGTTCCGTAGGTCACCGACAGGTCACTGGTCGCGACTGCGAGTCGAGGATCGACCTGATCCGATGCGCCGTTCCGATCGGAGTCGCTCATCGCCGGAGGTTGAGTTCGCACGGAACCATAGGCCAAGGTTATACCTCCAACAAGCTGACTCCCGGCTGAACGGGGGCTGGCCAATTGTCAGCTGTCGTCAGCTACTCTTTGTTCATTGCGGAGATGTCTCGGAGGAGAGTCGCCGCCGGCTTCGTCGCCGCCGTTGTCGTAGCGGCGGTTGGGGGCTGGGTGGCCGGTCGGCAGATCTCGACACCAGCCGAGATCGCCGCCCTGACCGCGGCCCCCGAGCCGTCACCGATCCTGGTGCCGGTCGAACGTCGGGTGCTCACGGCAGACATCGTCACCAGGGGTACCGGACGCTACGGCGCACCCCGTGAGGTGTCGGTGCCCCCGACCCCGCTGGCCCCGAGTCCGGCGATCGTGACCGAACTGCCACCGATCGGCACCGTCGTCGAAGAAGGCGAGGTGCTGTTGAAGGTCTCCGGCCGACCGGTTGTGGTGCTGGAGGGGTCGACGCCGTCGTATCGCGACCTGGGCCGCGGCATGTTCGGCGACGACGTGGCCCAGCTCGAGGCCGCCCTCGAACGACTCGGCCACGATCCCGGTCCGGTCGACGGTCGATACGACGGTCTGACCGAAGCCGCCATCCGCCGCCTGTTCGACGAGATCGGCAGTGAGCCGGCCGTGGTTCGAGCCGACCAGCTGCGGGAGCTGATGCCGGCCACGGCTTCCGCCTATCCGGGTTCGACGCCGGACCCCGGGTTGATGGTGGCGGCCACGGAGATCTACTTCACCCCATCGGTTCCGCTGCGGGTGGCCGAGGTCGGAACCGGTGTCGGGCGGGCGGCCGAGGGGCCGATTCTCCTCGTCACCGACGCCACCGTGGCCATCGACGGCGCCGTGCCCGTCGAGCAGTCCGGTCTGATCTCGGTTGGCATGCCGGTGCGTATCGACGAGCCCGACCTGGGCATCGAGGCATCGGGTGTGGTGGCCAAAGTGGCCGACGGGCCCGGGACCGACGGAGCCGACGGCTTCCACGTCCACTTCGAGGTCGCCGTTACCGACGCGCCGCCCAGTGTCGTCAATGCCTCGGTCCGCTTGAGCATCGCCACCGAATCGACGGCCGACGAGGTGACGGTGGTACCCGTCGCCGCGCTCTACCTGACCGCCGACGGTGAATCCGTGGTCCGTGTTCAGCGCGGTGACGCAATGGCGACGGTGGCCGTGCGGCCCGGTCTGACGGCGCGTGGTCTGGTCGAGGTCGAGGCGATCGACGGTGAACTGGCGGCGGGAGATCTGGTGGTGATCGGAATCGACGATCCGGCGCCGGACGAGTCGGGAGCGGGTGGTGGCTGACACGCCGCTGGTCACCCTCGAGGACGTCGAGCGACGCTACGGAAGCGATCCGCCCGTCGACGCCCTGCGGGGGGTGGATCTTCGAGTTCATCGGGGCGAGTGGGTTGCCATCGAGGGTCCCTCGGGGTCGGGCAAGTCAACACTGCTCAACATCGTCGGCTGTCTTGATCGACCGACGTCGGGAACGTACCGATTCAGAGGCCTCGACGCTGGACGCTTGACGGAGCGTGAGCGGGGCGGACTTCGGGCCCGCTCGATCTCCTTCGTGTTCCAATCGTTTCACCTGCTGATGCACCGGAGCGCGCTGGAGAACGTGATGCTGGCCGATGTCTACCGGCGGGGCCCGCGACGTCGACGCCGGGAACGGGCCGAGGCCGTTCTCGAACGGGTGGGGTTGGCCCACCGGTCGGGATACCTGCCGTCGCGGTTGTCGGGAGGGGAGCGACAGCGGGTGGCGATCGCCAGGGCCCTGCTCGGATCGAGCGACCTGCTGTTGTGCGACGAACCGACCGGCAACCTGGACACGACGACCAGCGCGGAGATCATGGATCTTCTCGCCGGGCTGCACGCCGACGGCATGACCATCCTCATGATCACCCACAGCCCGGCGCTGGCGGCCCGTGCCCTCCGCCAGGTCAGACTCGTCGACGGCAGGCTGGCCGAATCGTCGCCATGAACGATCATCGGCCATCCGAAGGGGTTCCCCCGACCCGTGTGGCACCCGACCAGTCCGCCGACGACCAAGAGCCGGCTACGGGCGGAGATGGGACAACCGAGCGTCCCACCGGATCGTCGCTGTCGGTTGTCGATCTGATCGATGAGGCGTCGGCCGGGCTGTTCGCCCGTCCGGGTCGTAGCGCACTGACCGTACTCGGAGTGATGATCGGTCTGGCGGCGTTGGTTGCGACCCTCGGGTTGTCGCGGACTGCGGGGAACCGCATCGTCGGCCGCTTCGACGAAGTGGTGGCCACCGAAATCAGAATCACGTCCCAGCCGCCGATTGACGAGGCGACGAACACCGACATCCCGTGGGACGCCGGCAGGCGGCTCGGCGCACTCAATGGCGTAGCGGCGGCCGGAACGCTGACCCCGGTTGAGAACCTCGAACTCCTGGTGACCACCGCTCCGATCAACGATCCGACACGCCGCACCGATCTCGATCTGACGATCGTGGCGATCTCACCGTCGGCCTTCGACGCGGTGCGGGCCGAACTCCGGACCGGGCGCTTCTTCGATGATGGATTCTCGAACCGGGCCGACCCGGTCGTCCTACTTGGGGCGACGGCAGCCGAGCGGCTGGGGGTGGCGGATCTGTCGATCCAGCCGGCGGTGCGGATCGGTGACGACGTCTTCACCGTCATCGGCATCGTCGATGACGTCGCCCGCCAGTTCGAGCTGCTCAACGCGGTGATGCTTCCCGAAGGCACCGCCCGCCGCCTCTACCACCTTCAGCGGCCGGAGCTGGTCGTCGTGGAGACCGACGTCGGGGCCACCAGGCTGGTGGCCGAACAGGCCGCGCTCGCCCTCCGACCCGATACGCCCGACGTGCTGGACGTGGCCACACCTCGGGACCAGGAGCGGCTCAGGGACGTGGTGGCCACCGATCTCGATCTCCTCTACGTCGTGCTCGGCGGGGTGTCGCTACTCGTGGCCGCCGTCGGGATCGCCAACGTGACACTGGTCTCGGTCATGGAACGCACCGCCGAGATCGGTCTGCGTCGGGCGTTGGGAGCCTCCCGCGTCCACATCGCGACGCAGTTTCTCCTGGAGAGCGGAACGATCGGCTTCATCGGTGGAATCCTGGGATCGAGCGCAGGCGCCATCGTGGTGGTGTCGGTTGCAGCCGCTCAGTCCTGGGTTCCGGTCCTCGACCCCGCGGTGACGGTGATCGCGCCGTTGATCGGCGCTTTGATCGGACTGCTGGCCGGCGTGTATCCGGCGGTACAGGCCGCCCGCCTCGAGCCGGTCGACGCGTTGCGGGGAGGGGCGATGTGAACGACCCGCAGCGGTGCCGATCCGTTCGGCAACGAGTCAGGAGGGAGTCAGCACGCCGCTCTAGACTCTCGGAAAATTGTTTGACGGGATCCCGGCTGGAGGGCCGCTGATGAACCGGCCATCTGTACTCGTCCGATTCGGTGAGAGATGACTGCCACGACAACGAATCCACACCGATCCGGCGGGCTCCCCGGGACCGTTCCGGTGGTCGAACTCCGGCAGGTGTCGAAGTCGTTCACCTCGGCCACCGGGTCGACGACTGTGATCGAAGACGTGGACTTCGCGATCGCTCCGGGGGAGAAGGCGAGCCTCGTCGGGCCTTCGGGGAGCGGCAAATCCACCGTCCTGTCTCTCATCGCCGGACTGCTTCGCCCGGACAGCGGGACGGTGGTGATCGACGGGAACCCCTACTCCGAGCTCGGTGAGCGGGCCATGGCCCAGGTCCGTGCCGATCGCATCGGCATCGCCCTCCAGTCGGACAATCTGATTCCGTTCCTGTCGGCCCGGGAGAATGTCGAGCTCGCGCTGTCGTTCTCGTCGGCCCGGCTGTCCAGCCGGGCCAGACCTTCCCGGTAGATCTGCTGCCAGCCGCGGCGCGGGCCATTGAATTCGCGTTCCGGCAGCCCCTGCGAGCCCTCGATCTTGAGCCGCCAGGCAAAGGCCTCGTAGTGATCCAGCGGCACGAAATCCGCGAAATCGTTATGGCTGGCACCGCCGCGGTCGGAAAAGGGACCGCCGGCATAGATGCGCGGCGGGTCGGTGCTGAAGGCGCTGAGCAGGGCATTGATGGCGTCCGCGCAGCCGGCCGCGGCCGCGCCGGGATCGCTGTCCTCGGGCACGAAGCGGTCGACCACCGCATTGAGCGTGCGCAGTTCCGCCGCGCTCAGAAAACTCGTGGCGCCTGGTGGCAACTGCCCCAGTGGCAAACTGACGCGGCGACCTCCGCCGCAACCCAGCGGACCGAAGGCGGCCACCGCGATGGCCCCGCCGCCCTGCAGCAGCCGGCGCCGGCTCAGCGCACCCGTTCGCGTTTCCGTCATGCGGTTCTTCCCCCTTGTGCTGATCCGGCATTGTAGCGAGGCGCAGGCCGCTCCGCGCCAGTTCCAGAGTGACCCGCTGGACGGCCTCTGCCCACGTCACACTGCCGTATTTACGACACCGCGCCG
>JBFHEP010000033.1:0-19918 GCA_041584095.1 Acidimicrobiales bacterium | reverse complement strand
GCGAGCCGAGAAGCGTCAAATCGGGGATGCTGAACGCAGATTCCAGGTTCGATCGCTGTGTCGTCAGGTCGATTGACAGCATCACGGTTGATTATGGCACCAACCGGTCGCGGGTGCGCTCGCCTCGGTGTTCATGCGAGCGTCGTTTTGGCGGCCGGAATGGGACCTCTAACTCATCGAGCACATGGATCGACTGTGGTTCGATGAAGCATGGATCGGTGAACATCATTCGGCCGGGAGCGAGATCATCGCTTCGCCCGAGATCTTCATCGCCGCCGCGGCCGCCCGCACGAAACACATCAAGCTCGGCACCGGCGTGGTCTCGCTGCCCTACCACAACCCGCTGTGGGTCGCCGAGCGCATCGTGTTGCTCGATCACCTGACCCGGGGTCGAGTCATGTTCGGCGTCGGTCCAGGTGCGCTTCCGACCGATGCCGCGATGCTCGGACTCGAGCCTCAGGAGATGCGTCCGTTGCTCGACGAGTACATGGACATCGTCATGCAGCTGTTGACCACCGACAAGCCGGTGAACTATCAGAGCGAGCGGCTGACCCTCAAAGACGCACGGCTTCACCTTCGCCCCCTACAGCCATCCGCTGTTCGACGTGGCGGTCGCCGCCGTCGCCTCCCCGTCCGGGGCCCGTCTGGCCGGCAAACACGGGGCCGGTGTCTTGTCGCTCGGCGCCACCGTGGCCGTGGGCATGGATGTCCTGGCCCATCACTGGACGATTCAGGAAGAGGTGGCGTCGACCTACGGCAACGTTGCCGATCGCGAGAAGTGGCGCTTGGTCGGGCTGATGCATCTGGCGGAGACCGACGAAGAGGCTCGGCGGGATGTGGAGTACGGAATCGAGCAATGGTTCCGGTACTTCCAGAACGTGGCCGCCTTTCCCCAGATGGCGGTTGACGGTGGCGACATCGACGAGATGGTGGCCTTCGTGAACAACGGCCTCGGGGTGGTCGGCACGCCCGACAAGGCGGTCGCACAGATCGAGGAGCTGCTGGAACAATCCAATGGCGGGTTCGGTGCCTATCTGACGTTGGCCCACAACTGGGCGAATCCGCAGGCGACGAAGAAGAGCTACGAGCTCTTCGCCCGCCACGTCAAGCCCCACTTCCAGGGCCAGGTGGCCTCGACCGTCGACGCAGCCAAACGTGCCCGGCAAGCCAGACCGGATTTGGCCGACAAGCAAATGGTTGCCGTCGAGCAGGCAACCGAACGCTACGAAGCGGCCAGAGGTTCCTAGTCGCCGATCTCTTCGAGATCGGCGACATCAAGCCAGCGCGGGAGTTTGCGTTCCGCAAGCTCTCGCGCCTGCCCCCCTCTGTAGGGACGCGGCACCACAAATCGTCGCGTCTCTGTCGGGGTGAATCGGCATGACCCGGACGGGTGCGAGTAACGCTCCGGCGGCGACTTTTGGGGACTGGTAAAGTGGACAGTGGGCCCGGCGAGGGCCGGGCGGAAGGGAAACGAACACATGAAGCGTCTTGTGGTTATCGTCGCAACTGCCTTCTTCGCACTCCTAGGGATGTCGCTTCCGGCAAACGCCAAGGTCGACGACAATCCCAACGCCAGAGAAACGGTGGGTGTGGTCTGTGATGACGGCACCATATTCGAATCGCTCTGGGGTCCGAGTTTCGGAAAAAGCGTGTCGGGTCTCGATCTCGACGGGAAGCGGGTCATCGTCGCAACCAGCACCTACGCAACGATCGACGGCGACCCGGTCGGGGTGCTGTTCGACAGGCCGGGGCGAGGTCTGGACGATCTCACCGTGTGGTGCGTGTGGAACGAACCGTTCAGCCCGACGGGGCAGGCCGGCGCCCACCTCCTCATCGCCGGACGACCATAGTCCGAGCGTCTGTGTCGGATTCTTGGAGCGTGATCATTCACCAATCACGCTCCAGAAGTTCGGCGACGTCGTCCTGGTTGCGGTTCTCCGCCAACATCAGCGGGTCCTGACCATCGCCGGTTGGCAGCGAAGGATCGGCCCCGTGTTCGAGCAGTAGCCGCACGGTCTTCACGTAGCGTTCCGACCCGTCGCCGAGCAGGATCGCCTCATGCAGCGCCGTCCATCCCAGATTGTTGACGTGGTTCACGTCGATGTCGGTTTCCAGAAGCCGTCCGACGACGTCGTGATGCCCGCGCTCGGCTGCCCGGATCAGGCCGGTGCCGTTGAAGCCGTCGAGGGAGGTGACGTCGGCGCCGTGCTCGAGCGTGAGGTCGAGGAGGTCGAGGTAGCCCTCGCTGGTGGCGATCAAGTAGGCGCTCTGGCGGGTGTCGTCCTGAGCGTTCACGTCGGCACCCTGCTCGATCAGCTCCCGGGCCGCCTCGACGTCGTTGGCCCACGCCGCTTCGATCAGACGGTCGTTCAGGTCGGTGGCACTCACGACTTCCCCGTTTCCTTGGTCGGGCGACGAACCGCAGCTGGTCAGCGCACCGATGAGTGCGCAGCAGAGGAACGTCGCGATTCGCATAACGGCCAAGCCTAACCCGGGCCCTCGATCCCGGAATCGGGCCACGCCGAAGGCTCGCTTCCTCCTCCCGATCTTTCAGAAGACGGCCTGTGCTCGGGAAGAACTTCTGTGCTCATCAGCTCCAGTTTGTTGGAGACGACGAGCACAGAAGCGGGCCGATAATCCAGAACTGCCCCATTGTCGAGAGTCTGAATCAACCGACGAAACCTAGGCTACTTGCGTGACCACGTCGGAATCACAACTGGGGAGGCGGTTCTGGTCGCTGTGGGCGGCGTTCACCACCAGCAATCTGGGCGACGGCCTGTCGCTGGTGGCGTTCCCGCTCCTGGCCATCAATCTGACCGACGACGCCCGCCTCATCGCCACGGTGTCGATGGCCCGATTCCTTCCGTTCCTCGTGGTCGGGCTGCCGGCCGGTGTGATCCTCGACCGCTCGGACCGTCGAGTTCTGGCCATGTTCGCCCAGGTCGGCCGGGCCGTCGCCATGGGGCTGATGGCACTGGCCATTGTCAACGGCTCGGCCACGATCGCGCTGACCGCCGCGGTCGCGTTCGCCGTCGGGGTAGGGGAGGTCATGGTCGATGGTGGCCTGCCGGCGCTGGTCCGGGAGGTCGTGCGGAGCGACCAACTGGAGGTGGCGAACTCGCGGTTCTCGGCGACGCAGACCGTCAGCAACATGTTCGTCGGGCCGCCACTCGGCGCCCTGCTCTTCGGCATCGACGCTGCACTGGTGTTCGTCGTGACCGCCGCAGCCTTCGTGACGGCCACGGCCGTGCTGACCCGCGTCCCCGGCTCCTTCCGAGCCGCCGCCGATGAGAACGGCGCGGCGACAGAGAACTCACTGACAAATCAGATGACGGTCGGCCTGAAGTACGTGTGGGGCCATCCCGTGCTCCGGCCCCTTGCGTTGACCGTGGCGGCATTCGCCTTCGTCGGGGAGGCCGGCAATGCCGTGCATGTCATCCTGGTCACCCAGCGATTCGGTCTGAGCGAGTTCGGCTACGGACTGATCGTGGCGGTCGACGGCGTGTTCTCGGTCATCATGTCGTTCTGCGTCGCCGGTCTCGTCAGACGGAGGAGCCACTCGTTCTCCATGCGGTTCGCAGTGGTCACCTTCGTCATCTCGGCCTGGCTCATGGGGTTCACCACCGTGTTGGCCGGTCTGGTCCTGGCCGCCGTCATGGGCGGCCTGTCGGACCCGAGCTGGAACGTGGTTTCGGGCACCATCCGGCAGCGCCTGGTTCCCGACGAGGTGTTCGGCCGGATGATGACCGCCTATCTGTTCATCGCCTGGAGCGTGCAGCCGTTCGGCGCCCTCGTCGGCGGCGTCATCGCCGAAGCGTGGGGTTCGCAGTGGGTGTTTGTGATGTCGGGAACGGTCGTGGCATCGCTGCTGGTGTTCGCCCAGCCGATGTTCCGGGCGGTCGACAACGCCATGGCCTCAGACCGATCCGGTCGATCGTCAGGACAGTTGCCCGTCGAAGAAAGCGATGATTCGGGCCCGGGCGTCGTTGGCCGATGATCCGTGACCATCGACCCTGGCTTTACGCCGGCGACCGCTGGATGCTGGACTCAAAGCGACAACCACGGTCAATGATGGAGGAGCCGCATGACCACGTCAACACCGCCGAAGCTGCCCGGGACACCGAAGCCGTGGATGAACACGGCCATGCGAATCATGATGGGTCTGCCTGGTTTGCGACGCCTTCTCGGCCGGATGTTCGCCGTGATAACGGTCACCGGCGCGACGTCCGGCAGGCGGTACACGACACCGGTCCAGTACATGCGGCTCGACGGTGACTATGTCGTGCTTTCGCAGCGGCACCGGGTCTGGTGGCGAAACGTTCGCAGGCAACCCGAGGTCACACTGAACGTCGGAGGCGAGAACATCGTCGGTCGGGCCCGCATCGCCGAAGACGACGACGCCCACCACGTGCTGACCACCTGTCTCACCGCCAATCCCCGGGTGGCCGACTTCTACGGCATCGATCCGGCCGGTGACGGAACGATCGACCCGGTCGGCATCGAACGCCTGAGCGAACGAGTCGTGCCGATCGTCATCACGCCCGACCGATAGCCATGCGCCCTCGACTGCTGGCGGTGGCGGTACTCATGACGTCGATGTCGGCCTGTGCATCCGTGCCGGCCGCAGAATCGGCGCCGCGTGTGGAGTCCACCGCCCGAGCCTCCACCATCACGACCGTCGTTCGAAGTCCGCCGAGTTCACCGACGACCCAGCCGACGACCACCGAACCGGCCCGTGGCGATCTCGTCATTCACGGTGTCGGCGATACCAACTTCGACCCCGCCTACATTCCCAATCTGGCCCAGCGCGGATACGGGTTCGCGTTCGAGGGACTCGACGGTTTGTTCCAGCACGACGATCTGACGGTGATCAACCTGGAGTGTGTGCCGTCTCGTCTCGGTCAGCCGCTGGAGAAGGCGTTCAACTTTCGCTGCGATCCCGACGCTCTTGCCGTGGCTCGAGACAACGGCGTCGATGTCGCCAATCTGGCCAACAACCACGGTCTCGACTACGGCGTCGAGGCCATGCTCGACGGCCTGGCCAACGTCGAGGCCGCCGGCATCGCAGCCGTCGGCGTGGGCGACGACGTGCAGCAGGCCACCGCCCCGGCGGTGGTCGAGACCGGCGGCTGGACCATTGCGGTGCTGGGCATGAACGGTGTCGTCTCGGCCGAGTGGTGGATGGCCGACGACGGCCGGCCGGGAATGGCCAGCGGAGACGACACCGCCCAGATGGTGGCCGCGGTGGAGGCGGCCGACGAGATCGCCGACCTGGTCGTGGTCAGCATCCACTGGCTGTGGGAACTGGAGACCGAGCCCCGGCCCGACGACCGGGCGAGGGCGGAGGCGATGATCGCCGCCGGCGCCGACATCGTGTACGGGCACCACCCTCACCGTCTCGGCGACGTCGAATTCATCGACGGCCGGCCGGTGTTCTGGACGTTGGGCAATTTCGTATGGCCCCGACTCTCCGATGCCGGTGCCACAACCGCCGTTGGGCGGGTCGTCATCAGCCCTGCGGGCGAGATGGAGGCCTGCCTGATTCCGGCGTTCATCGCCGTGTCGGGCCGGCCCGAACTCACCGGACCGCCACCCTGTCCGTGACCGTGAATGCGATGCGGTGGTGTTCTGGGGTACGCAGTGATCGTTATCGGTCAACCGGTACCCCAGAACGGTGGTGCGCTACAAGACATCCTCCGCCGGGTGGGCGTTTGTGCCGCCCAGCGCCTTGACGGCTGCCGGAATGGCGATGCCGTCGGGCAGATCGGCGGCCGGGTAGGGCGCGCCCCACGTCGTCGTCAAGGGCACCACGCCGGCCCAATGGTCGAGTTCGGTGTCTTCCGGCTCGTCGATCGGATCGCCCCCTCGGACCTTGGCCGACGACTCCGCGAGCGGCATGGTGAGCACCATCGTCTGGCGGAGATCGCCCTCCGACGGTGGTCGGGCGGTGTCCCAGATCGGCGCGATGTGGTCGTTGATCACCTTCAACGCGGCGGCCTTCTCATCGGGGTCCGAGATCACGGTCGCCCTGCCCCGCACCACCACCGAGCGATAGTTCATCGAGTTGTGCAGCGGCGTTCGGGCCACGACCAACCCGTCGACGATCGTCACGGTCACACAGATGTCGAGGCCGCGCCCCGCTCGCATCATGGCGTTGGCGACCGACCCGTGGATCAGCAGTTCGTCACCTCGAAGGCCGTAGACCATCGGCAACACGATGGGGCCGTCGTCGGTGCTGACACCGACGTGAGCAATGATGCCGGCATTCAGGATCGCACGGATCGACTCTGGCTCGTAGACGGCACGATTGGCACCTCGTTTCATCGTGGTGCGCGCCGACGGCGGGCCTGCGGGTTCAGCCGATGTCATAGGTTCTCACCATAATGACGGGCCAACGGCGACCTCCGTGATTTCTACGCGGCCCACACCTTGGCCCGGCGACCGATCTCGTCGAGGATGTGGCGGAGCGTGTCATAGTTCTCGTGGCGAACCCGCACCCAGGCGTTGGCCTTGTATCCCGCCTCCACCCCCTGGGTCGGCGTGCCGGGCTCCGGGAAATGTCCATCGATGATGTGCGGGCCGAACTCGGCCTGCAGGTCATCCAGGCCGTCATAGCCGGTGATGTGGCCGTCCTGGCTGGGACGCAGCGCAATCATCCCGGCGGCATACCGGCGCGACGCCCGGGCGTCGGTGTGGCCGTGCACGATCAGCTGCGCCCATTCCCGGTACAGATCGAGTTCGTTGCCGGCCGAATAGACGTCCCACATCGACACCCCGGGCGGGCGGCAACCGATCTCGGAGAACTTCAGACCCTTCGGGCCGAAGAACCATTCCATATGGGTGGCCGAGGTCTCGATGTCGAGCACGTCCAGCACCCGCCGACCCATCTCCCGTACCTCGGCATACCGAGGATCGTCCACCTCGTTGGTGGCCACGATCTGGGGCGAGATCCAACGGGTTCGCATCGCCTCCAGCACGCCTGGGTAGTAGTGGGAGATGAACTCGTGGGCCACCTCGCCGTTCACGGTCAACGTGTCCCAGAAACCCTCGTGGCCCTCCACGAACTCCTCGATGGCCACCGATGCCCCGGCTCCGACCCCGGCGGCGGCAAGGGCACCGAGGAGCCCCGGTTCGTCATCGACCCGGCTGGTACCCGATGCCCCCGCTCCATCGCGGGGCTTCACGATCAGGGGGTAGCCGACCCGGGTTGCGAAGTCCCGAATCTCGTCGACATCGTTCGATCCCAACGACTGTGCGGTGGGGATGCCGGCGTCGGCCAGCACCTGTTTCATCGATGGTTTGTCGCGGCACAACCACGCTGTGCGGGCCGACGTTCCCGGGATCGTGCAACTCTCCCGGACATGAGCCGTCGGCAGGGTGTGGGCCTCGACGGTGGCCTCCAGCCGGTCGATCCAGCCCCGGCCCTGCGCCTGTCGAACCGCCCACTCCAGGTCAGCCTCGTCGGTCACCGAGCCGATCTGCTGGTAGTAGTGCAGCCAGCTCCGCAGATCGTCGTCGAGCGCGCCGAAATCCCGTTCGCCGATGCCGGTCACCGTGGCCCCCACCTGCACCAGGGCCCGGACGAACTCCCGCTGGTTCGAAGGAAAGCCCGGTTCGACAAAAACGACGTGCACGACGGAACCTCCCAACGGTTTCTCGGCTCTTCGGCCCGACATGCGTTGACCGATGCCAAACCACTGTTTCGCCGCCAAACCTATCCCCCGTGACCCGATCGAGTCGAACCCACATAGGATCAGGTGAATGACGTCGCAACGGCGGAGCCTGTTACCGTGCCCCGCACGCGGGGCCCCGATGTTTCGCCCGGCGGCGAAACAACGTCCGCCGGAGTTCGTCGTATGGGATCGGAAGGTGGACAAATGACGGCCCTGGTCCTCGTTGTTCCCTACGGCCTCGCCGGCACGATGCGTTTTGTCGAGGCGGCAGCCACCCTCGACGGTGTCACCCTCGGGCTCATCTCGCACGAACCCGCCGGCGAACTGGCCGACAAGATGTCGTCGGATACCCGAGGCCGGATCCGGGGCTTCGCCCAGATCGACGACGCATTCAACCCGGACCGCCTGGAAGCCGGAGTTCGACGGATGGCGGCCGAACTGCGAACCGGGCGGGTCGAGGCGCTGGCCGCCATCCTCGAACCGCTGCAGGTGCCCGTCGCCGTGGTCCGGGAACGGCTGGGCATCCGGGGCATGGACGCCACCGAAGCCGACCGGTTCAGGAACAAGAGCCGGATGAAGGACACCTTGCGGGCGGCCGGCCTTCCCTGCGCCCGCCACCGCTTGGCCAACTCATCCGACGAGGCGCTCACTTTTGCCGACGAGGTGATGCCGCTGGTGGCGAAACCCCCGGCCGGGGCCGGGGCGATCGACACCTTCCGGATCGACCAACGATCCCAACTCGAAAGCTGGCTCGGCCACACCACACCGACGGCCGAGCGGCCCCTCCTGCTCGAGGAGTTCATTCAGGGCGACGAATTCTCCTTCGACTCGGTGACCGTCGACGGCAAACACGTCTTTCACTCCATCTCGTCCTATTCACCAACCCCACTCGAGGTGATGAGCACACCGTGGATCCAGTGGACGGTGCTCTTTCCCCGCCACATCGACGGCCCGGAGTTCGCAGCGATTGCGGACGCCGGGCCCAGCGCCCTGGCCGCCCTCGGTATGGTCACCGGTATGAGTCACATGGAGTGGTTCCGCCGAACCGACGGCTCGATCACCATCTCCGAGGTCGGCGCCCGACCGCCGGGGGCGCAGATGACGAGCTTGCTGTCGTATGCGCACGGTCACGACTTCTACCGGGCCTGGGCGCAGCTCAACGCGTTCGGCACGTTCGATCCGCCGCCCCGCTCCTACGCCTGCGGAGCCGCCTACCTGCGGGGCATGGGTGCGGGCCAGGTGAGCCATGTCGAGGGAATCGATACTATTCACCGGGAACTCGGCGACCTGGTTGTCGAGGCCCGGCTGCCGGCCACCGGTCAGAACAAGTCGTCGAGCTACGAGGGTGAGGGTTACGTCATCCTCCGCCATCCCGAAACCGAGGTGGTGGCCGACGGCCTGAACAGGATCGTGTCGGGAATCCGGGTCCATCTCGGCGAGCAGTCCTGAGAAAGAGCGTGTCGTCATGACTTCCAACCTGCATCGGCCCCGGGTATTGATGATCTCGCCGGCCTTCCCCGCCGACGTTGCCTACTTCACCCGGGCCCTGGCCGAGGTCGACGCCGTCGTTCTCGGAATAGGGGATCAACCTGACCTGCCGCCCGACGTCGGCCGGGTGCTGTCCGGATACCTCCATATTCCGAACCTGTGGGATGAGGACAACACGGTCAACCGCGTGGCGGAGTGGCTTGGCGGCCACCAGGTCGATCGCGTCGAGTGTCTTTGGGAGCCCGGCGTGGTGCTTGCGGCCAAGCTGCGGGCCCGGCTCGGCGTGCCCGGCATCTCCGTCGACCAGGCCCGCACGTTTCGCAACAAGGAGTCGATGAAACGGGTCCTCGACTCGGCCGGCATTCGGACCCCCCACCACTACAACGCCACCACCAAGGATCAGGTCCGAGAGGCGGCCGCGGCGATCGGCTTTCCGGTTGTGGTCAAACCCATCGACGGTGCCGGCTCGGCCGACACCTACACCGCGTCCGACGCAAGCGAGCTCGAATCCGTGCTCGGTCGGGTCGAGCACGTTCCTGAAGTGGCGGTCGAGGAGTTCATAGATGGGGAGGAATACACCTACGACACGGTCTGTGCCGACGGTCAGGTGCTCTGGGAGAGCGTCACCTGGTACCGGCCCAAGCCGCTCGTTACCCGGCTCAACCCCTGGATCAGTCAGACGGCGGTCTGCCTTCGCGATCTCGAACCGGTCTCGGCGGGCGTCGACCTCGGTCATCGGGTGCTGAAGGCACTCGGTTTCGACACAGGATTCACCCACATGGAGTGGTTCCTGACACCGTCCGGAGAGGCGGTTTTCGGCGAGATCGGAGCCCGATCACCGGGTGGTCGGCTACCCCACGGCATGAACTTCTCGGCCGATGTCGACGTCTTCCGGGGCTGGGCCGAGGCCGTCTGCTACGGATCCTTCAGCCAGGACACCACCAAGACCTACAACGCCTGCCTGATCTTCAAGCGGGCGGTCGGCGACGGCTCCCACATCACCCGCATCGAGGGACTCGAACCGATTCTGGCCGAATACGGCGCATTCATGGCGGTCGTCGATCTCGTGCCACCGGGCCGGCCCCGTCGCGACTGGCGGCAGGTCGTGACCGGCGACGGTTGGATGGTGGCCCGACACCCCGACCTCGATACGGCGCTTCATCTCGCCGATCGGCTGGCGTCCGATGTGAGGGTGGTGGCCGACTAGTCATGGCCCGGCGCTCAGGCACCCGATCATCCGAACGGCCGATCATCCTTCTCGGCCCCCAACGCCAGGAGCCCGGTGTCGGGAAGGCGGTGGCCGACCTTGGCATTCTCGGGCCGCTGGCCGTCGTCACCGCCGGTTGGGAGGAGCGGGAACTGGAAGACGACGAGCTGATCAGCGAACTCGAGCGTCCCCAGCACCCCGGAGGGTCACATCAGACGATCAACCTGTCGTTGTTCCCACGGGCCGATGAGGTGTTCACCCATCATCCCGAGTTGAGGGAGCTGATGGCCGAGCGGGAGATCCGGCGCAAGACACTTCGGGATCTGTACCACCTCCGGCTGACTCCGCAGCTCGCAGCCTGCGAGGAATTGTTGAGCCGAGTGGATCTCGACGCCCACGACCGAGCCGACGATCCGCTGTACGATCCGGAGATCGACGACGCCATCGAGGGCGTCCGCCGTCTCGACGATCACCACCTGCACCGAATCACGGAACTCGAAGCCGAGATGGCCGAGCGCTTCGCCGGCGACCACGTCGACCACCCGGTCCTTCTGCACCACCGCGAGCAGGTCGCCGACCTCGTTGCGGCCAGCGGGGCGCTGCTCCTCGCCGGTGGGCACGTCGGCACCCTGATATCGGTTCTCCGACTGTTCGACGTCATGAATCTGGCCGCAGACAAGCCGGTGGTCGCCTGGTCGGCCGGGGCCATGGCGATCGCGGAACGGGTTGTTCTGTTCCACGATTCGCCGGCCCGGGGGTCGGGCGATGCCGAGGTGTTCGGTCCCGGATTCGGTCTCGTGCCCGGCATCATCCCGCTGCCCCACGCCAGGCACCGGCTGGCGCTCGCCGATCGACGCCGGGTGGCCCTGATGGCTCGACGATTTGCGCCATCGGTCTGCGTGGGCCTCGACTACACGGCCCGAATCGACAGCACCGCCGCCGCCGGTGGCGCCGACGACGCCCGCTCCCCCCTCGGTGCCGGGTGGCAGGCCAGCGGCCAGGTCGCCGTCCTCCAGCCGAGCGGCAGCGTGATCACCACCGGCGCCGTCGAACCGATCCCTCCGCCGGCGCCGCCCTCGGAGCCAACCCCGGTGGTGGCCACCGATCCCGAGGCAATCGTCGCCTCATTGGCGCGTGCCGCCCGGTCGGGCCCACAGGCTCTGACCCGGGCCCTGGACAAACAGACGTTTCCCGTCGTCGGCGACGGATGGGCCCTCTACGTCTATCGCAGCCACGCCGACGAGGTGCGCTTTCACCACTGGGTGTCGGGGCTGCCGTCGTCGCAACCGTTCACCCGTGTACCGGGCACCGACCTGTGGACCTATGTCGGCCAGCTCCAACGAGGCGCCCGCGTCGAATACAAGTTCGAGATCGTGGCGGGCGGCCACCACGAACTGGTACGCGATCCGCTCAATCCCAACGAGGCCCGGGATCCGTTCGGGGCCAACTCGGTCGTCCGGGGCCCCGACTACCACAGTCCCGATTGGGCCCACGAACACCCGACGACGAGGCGGGGCTCGGTGGTCGATCACCACCTGCACAGTTCGGTCTTCGGCAGGCCCCGGGCCTACTCGGTGTATCGGCCGGCTCGCTTCCGGCCCGAGCGGCACTATCCGCTGCTGATCGTCCACGACGGCATCGACTACATGCGGTACGCATCACTGGTCACCGTGCTCGACAACCTCATCCACCGGCTCGAGATCCCACCGCTGATCGCCGCGCTGACGCAGTCGCCCGATCGTCTCAACGAGTACGGCGCGAACCCCGACCATGGGCGGTTCCTGGTGGAGGACCTGGTGCCCGACCTCGAGTCGCGCTACCGGCTGGCCGACGTCGACGGCCGGGTGCTCGTCGGTGCCAGCTTCGGTGCCGTGGCCAGCCTGCATGCCGCCTGGTCGCATCCGGGAGCCTTCAACAGGTTGCTTCTGCAGTCGGGATCGTTTGCGTTCACCGACGTGGGTACCCATGATCTCGGGCCGGTGTTCGATCCGGTGGTCGAGTTCATGAACCGGTTCCGGGCCGAACCCGGCCGTCCGGCTGAGAAGATCTTCCTGTCGGCCGGCATCTACGAGTCCCTGATCTACTTCAACCGATCATTGCTTCCCGTCCTCCAGGACACCGGCGCCAGCGTCCGTATGGTCGAGGCGGCCGACGGCCACAACTGGGAGAACTGGCGCGACCATCTTCGAGACGGATTGACCTGGCTCCTGCCTGGACCCCAGTGGTTGATCTACGAGTAATGTTGCTCAATGAGCAATGACACAACCCGGCGAATCGGACTGTCTCTCGGGGCCGACATCTGCTGGCCCCGATGCTACGAGGACATCATGGCCAAGCTCGATCCGGTGGTCGATCTCGACGGGGAGCGTGTCGGGTTCGAGGTCGACCGGGTCCGGATCGAGCCGTTCAACCTCTCGGAGCCGACCGACTACGACCTGGTCATCGATCGCCTGACCCACTGGTTCTCCAACACCCGGGAGTGGATCAAGAAGGCCGTGATACTCGACGACCTGTACGTGTTCAACAATCCGTGGTCGGTCCAGTCGATGGAGAAGCAGACCACCTATTGCGCCATGATGCGGCTCGGGTTGAACATTCCCGAGACGATGATGATCCCCAAGAAGGAGTACGAGGACACCGCCGATCTCGAACCGACACTGGAGCGGTACGCCGATCTGTTCGACCTGGAGACCGTCGGGTCCCGCCTCGGCTACCCGATGTTCATGAAACCCTACGACGGCGGCGGTTGGCGGGGCGTGTCGAAGATCGACGACGCCGATGCGCTCAGGGAGGCCTACGACTCGAGCGGAAAGTTCCTGATGCACCTCCAGAAAGGTGTCATCCCGTATGACAACTTCGTCCGCTGCATCGGCATCGGCCCTCAGACCAGGGTCGTCGAATACGACCCCGACGCCCCACTACACGAGCGCTACACCACGACCTTCAACCACCTGGCAAGCGAGCACATGGCCGAGGTTCGAGCCATCACGCTCACCATCAACACCTTCTTCGGCTGGGACTTCAACTCGTGTGAATCGATGGGCCAGAACGGCGTGTGGTATCCGATCGACTTCGCCAACCCCTGCCCGGACTCCCAGGTCACGTCGCTCCACCGGCACTTCCCGTGGCTCGTGTTGTCGAAGATCCGCTGGTCGGTGTTCTGCGCCGCCACCAAACGGCCGTTCCGGCGAACTCTCGACTGGGATCCGTTCTTCGACATCGCCGCCACCGATGCCTCCTACGCCGAAAAGATCAAGGCCTACGGCGAGTTGGCCGAAGCACACTTCGACACCGAGCGGTTCGAGGAGTTCTGCGACAAGAATCTCGCCGATCTCGACGAGGTGGCCTACGAGTACTTCGCCACCGATCGGTGCAAGGACGCAGTGAGAGAGAAGGTGACGGCGTTGTATCCGGGACACGAGGTCGAGGAGTTCACCGAACGGTTCTGGACGGCGATCGGTGTGTGGCGCGACGAGGAGTCGCCCGTACATGGGTAGGGAATCGATCACCTGGTACTCCGAACGGGTAGAACGGGAGGTTCGTTTCACCAGGTGGGGGGAGTTCGGAGCGCCCGTGCTCTGTTTCCCGACCGCCGGCGGTGACGCCGCGGAGATCGAGCGGAATCATCTGGTCGACTCCGTCGCCCACCTGCTCGACGCCGGCCGGGTCAAGCTGTATTCCGTCGACTCGGTTCCAGGCAAGGCCTGGTTGACCGAGCACAATCGCCCGCCGTTCGCCACTCGCCTCCAGTCGGCCTTCGACCAGTTCCTGGTTCGCGAGGTGATCCCGGCCATTCATCTCGACTGTGGCGGACCGCTGCCGGTGCTGACCGCCGGCGCATCGGTTGGCGCCTACAACGCCCTGGCCGCCCTGTGCCGGCACCCGGATGTGTTCTCGGCGGCAGTCTGCATGTCGGGCACCTACGATCTGTCGGCGTTCATCGAGGGTGAGATCGACGAGGACTGGTACCACGCATCGCCACTGCACTTCGTCCCCAACCTGCACGACGATCACCCGCTGCTCGCCGGTCTGCGTTCGCGGTTCGTGATCCTGGCCCACGGGACGGGCCGGTGGGAGAGCCCCGACCAGTCGTGGCGGGTGGCCGACGTACTCGGCAGTCGGGGAATCCCCAACCGGGTCGACGAATGGGGCCCGGAATGGGATCACGATTGGCCGACGTGGCGCGTCATGCTACCCGTGTACCTGGAAGAGCTGCTGTAAGATCAATTTCACGAGGAGGAACGACCCTGAAAACCGAACACGTCGAGCCCGGCCGTGACGAACCACCGGTCGAGCTGGGACCGACCGACGATCCCCCCGATCATCCGATCGCCGGAATCTGGCTGTACGAATCCGACGTCTCGCTGCTCGCCTACCTGCTGCAGGATCTGCGTGCCGCGGTACGCCTGGCGTCGCGTGATGACCTGACGTTCGAGCCATACCGGTCCATGACGTGGACGGTTCACGGCCTGAAGCGCCGGACCGTGATCTGTCAGCCCGACCCGCTCTACCGTTTCGGCGACGTGCAGTTTGTCGGGTTCTTCGGTGAACGGCGGGCCGATGACCGCGACTCCGGCATCGACGAGATCGAGCTCGAGGTGGTCGGGCAGTTCGCGAACTACCCGGGCATTCTGGCCTACAGCTCGATCGAATTGGTCGACGAGCAGTGGGCCAACCTGGTGATCCACGAGTCACCCGACGATCGGGAGGAGTGGCGGTCGTGCCCGGTCCACAAAACTGCGGCCGAGATGGTGTCGCCGAGGGCCTACACCGGGGTGAGGATCCACAACGGTCACATCCCGGGCGGTGTCATCGGCACCGCCGCGCCCGTCCTCGAGTGCACCAAGTACTGGGACTTCGAAGTGACGCCGGTGTGGCGAGCTCGTCGCAACCTTCCCGGCGGGGCGACCGGCACCGTGCGTCGGCCGGCCGTGGGCGCGGGCGGCGGATGAGCGGTCGGCGGCCGCTCCGGCTCGCCACCCTGCTCGGCCCCAACACGATCGACGACCTACATCGCCTCGGGGCACACCTGAGCGGACGCGGTCTGCCCGCGGTCATCGTCGAGGTCGACGTCGACGCCACCGCCGGCGTTTCCGCTGCGTTGACCGAAAGCGGCATCGATGTGCTGTGGGCGTGCGGACTGCTGACCGCCGAGCTCGTGACCGACGGCACCGCGCTCGACGTCGTGGCCGCCCCCGTGTTCCGGGGCGAAACCGCCGCGGTCTACCGGTCGATCATCGTGACCCGAGCGGGCGACTCGCCGCCGGTTCGTCGACTCGCCGTGAACGAGCTCGGCTCATGGTCCGGCTATCGAGCGTTGTTCCACGACGCGACGGTTCGGGACGACAATCGATGGCACCCTGATCGCATGGACGAGATCGTCGTGACCGGCTCTCACGTCGCATCGGCCTCCGCAGTTGTCGCTGGTCGAGCCGACGTCGCCGCCATCGATCACTCCGTGTGGAACTGGTTGACGGCCATGGATCCCGACGCCGTGCGGGACCTGGTGGCGTCCGACCGAACGGTCGACTGCCCGGCACCGCCGCTCAGTATCGGCTCAGCGGTTCCGGCAGGCGATCGCGGGGAGTTGATCGACGCCATACTCGCGTTCGACGGACCTCCGCTGCTGCTACGGGCATCCGTCGCCGATTACCGTTTCATGCTCGCCTGAGCGGTCTTGTCTTCCCAGTGGCGGTGATCGTTGCGAACCAGACGCTGGATCGAGGCGACGTCGTCGACGGCGAGCGGAATGGCCAGATCGGCCATTCGATCGGCGAACACCCCGGTCGACGTCCCGACGAAGTCGACCCCGGGTTGTCGACAGCTCTCGATGACCGCCTGGTCGTTGAGGATGACGACTGCGGTGTGTACCGGAACAAAAAAACCCTTCCTGTGGAGCCGCTGGGCCAGCGTCTGGGCGATCTCGCGGACCTGGCGACCCCATGGTCGACCCGTGCGGTCCGCAGCCTGACGGACGCTCCGTCGACCTCGTCCACCCGTCTCCTCGCAAATCCAGTCGTCACCGTTGATCCAGAGGCGGACCTTCCAGTTCTTGACCTCGACGGTCCAGATCCCGTCCGGCCCGACCAGAACGGCGTCGGCCTCCCCCCGCTTGTTGCGGTAGCCGCGGAACATCCTCCAATCGTCCGACATCCAGTCGAGTTCACTCTCGAACCGCTTCTCGCCCTCGGCCCCTCCCTCCCTGGCGCCGGCCTCGTTCTCGACTTCGGTCATCTCGGATCTGATGGACTGCAGACGGCGATCGGCGTCCTCGATCCGGTTCTGGATGTCTGCATATCCGGGCGGGGCGATGTTCAGCAACCGCCGCCATGGCGACCGGCTGCGCTCGGCGATCAAGCGATCGGTGTCGGCATCGCGGAGCGCATCGAGCCAGTACATCTCCTGCCCCCCCAGGTGGGCGAGCCGCTGGTGTGATTCCTTGACCAGATCGCCGACGTGGTCGGATAGGTATTCGACATGCATCGAGCTCGGCCTCCTGACCGCCAAACCTTGCTCCACGTCGAGAATAGTCGGTGGTCAGTTGTCAGGGCGCCAACCACACCGCGGTGTCGGGTGCGAGATCGTCGCCGAGCAGGCCGTCCGACGACAGCACGATGTTTCCCGATGGGAGGTCGGCACGGCTCACCGGTACCGAACCCATGTTGACAACCGCCGTTGCCCCGCTTCCGCGGCGGAAGGCCAGCACATGGGTTCCGAGATCGAGCATCTCGAGTTCCTCGTCCTGCGCGAACAGGTCGCCCCGCAACCGGATCGCGGCCCGGTAGAGATTCAAGGTCGAGTGCGGATCGGCGTCTTGCGCCTCGATCGACAGGTCGCCGAAGATCGGCGGCTGCGGCAGCCAGGCCGGTCCGTCGCCGAAACCGAACGAGGTGCCATCCTTCGTCCACGGGATCGGCACCCGGCAACCATCACGCCCCTTGACGGTGTGGCTCGACCGCTCCCATGTCGGATCCTCCAGCGCGTCCACGGGGAGTTCCCAGACCTCGGGCAGACCCAGTTCGTCGCCCTGGTAGATGTAGGCCGAACCGGGCAGGGCGAGGGTCACCATGACCGCGGCACGGGCTCGGCGCGCGCCGGACTCGGCGTCGAGCGCGTCGTGCGGTCCGTCGAGCAGCCAACGTTCGTAGTCGGTGCCCGGTGGCAGCCCGTAGCGGGTGGCATGACGGACGATGTCGTGGTTCGACAGCACCCAGGTCGAGGCCGCTCCGATCGCCGCAGCCCTGCCGGCGGCGCTGACGATGATGGAGCGGAAGTCGTCGGCCGACCATTCGGCCTTGAGGAGGTCGAAGTTGAACGATTGGTGGTATTCGTCGGCTCGAAGGTAGAGAGGCAGGCGATCGGGATGTACGTTCGCCTCGGCCACCATCATCCGGTCGTCGTATTCGTCGATGACGGCGCGCCAGCGGCGATTCAGCACATGCAACTCGTCACGGTCCCAGTGGGGGTGGGAGCCGTCGGGCAGACGCTGACCCCGATCGTCGAGCTGATCGACCGGCGCATCGGGCAACGACAGATCCTTGATCATCCCGTGGGCCACGTCGACTCGGAAGCCGTCGACGCCGCGATCGAGCCAGAAGCGGAGGATCGAGTCGAACTCGTCGCGCACCTCGGGATGCTGCCAGTTGAGGTCGGGCTGGCTGGTGTCGAAGATGTGCAGATACCACTCGCCGTCGTCGACCCGGGTCCAGGTCGATCCACCGAAAACGGCCCGCCAGTTCGTCGGTGGCTCGTCTCCGTCGGGTCCGCGTCCGGCGCGGAAGATGTACCGATCCCGTTCCGGTGAACCCGGTCCAGCGGCGAGGGCGGCCTGGAACCACGGGTGTTCGACCGAGGTGTGGTTCGGCACGACGTCGATGAGAAACCGGATCCCCCGTTCGTGGGCGTCGGCGATCAGCGCGTCGGCCTCGGCCAGGGTGCCGAAGTCGGGGTGGATGGCGCGATGGTCGACGACGTCGTAGCCACCGTCGGCCATGGGCGACGGATACCAGGGATTGACCCACATGGCGTCGATGCCGAGCTCGGCGAGATGATCGAGGCGGGCCCGAAGCCCGGCCAGATCGCCGGTACCATCGCCGTTCCCATCGGCGAACGAGCGAATGTACACCTGGTAGACGACCGCCCGGCGCCACCAGGGGACCGACTTGGATTGTTCGGCGGGCATCGATTCCGGTCGATTCATCGTTCTCCACTTCGTCACTTGAACACTGCATGCAACTCGACACCGCATGAACTTCGAAACTGCTCCAGTACACCCGATACCGTGGGTCTCGTCGAGCCGGGTCTCGTCGACGCCCAAATCGGGACCCGACGACGATCTCGTGGTACGACGGGAACCCGTGAAGTGGAGCTGTTGCCGCCTTGGCTGATCAAAAGACCTTCGTCGAAGACACCGAGCCCTACATGGCGTCGCTCTACTCCACGGCCCGGCGTCTGACGGGAAACCAGGCCGACGCCGAGGATCTGGTTCAGGAGACGTTCCTCAAGGCCTACCGGTCGTATGAGAGCTTTCAGGAGGGCACGAATCTCCGGGCCTGGCTGTTCCGAATACTCACCAACAGCCACATCAACCGGTATCGGGCCAGACAGCGCCGACCGGCCGAAACCGAACTCGACGACATCGACGATCTCTACCTGTACCGCCGGATCCGCCCGGCGGCCGACGTCGGGCGCAGTGCCGAGGAGACCTTGATGGAGTCGTTCTCGGAAGCCGAGGTGGTGGCCGCCGTCGAGGCGCTTCCGGACATCTACCGCATGGCGGTGCTGCTGGCCGATGTCGAGGGTTTCAGCTACGCGGAGATCGCAGAAATCCTCGACATCCCCATCGGCACGGTCATGAGTCGCCTCCATCGGGGAAGAAAAGCGCTCCAGAAGGAGTTATACGAGTTTGCGGTGGCCCGTGGTCTGGCCGACGGCCCGGCCGACGTCCCAACGGTCGACGCCACAGATCCGCAACCAGAGTCCATGTCCGTATCCGCTCCCGATCACGAATCCGAGTCATGACGAACCTCGACCCCGACGGCCAAGAGCCGACACCGACCTGGACCTGCGACCCAACCATCGAGGAGTTGTACCGCTACATCGACGATGGGCTCGGCGAGCCACAGCGATCACAGTTCCGGTCCCACCTCGAGTGGTGCACCGGCTGTGACGACATCGTCCACTTCCATCTCGGTTTGAAGTCGATGCTCGGCTCGTGTCGCGAAGAGATGCCGCCCGACGTGCGGCAACGGCTGCTCGACTCGATCACCAAGCTGTTCTGAAACGGATCCGGCCCTTATCGACGCAGCGGGATCCGTCAGAAAATCTCGGGGTTCCGGCCGTTTCAAGGCCCTGAGATTTCCTTTGGAAATCTCGAGGCGACGGGCTTCGCCCGTCGCACGTAGACTTGGTGCCATGTTTCAGTTGGCTGTTGTATGGCATTGGTGGATCGGATTCTTTCTTGCAATCGGGGCGGTCATCACCGTCATCGGTGTGATCGTCGGTTACCTGGCCAAGGTGGAGAATCCCCGTTACCCGAAACGCTGAGCCT
>JBFHEP010000032.1:0-20315 GCA_041584095.1 Acidimicrobiales bacterium | reverse complement strand
CGGCTCCGGCCGGTAGCCGGGCGACAGCCCTTCGCCGTCCCCGGCGCCGGGCGATGCTCAGCCGGGTGAGCGTCGAGGTCAAGCCTCCGACGATCACCGCCGCAATCCCATAAACGAGGGCGCCGATCCAACCCGGGTTCTTCCAGTTCATGAGGGATTTCTTACCACAATCCTCCGACTTTGAAGCCGACGTTCAGGCGGACGCGGCCCGGCAGTCTCACCGGCCGACCTTCGCCTCCCGAGGTCATCACCGAATCGCGTGTCAGGGCGTCCGCTCACGGGTTGAGCACCAGCAGGTAGCCGTCCTCGACGGTCGGCTCGACGGTCTCGGCGCCCGACGGCGGTGTGCCGAGACATCGGTAGCGGCCGTCGCTCGTCTCCCAGAAGGTGCGGGTCGACCCGTCGACGGGCCGCGTTGACTGGATCCAGCTTTTCCCGCCGGCCAGAGCGGCCAAGCGGGCCGGACTCCCGTCGAAGCGGATACGGCCCGCCGCCATCACCAGGATCCGATCGCTGTATTCGGCCTCGTCGGTGAGGTGGGTCGACGTGACGATGGTCGCCCGGCGCCGTCGCTCGCCGAGGATCGAGCGGAGGCGGGCCCGTTCTTCCGGGTCGAGGCCCGATGCCGGCTCGTCGAGCAGCAACAGGGTCGGCCGGCCCAGCAAGGCCTGGGCCAACGCCACCCGTTGTCGCATACCCCGCGACAGGCTCCCGACCTTCTCGGCCGCCTGTTCCGCCAAGCCGACGAGGTCGAGCAGTTCCATGACCTCCAACCGGCGCCACCGCTCGGGGTGGCGCGTGTTCCTGCCGACCGACTTCATGACCGCGAGGTAGTCGACGACATCGAACACGGTGGCCGACTCGGCCAGACCGGAGTCCTGTGGCAGGTACCCCAGACGCCGTCGGATCTCCAGGCGGTCGCTTTCGTGGCGGGGATCGAGGCCGTCGATGAGGACCGAGCCGGAGTCGGGCAGCCATACCGTCGCCAGGCACCGCAGCAGGGTGCTCTTACCGGCCCCGTTCGGTCCCAGCACGGTGATCAACTCGCCTTGGGCCGACAGGTCGACGTCGACGATGGCCTCGGTGGTCCCGAGGCGTCGGCCGGCCCCGAACACCAGCACCTGCGCCGATCCTCCCGCTCGGGCGGGAGCGAATCCTCCGCTCACGTCGACGCCGTCAGCAGATCGAATCGGTCCCGACGTTGATAGGCCGTCAGGAGGCCGATCCCGCTGATCACGACCATCGAGATCTGCCCGGCGGCGGTGAAGGCCGCCAGCGGATCGCCGCTGCCGTTCCGGGCGATGACCACGGCCAGCACCCATCCCGCGGCCGTCACCGCCGCGGCCCGGCGGGGCGTGGTGAAGGTCATCAGCGCCAGCGATCCGGCCGTGAGTCCCAGCGCCGGAAGCAGCCAGCCGAACGCCAGCGGCGACACGGCTCCGGTCAGCAACGACGCCACGGCCAGGACGAACACCGAACAGGCGACCACCACCGCTGATCTGATCATCACCAACCGGAAGCCGGAGAGGGGAGTGGCCAGCGAGATCTCATGAGCCGGATCGGCCGTCGTTCCGTAGGCCATGGACACCCCCAGGACCGGAACCAGCGGCGCCAGCACCAGCAGGGCGAAGAGGTCCTCACGGGTCCGGCTGCTGTCGGCCCCGGCGAGGCCGATCAGTACCACCAGACCGAGCGCCAGGAACCAGGCCCGGCGAAGCGCCGGAGTGGCCACCATGAGCCGGGTGGCCGACGGCGGCACGCTGAGCCGTCGGAGCCAGCGCTCGATCCGTGACGGCTGCGGGGCGAACAGCTCGGCGGAGATGGCCATCCAGTTTCGTTCGATCCGCTGCGGATCGATGCCGGGTGGCGGTCCCGGCGGACCGGCCGGTGGGGGGCGAAGGTTGCCGCTCATCTCAGGGCCTCCTGAAGTTGGGCGCGGGCGCGCATGAGCCGGGTTTTGACGGTTCCCTGGGGTACGCCGAGCAGGTGGGCCGCCTCGCGGGTGGTCAGACCGTCGATCGCGGTGGCCACGAGAACCGCTCGCAGGTCGGGGTTCAGCGAGGCGAACGCCGGGCCGAGTTCGCTGTGGGCGGCTCGACGGGTGAGGTCGTCCTCGAACGACACGGGCCGGGTCCGGGACTGCTGGTGGTGGTGAAGGTTTTCGATCGCCATCGGGGTCGGTTTCTGCCGTCGGAGTTGGTCGATCAGGCGGCGGATGGCGATGCCCCACAGCCAGGCGGCCACCTTGCCTTCGCCCCGGTAACCCTTGGCCGATTGCCAGACGGCGATGAAGGTGTCCTGAACGGCGATGTCGGCGAGGTCGGGATCCCCGCAGCGGTTTTCGAGGCGTGCGGTGAGCCAGAACGCGTGCCGTCGATAGAGCTGTTCCAGGGCGAAGCGATCCGCTCGCACGATCCGGGCCAGCAGCGCTCGGTCCTCGGCGTCGGAGGCGTCGGACCGGTCGTCCGATGAAGCAGGGTTCGAAGTCGGCATCAGTGCTCTGTCGTGGTCACGGCGCCGATCGGTTCACTCGGTCACCGAAAACTCCGTGAACCGCGCCGGTCGCTGATCTCGACAATAGGCCATGACCGTCGGACAATCCCCCGCCTGGCCACCGCCGCCCCCTCACCCGACGACCGCACGGGCATCGCCCCAGCCATCGCCGCCGACGCCGGACGGCCCGCCGGCGCCCTTTGCGCCATCCTCGCAACGGCGGCTCCGGGGCCGCCGGTGGCTGTCACGACTCGCTGCGCTGATCCTCATCGGTGTCGGCCTCGCCGTCGACTCGGGTGGGCTGTTCGTGGTGGGCGCCGTGTTCGTGCTGGTGGTCCCGTTCGAGAAACTGTGTCCCCGCCACCGGCAGCGGATCCGTCGACCGGATGTGGGCACCGACATCGGCTACGCCCTGGCCGGAGGCCTGCTCAACATCGTCGGACTGATCGCCGCAATCCCGGTGGCGGTGCTGAGCCTGGCGTGGGTGCCGGGCCTGGTGCTCCGTCCGCTCGTCGCGGCGATCCCACCTGCGGTCACCCCGGTCATCGGGCTGCTGCTGTTCGATGTCGCCATCTACTGGACACACCGCTGGTATCACGAGGTTCCGCTGCTGTGGCGCTTCCATGCCATTCATCATTCGACGAGGCGGCTCGACTGGGTCAGCGGCTTTCGCACCCACCCCCTCGACGGGACGCTGATCGCCCCGGCGGCGATCTTCCTGCTGGCCGCCGGATTCTCGCCGGAGGTCACCGGCGTGCTGGCCGTCGTCCAGATCGTGACCGGGATCTTCCTCCATGCCAACGTTCGCTGGCGTCTACGGCCGCTGCACCGGTTCATCATGACCCCGGAGTTCCATCACTGGCATCATGCCAACGAGCCTGGGGCCATCAACTCCAACTACTCGGCCTTTCTCCCCGCCTGGGATCTGCTGTTCGGCACCTACTTCATGCCCGCCGATCGCCGGCCCCGGCGCTACGGGGTCGACGAGTTCATCCCCGACGGCATGGTCGGGCAGCTCCGCCACCCGCTCCGGGGTCTGCCGCCGTGGCGGCGTCTCCTGTGGTCGGCGATCCGACACCCCTGGCGATCGGCCCGGACACTGGCCGGCCTCGGACGACGCCACATCCTCGGCCCGATCCGCCGCGGCGGCCTCCGGCGCCGGAGAACCATCGCCCCGGAGGAACCGCTCCCGGACCTCGTGGCGTCCGACTCTGTGTCGGATCAATTCCGAGCGGACTTGGCGATCGTCTCGAAGATCCGGTCGGCGGACGGAATCGTGGCGTCCTCCAGCGAGTCGGCGGCCGGCAGCGGGACGTGCGGCGTGGTGATTCGGACCACCGGACCGTCGAGGTCCCAGAACGCCTCCTCGGCCGCGATCGACGCGATCTCGGCCCCCCAGCCGCAGAGCCTCGGATTCTCCTCGACCGTGTAGAGACGGCTGGTCTTCGCCACCGATGACAGAATCGTGGCCGTGTCGAGCGGGACCAGTGACCGCACGTCGATCACCTCGGCCGAGATCCCCTCGCCGGCCAGACGTTCGGCCGCGTCGAGCGCTCGGTGGACCATGAGGGCCAGGGCCACGATGGTGACGTCGGTGCCTTCCCGAACCACCTTCGCGGTACCGAGTTCGTCGACGATGTCGCCGCCGTGATCCGGAACGTCGAACTTCATCGGATAGCAAGATTTGTGTTCGAAGAAGATCACCGGGTCGGGGTCGCGTACCGCGGCGGCCAGCAAGCCGATCGTGTCCACGGCGGTGGACGGAGCCACCACCTTGAGGCCGGGCACGGCCATGGCCCAGTTCTCCACGCTCTGCGAGTGCTGGGCCCCGAAGCGGGAGCCGCCCCCGTTGGCGGTGCGGACCACGAGCGGGAAGGACATCTGCCCGGCCGTCATGTAGCGGCTCTTCGCGATCTCGTTGGCCACGATGTCCCAGCACACGGCGAGGAAGTCGCTGAACATGATCTCGGCGATCGGCCGGAGGCCGGTCATCGCAGCGCCCATCGCCGCGCCGAGGATGGCCTGCTCGGAGATGGGGGCGTCGCGGACCCGTTTGGGGCCGAACGCCTCGAGCAGGCCGGTCGTGGCCTTGAACACTCCGCCGGCGCCGGCGACGTCCTCACCGAGGAAGACGACGCTGGGGTCGTTGGCCAGCTCTTGGGCGATCCCTCGGCTCACGGCGTCCCGATAGGTCAGTTCCGCCATTGCCAGCCTCCATCGGCCCAGACGTCGGTGTAGATCGAGGCGAGGTCGGGGAGCGGGCCGTCGGTCGCCTCCTGGGTCGCCGTCTCGACGGCGGCCGCGGTTTCGGTGGCGATGGTCGACAGCCGACTTTCGTCGACGCCGAGCGCGAGGAGCCGCTGGTGGTACATCGGTATGGGGTCGCGGTCCATCCAGGCCGCAACCTCCTCCTCGGGGCGGTACTTGCCCGGGTCGGCCCGGCTGTGACCGCCGTGGCGGTAGGTCTTGGCCTCGATCAGCGACGGCCCACCGCCGTTGCGAGCCCGGTCCAGGGCGGTGGTGGCCACCGAGTAGACGGCGTCGGCGTCGTTGCCGTCGACGACGATCGAGTCGAGCCCGTACGCCGCCGCCCGATCGGCCGCCGGGTTCGCAACCGGCGACACATGACCGATCGAGGTGTACTCCATGTAGAGGTTGTTCTCGCAGACGAACACCGTCGGGAGATTCCAGACTTTGGCGAAGTTGACCGCCTCGTGGAAGGCGCCGATGTTGGTCGTGCCGTCGCCGAAGAAGGCCACGGCGACCTGGCCGGTCTCGTTGTATTGCGCCGTCCAGGCGGCGCCGTTGGCGACACAGAGGTGGGCGCCGATGATGGCGTAACTGCCCATGACCCCGTGTTCGACGCTGGTCAGGTGCATCGAGCCGCCCTTGCCACCCAGCAGGCCGTTGGCCCGGCCCAACAGCTCGGCCAGGACCGGGGTCATCGGCACCCCGCGGGCCAAGGTATGGGCGTGACCCCGGTAGGTGGCGAACGTCCAATCGTCGGGGCGCATGGCGGCGCCGAAGCCGGCGGCGATGGCCTCCTGCCCGAGCGACAGGTGGCTGGTTCCCTTGACCAGTCCCCGCAGGAACAGGTCGTAGGCCCGCTTCTCGAAGAGTCGGATCTCCTGCTGGAGCCGGTAGAGGTCGAGCCTGGTTTCGAGATCGATGGGCAGCTCGGCGTTCGTCGTGTCGAGCGGATCGGGCAGGACCGGGTCGTGGTTGCCGTACTCCTCGTAGGAGGGCATGGTCGTCATCGGGCGCTCCTACTAATACTGGTTGGCCACGAAGAGTTCTTCGGCCGGGAACAGGGTGATCACGTCGCAGCCGTCATCGGTGACGACGACCTCCTCCTCGATTCGGGCCGCAGACACACCGTCGGTGGCCGGGCAGTAGGTCTCGAGGGCGAACACCATGCCCTTCTTGATCTCCATCGGATGATCGAGTGAATTCACCCGGCTGATGATCGGCCGCTCGTGCAGCCCCAGCCCCAGACCGTGGCCGAACTGGAGACCGAAGGCCTCGAACTCGGAATCGAACCCGAACTCATCGCAGCGGGGGAAGCCCTCGGCGACATCCCTCGTGCTGACGCCGGGTTTGATCATGTCGATCGCCGCGTCGATCCACTCCCTGGCCTTGGTGTACGCATCGTGTTGGTCGCTGGTGGCCCGGCCGACGTTGAGGGTGCGGTAGTAGCAGGTTCGATAGCCGTTGAACGACTGGATGATGTCGAAGAAGGCCTGGTCGCCCGGCCGGAGAAGCCGGTCGGAGAAATTGTGGGGGTGGGGGCTGCACCGTTCGCCGGACACGGCGTTGACCGCTTCGACGTCATCGGAACCCAAGTCGTACAGCTTCTTGTTGACGAGCGCAACGACCTCGTTCTCCCTGATGCCGGGCTTCAGCACCTCGGCGATCATCTGGTAGGCCCCGTCGACCATCGCCGCCGCCGTGGTGAGCAGCATGATTTCGTCGTCGGATTTGATCTCCCGGGCGTCGAGCATGACTTGTTGTCCGTCGGTCACCGTCAGGCCCTCGGCCTGGAGGGCGAACAGCATGGGCGGCTCCACGATGTCGACCCCCAGGGGCATGTCGGCCACGCCGGCTTCGCGGAGCAACGCCGCCACTTCCTTGGCCGTGCGGATGAACAGCCCGTTGTCGGGCGGGATGGCCCCCCGGAGGCCGTTGAGGCCCGCCCGGCAATTCTCGGGTTTGAGCCACGGGGCGTAGAGCCGGTGGTGGGCGGCGGCCGACCCGAAATCCCACACCATGGGATCGCCGCCCTCGCGGGTTAGAAGCGAGAAGCGGGTCATCTTGTCGCGGGCCCACTCGCCGATCTGGGTGCTCGTGGTGTAGCGGATGTTGTTGGTGTCGAAACACAGCAGGGCGCCCGCCGGCGATGCGTCGAGCGCGGTCCGAACCCGTGCCAGCCGGTATTGACGAAGTCGGTCGAAATTGACCCGCTCTTCGAAGTCAACGGCCATCGAGCCGGGTGAGGGGGTCACTGCGATTGCGAATTCTGCCATTTGGCTCTCGCTCCTCCGTCGTTCGTTGCCGCGGCACCACATCGATGGTTGCGCCACCGCGCTTCAGTTTCTGGCTCCTTATCGTAGAATGTCGTGCAATCGATTGCAAGAGACGTTTAGCATTTCGGGGCTATTTTCGTTAGCTAAGTTGCCAGGCAGTGCGCCCAATTCCAAAATGTTCTTGCAATCGATTGCAACACCCACTACGATCGTGATGATTCGACAGGAAGGCAGGACCCAGGGGGAAGGTGGCCATGACCGGAAGCAAAGCAGAAGCATCAACGGTCCGGAACGACCCGATCGTCCAGGCCACCAACATCTCGAAGCACTTTGGTGGTGTGTTCGCCGTTGACGAGGTCAGCCTGTCTGTTGCCCAGGGTGAGATCCACGGTGTCGTCGGCGAGAACGGCGCCGGCAAGTCGACTCTCATGCGGGTGCTGGCCGGCATCCTCAAACCCGATCGGGGAACCGTTTTGATCGACGGGCAGGCACTGGAGGGCGGCGACACCCGGGCCGCACTGGATGCCGGTGTTGCGCTGGTTCATCAGGAGCTCAGCCTCGTTCCCGAAATGACCGTGGCGGAGAACATCCTCCTCGGTTCAACGCCTACCCAGGGGGGCTTCATCAAGACCGGCGAACAACGCCAGGTCGCAGCCAAGGCCTTGGAGGAGATCGGGGTCACCGTCGATCTCGACGAGCCGGTGGCCCGTCTGTCGGTTGCGCTCCGGCAGTTCGTGGAGATCGCCCGGGCTGTTGCCAGGAACCCCCGTGTGCTGATCCTCGACGAGCCGACGGCCACGCTGACCCCGGCCGAGACCGACTATCTGCTCGACATGCTCGAGCGTCTCGCCGCCACCGGCCTGGCCATCATCTACATCTCGCATCGAATTCCCGAGATCTTCCGGATCTGCCGGCGGGTCACGGTATTGCGCGACGGCCGCCACGTCGACACGGTCGATATCGCCGACATCAAGCCCGATCAACTGGTCGACATGATGGTCGGTCGTGAACTCAAACGCGACCTCACCGCCACCGAGCACACCCGGGAAGCCGGCCCCGTCGTCCTCCGGGCCACGGGTATCCGTGCTGTGGGCGTCAACGACGTCGACCTCGAAGTCCGGGCCGGTGAGATCGTAGGGCTCGGTGGGCTGGTGGGCGCCGGTCGCACGGAACTCGTGCGGGCCATCATCGGCGCCGACCTTCGATCCGCCGGTGAGGTCACCATCACGGCCGACGGCCGCACGACCAAGGTGACCGGCTACGGCTCCGCTGTTGGAAGCGGTCTGGCGTACGTACCGGAGGAGCGCCGGACCGACGGTCTGGCCCTCACGATGACGGTGGCCGACAACATCGCCCTTCCCAACCGTCGCCAGGTGTCCCGTGGCAGTGTTCTATCGCTGCGGGGGATCGTCGATCTCGCTGAAAAGCTGGCCGACGTTGTCGGGCTCAGGCCGCCGGAGGTGGAGCGCGACGTCGGCGATTTCAGCGGCGGGAACCAACAGAAGGTGGTGCTGGCCAAATGGCTGGCCCGCGAACCCGACATCATCGTGCTCGACGAGCCGACGCGTGGGGTCGACGTCGGCGCCAAAGTGGAGATCCATCGCCTGGTGCGGGAGCTGGCCGAAGGCGGTGCCGCCGTCCTCGTCGTCAGCTCCGACCTGCCCGAGCTGCTCGATCTGGCCGACGTCATCCACGTCATGCGTGACGGACGGATCGTCGGCACGCTACCCGCCGGCGTGGCCGACGAGAAGTCGGTCATGTCCCTAGCTTCAGGTGAGACCGGCGCGCTGATCGGCGTCTGAGGGAGGCATGTCATGAGTTCACGCCGTGAGGTCATCAGCGAGTACTTCCGCAGGCAGTACGAGACCCATGAGGCGACGACGGAGGAGAACGTCTACGGGTTGTTCGCCGAGGATCTCGTCTTCCATCTGACCGGCGATCGCACCATGGGGCGCGACCACCTCGTGACCCTGTGCGACCTGCTCCGGCGCACCCGGCACGATCGCAAGACCCTGGTCTCGGACTTCACCGAAGACGGCGACGACGTCTCGTTCGTGCTGTACATCGTCGGAACCGACCCGGTGACCAAACACGAGGTGTCGGTCAGCACCCGAACCCAGTATCGATTCAGGGACGACAAGGTCGTCGAGATCTGGCAGGACAACGCGGCCGGCGTGGAGACCGCCGTGCGAGCGGCCGGGGTACGCCTCGACCGGCAGGGGGGTGGATCCCGGTGAGCGATGGAGGTGGAAGCGGCAGTGGGAGTGGTGTGAAGGCACCCCCGACCCTCGAAACGGCCGCAGTCGACACTGCGCCAGGGGTTCCACAATCGAACGGCATGATCGGGGGAGCCGACGAGCAGTCCCAGAGCGCCGTCATCCTCGAATGGCTGGCCGAGCGGGGCATCTTCCTGTTCACCACCGCTCTGGTCCTCATCGCCGCTGTCTTCGTCGACGGATTCGCCTCACTCGACAACATCACCGATGTGTTCAACCGGGCCGCTCCAATCGGCATCGTCGCCGTCGGCATGACGTTCGTGGTGATCAGCGCCAACTATCTCGACCTGTCCGTTGTCGCCCAGGTCGCCACCGCGGCGGTTGTCCTGATCGGCGTCGGCAACGAGGCCGGGATTCCGGTGGCGATGCTGGTTGCCCTGCTGATCGCCCTGATCTACGGACTGGTCAACGGTGTGGCCGTCGGGGTGTTCAAGGCCAACGCCGTCATCGTCACCCTCGCCACCACCTTCATCGGGCTCGGCGTGCTCCGCTGGGCCAGTGGCGGCAGCATCTACTTCGGCCCGCAGGACAGCCTCATCCGGCGATTCGGAACAACCGAGATCGGTCCGTTCCCGCTGTCGATGATCGCGCTGATCGTCATCGCCCTGATCCTGCAGTTCGTACTGAACCGCACCACCTTCGGCTTCACGGTCAAGGCCTACGGGTCCAACCGGGAGGCCACCCGCCTCGCCGGCATCAACACGGCGTGGGTCGTGATCGGGGCGTTCACGCTGTCGGCCATCGGCGCCATGATCGGCGGCTTCGTCCTGGCCCCATACACCAACACGGCGGTGTCGGCCATGTCGGACGGGTTCGACTTCGAGGCGCTGGCCGCCATCATCGTCGGCGGTACCAGTGTCTTCGGCGGCCGGGGCAGCGTGCTGCGTACTCTGCTCGGCGTCGTCTTCGTCAGCGTTCTCACCAACATCATGGTGCTCTCCGGGCTTGGCTTCGGCTACCAGCAGATGGCCATCGGGGCGCTGATCGTTCTCGCAGTGTCGGTCGACGCCCTGGCTCGAAAGGCGGTCAGCTCATGACCGGAAGCTCAACGATCACCCCATCCGGCGCCGGCGCCACCGATCTGGTGAGTCGCCTACGGACCGTGCTGGCCCGTCGAACCGAAGGTCGGGCACTCGCCCTGCTGGTCGTCGTCGCCATCGGAACCATCATCTTCGAACCCGTGGCCTTCACCTCCTACGAGGTGACGCTGGGTCGAATCGCCCTGATCGGCCTCGTCGCACTCGGGCTGACCGCAGTCATCCTCATGGGTGAACTCGACCTGAGCGTGGCCAGCACCCTCGCGCTGACCGGTGTGGTCATGGCCAGCATCGACAACCTGGTGCTGGGCATTCTGGCCGCACTGGTCGTCGGTCTTCTGATCGGTGCCGCCAATGCCTTCTTCGTCGTGGTCGTCGGGATCAACTCCTTTATCGCCACACTCGGCATGCTGTTCTTTCTCCGAGGCCTCGGCTTCGTCGTGTCCGACGAGCAACCGGTGCGAATCGCCGACGTCGACGCCGGGATCGCCTTCGGCAAGCCGCTCATCGGCGGCCTGACCCCCCGGATGCTGATCTTCATCGCCGTCTTCGTCCTCATGCAGATCTTCACCACCCGGGTTCGGGTCGGCCGTGAGTTCTACGCCGTCGGCGGCAATCGCCAAGCGGCCCGGGACGCCGGTATTCCCGTGCGCCGCCGGATCTTCACCGGGTTCATGATCTCCGGTTTCGTGGCCGCACTGGCCGGTGTGATCAACACGCTCGAGCGGACGGCGGCCGATCCCACAGCGGGGTCGACGGTGCTGCTTTCGAGCTTCGCCGCCGCCATCATCGGCGGCATCCTGTTGACCGGCGGCCGGGGGTCGGTGTTCGGAACGCTGCTCGGCGCAACGTCACTCGGCATCCTCCAGGTTGCATTGACGCTCTCAGCCGTCCAGGTCGACGTGCAGAACATCATCATCGGCGCTGTGCTGCTGATCGCCGTCATCACCGACCCGAACAGTCTTCGCGCTGTCGTCGGCAGCGTTCGATCTTGGCTCCGTGGCCGCTCGGTGGCAACGACGTGATGCCGTCACAAACCTCTCAACATCCAGACAACCGAACAAAGTAAGGGAGAAATATTCATGCAGGATCAATCCAGACGGAGTCGATGGTGGCTCATGGGGCTCGCCCTGTTCGTGGCCGGATCGTTGTTTGCCGCCTGCGGCGACGACGAAGGCGACTCGACGGCGACCGACGACACGACGGCGACCGACGATACAACGGCGACCGACGATACGACCGCAGCCGACGATTCGGCTTCGGACGACGGCGACGCCGCGGCAAGCGGCGACGGAGAGTTCGAGGTCTTCGCCCTGTTGCCTCAGGGCAACGACCAGCCGTACGGCACGACCTATCTACCGCCAATGCAGGCCAAGGCCGACGAGCTCGGTATCAATCTCACGATCACCAACTCGCAGTACGACGCCGACAAGCAGGCCAGCGAATGCGAGACCGCGGTGGCGGCCAACCCCGACCTCATCATCTTGTGGCCGGCCGTCGGTGACACCGTTCGGCCTTGCCTGGAGGCGGCCAACGACGCCGGCATCCCGGTCACGGTCACGAATTCGGACGTGAACCCGGAGGACCAGGATCTGACCGAGGCGTACTCGGGACCCGACACCTACGGTCAGGGTGTCGCCTCCGCCGAGTTGATGTGCGAGTTCGCCGCTGGTGAGGAGATCGGGATCATCATGATCAACGGTCTGACCGGCAACTCGACCGCCATCGACCGTGAGGCCGGCTTCGAGGACACGATCAACGAGCAGTGCCCGAACGTGGAGATACTGGCCCGCCAGCCGGGCAACTGGAACAAGGACGAGTCGCAGATCGCAGCGTCCGAGATGATCACCGCCGTCGGTGCCGAGAACATCCAGGGCGTGTATGCCGCCGATGACACGATGGTGGCCGGAGCAATCGACGCGCTGAAGGCTCGTGACATCGACCCGTCGACGCTGATCGTCACCTCGATCGGTAACACGTTCCTCGGGAACCCGCTCGTCGTCTCCGGTGAGCTCGACGGAACCGTGTTCCAGTCGTCGTCATGGGACGGCGAGCACGCGATCACCGTGGCTCATGAGATCCTGACCAACAATCCGGATGAGAGGCTCGTCGAGTTCATGCCGTCGGTCAAGGTGACCGCCGAGAACGCCGACGCCCCCGAGGTCGCCCCCGAGTGGTAGGCCGGTAGCTTTCCGTCGTGAAATGGTGGGGCCCGCTCGTCTGTGGTCGGGCCCCACCTTCACCGCCGAACGCCGCAACGAGCATGATGACCATGGCGCATTCCTCCGAACTACTGGAATCTCTGGTACCAAAGACTGATGTGGCAACCGTAACTCTGAAGGACGTGGCCGAACGGGCCGGCGTCGACGTCTCGACAGCCTCACGAGCGCTCAGCGCCGACAAGAGTTCTCTGGTTCGAGCGGCCACCCGCAACCGGGTGCAGGCCGCAGCCGAAGAGCTCGGCTACCGGGGCAATCTCCAGGCTTCGGCGCTGCGCCGGGGCCGGACGGGCACGGTCGGTGTCATCGTGGCCGACCTGGGCAACCCGTTCATCGGACCGGTACTGCGGGGCATCGCCGGCACGCTTGGCAATCGTGATCTGCTGCCGATCATGACCGAGACCGCCGACCTGTCCTCGGCTCTGGCCAAGGTGTGCGACAAGCTCCTGGCCCAGAGGGTCGACGGAATCGTGACCACCGCAGGTCGTTATGGGGATCGGGCCCTCCTCAAGCGAGTGGCCCGAGAGGTTCCACTGGTCCTGGCGGTGCGCGACCTGCCGGGCAGCGGCATTCCGGCCATCTCCCACGACGACGTCACCGGGGGACGTCTGGCCGCCGAGCACCTGCTCGAACTGGGACACATCCGTTTCGCCCAGCTGGAGGGGCCGGAGGACATCTGGTCGTTCGAAGGTCGGGCCCAGGGCTTCCGCGATGCGGTGCACGGTGCCGGGGCGGTGTGTGAGGACATCCGACAGTCGATCCACCTGCCGACAATCGACGCCGGTCGCCAGCTGGCAACGAAACTCCTGGAGCGGGGTGGGCCGCTACCCACTGCGGTATTCGCCCACAACGACACGATGGCCATCGGCGCCATCGCCACCTTCCGAGAACAAGGGATTCGGGTGCCGACCGACATCTCTGTCATCGGCTACAACGACAGCCCGCTCACCGATCAGATCCAGCCGCCGTTGACCACCGTGCGCCTGCCGGGCTACGAGCTGGGCCGCCTGGCGGCCGAACTCGTCCTGACCTACATCGACGGGGCCGGCTCGGCGACCGAACGGGTCATGCTGGCGCCGGAGCTGATCGTGCGTCAATCCACAGCGGCACCGACCGGCTAGCCCAATCCGGTCGCCTCCACCCACTTCATCGAGAACCTCAAACCAGGAACCGAGCAAGGAGCACGCTCATGGGAGCCATGACGGGACGTAGCACGATCGTGACCGGGGCCGCACAGGGAATCGGCCGGGCCATCGGCGAAGCCCTACTCGACGAGGGCGGCGACGTCTGCTTCGCCGACCTCAACGGCGACAAGGCGGCTGAGGTTGCCGCGGCCAACGAGAAGCGAGCCGCCGACAACGACGCCAAGGTCATGGCCGCCACCGTGGACGTGACTGAACGCGACCAGGTCCAGGCCATGATCGCCAAGGCCGTCGAGTCGTTCGGCAAACTCGACGTCAAGTTCAACAACGCCGGCGTCAACAAGCCAATGAACTTCCTCGACGTGACCGAGGAGAACTGGGATTTCATCATGCGGATCAACGGTCTCGGCGTCTTGATCGGCATGCAGGAGGCGGCGAAGCAGATGATCGCCCAGGGCACTGGCGGCAAGATCATCAACACCGCATCGATCGCCGGCCGATCCGGCTACGACAACGTCGTGCCCTACTGCGCCTCCAAGTTCGCCGTCGTATCCATGACCCAGTCCGGGGCGCGGGACCTGGCCAAACACGACATCACCGTGACCGGGTTTGCCCCCGGGGTTGTGCACACCGAGATGTGGGAGACACTCGACCAGGATCTTCTGGATATCGGAGCATCCGAACGGCCGGGTCAGGCCATGGAGGAGTTTTCGGCCAACATCCTCCGAGGCCGAGTCGCCACGCCGGCCGACATCACAGGAACGACCACGTTCCTGGCCTCCCCGGCCAGCGACTACATGACCGGTCAGATCGTGATGATCGACGGCGGCATGGAACTCGTATGATCACCGTCGGATCCGCCGGTCCCGGCGGAAGGTCACTGCGATGAAGGGCACGTCCGAGGCTGGATCGAAGGCGGCGCTCTTCGTCGGCGGCTGGGAGGGCCACAATCCACAGGATTTCTGCGACTGGGCCACCGAACTGATGGAGGGATCCGGTTTCGAAGTGGTCACCTTCGACACGTTGGCCCCACTGGCCACCCCCGCTGAGTTGTCCGATATCGATCTGATCGTGCCGATCTGGTCGAGCGCCCGGTCCTCCCACCGGCCCGAGTTCGGCAACATGACGAAGGCCGAGGAGGACGGGCTCCTGGAACTGATCGCCGCCGGTTGCGGGATCGCCGGATGGCACGGCCACATGGGCGACGCCTTCCGGGATCGACCGACCTACCACTTCCTGATCGGCGGCCAGTTCGTCGCCCACCCACCGGGCTGGCCCGACAACCCGGTGCCGTCGGACGATTTCGTCGACTACGACGTCACCATAACCCGGCCTCACGACCCGATCGTCCGGGGCATCAACAGCTTCCGGCTGACCTCCGAGCAGTACTACATGCTGGTCGACCCCTCCAACGATGTGCTGGCCACCACCACCTTCAGCGGCGACCACCTGTGGTGGATCGAGGGCACGACCATCCCGGTGGTGTGGAAGCGCCGCTGGGACGCCGGGCGGGTCTTCTACTGCTCGATCGGCCACACCGTCGACGACCTCCGGGTCCCGCAGGTGACCGAGATCATTCGCCGCGGCATGGTGTGGGCCGCGGGCCGGGACCCATCCGAATCAGAGACACAAGATCATTGACACAAGGAGAACCGATGGATTCGCAACGTCTGAGCGACAAGAACATCCTCATCACCGGTGCCGGCCGCGGCATGGGTGCCACCAACGCCGAGCATTTCGCCGAGCAGGGGGCCAACGTCTGCCTGGGCGACATCGATGTCGACGAGGCGAGCAAGGTCGCCGACCGGATCAACGAGCGCGGCAACGGCAAGGCCATCGCGGTGAAGATGGACGTGACCAAGCGGGAGGACAACGCTGCGGCCGTTGCGGCAACCGTCGATGCGTTCGGGATGATCAACGTCGGTCTGTTCAACGCCGGTCTCAACAAGCCCCGATTCTTCATGGACATCGATGAGGAGAACTGGGACTTCATCATGGACGTCAACACCAAGGGCATGTGGTTGGGCATGCAGGAGACGGCGCGCCAGATGATCGCGCAGGGTCCGCAGGAGCATGTCTACAAGATGATCTGCGTCGGTTCGGTCGCGTCCCGCAAGCCGCTGGTCGATGTGACCGTCTACTGCACGTCGAAGTACGGGTGTCTGGCCCTGACCCACTGCGGTGCGGTGGCGCTGGCAGAGCACAACATCACCGTGAACGGCTATGCCCCCGGTGTGGTGAAGACGCCCCTGTGGGAGCAGCTCGACAAGGATCTGGTGGAGATCGGCTTCAAGGAACGGGAGGGCCAGGCGTTCGAGGACCTGGCCGAGATACTGGCCTTGAAGAAGGTCTCGGTGCCCGATGACGTGAAGGGAACCGCCGCTTTTCTCGTCAGCCACGACAGCGACTACATGACCGGCCAGATGATTCACATCGACGGCGGCTGGGTCATCCAGTAGTCGGCGACACAAGGGGTTCATGGGGCTCGCCGCCGGCATCGGCGACGCCTTGTCAATCGGAGCGCCCGATGGGCATGACCAGTCCCGACGCCAGACGCTCGTAGCCGGCGGCGCAACTCGCCACGGCATCGGGCTGCATCTCGGAAACAACTTCGATGCGACGACGAGGCACGCCACTGGCTTTGGTCACGATGGCATAGGACATTCCGTGGAAGACGGCGGCCGCGGCCAGCACCTCCAGTCGACCCAAGGCGTCGTCGGCCCGGTTCGACGCCCCGACGAACTCGTTGCGCAACCGGGCAAGATCCCCGATGATGTCATGCCGTCCGGCGAGCATGCAACCAGTATCGAACATTTGTTCGTTTCCTGGCAAATTCTTATCGGCTGTATCAGGCGATCGCTTCGGTCCCTCTCGTTTCCACCAGGAGTTCGCTCCGGGTGTCGGTGAATCGTTGGAGGGAAACCGATGAAGATCTTGCTGTACTGCTCGGCGTTCAATGGATTGAGTCAACGAGCCTGGCTTGAACTCAACGCCTCAGGCCATGACCTCTCTGTTCACCTCGCGTCCGACGACCGGCCGCTCGAGCTGGTCTGTCGAGCCGTCGAGCCGGACCTTGTCATCTGCCCCTATCTGAAAGACCGGGTGCCGGCCGCGGTTTGGCGCCGGTACCGGACGATCATCATTCACCCGGGTCCGATGGGTGACCGCGGACCGTCGTCGCTCGACTGGGCGATTGCCGAAGGGGCGCCGGCGTGGGGAGTCACCGCGTTGCAGGCCGTCGAGGAGATGGACGCCGGTCCGATCTGGGCGACGCGAACCTTCTCGATCCCTGCGGCGACGATCCAGGGGTCGACCGCGACGCCACCGCGCAAGAGTGCGCTCTACAACGGCCCCGTGGCCGACCTCGCGATCGAGCTGATCCACGAGGTCGTGGCCAAAGCCGCCGATCCGAGGTTCCAACCGCGGCCGCTCGACTATGGGCGGACCGAGGTCACCGGTCGGCTGCGACCGATGATGACCCAGGCCGATCGTGCCATTTCGTGGGAGGATCCAACCGATGCGATCGTTCGGTCCATTCGAGCCGCCGACGGTTCGCCCGGGGTCAGGACGATGCTGGCGGAGCGACCGGTGTCGGTGTTCGACGCCTGGCCCGGCCCGGAAGGCCACGCGACGGAACGGCATGTCGCGCCGCGACAGGTCTCGCAGGCGCCGGGGAGGATTGTCGCCGTCCGAAACGGTGCCGTGCAGGTGGCGACCGGAGACGGAACATTGTGGATCGGGCAGGCCCGCGACGGAAGCGGGGACGGTCGGCCGGCGCTCAAGTTGCCGGCGGCCTCGGTTCTCCGAAACCGTCTGCAGGACGCCTTGGTCCTGCTCCCCGACCTCGGCGAACGGCTGGGTGGCGGCAACGACATCATCTACCGGCGTGAAGGAACCGTCGGCGTTCTCCATTTCGAGTTCTACAACGGAGCCATGTCGACCAGGCAGTGTCGGCGCCTGCGGTCGGCTTTCCGGCGCGCCGCGGGGCACGATACCAAGGTGCTCGTCCTGCGGGCCGGCGACGTTTTCTCGAACGGTATCAACCTGAACACCATCGAGGCTTCCCGCAATCCCGCCCGTGAATCATGGAGGAACATCAACGCCATCGACGACCTCTGCCGCGAGATCATCACCTGTACCGACCAGCTGGTCGTTGCCTCGGTCGGCGGCAACGCGGGCGCCGGAGGGGTGATGCTGGCGTTGGGGGCCGACCAGGTGTTCGTGCGCAAGCCGGTCGTGTTGAACCCGCACTACGCCACGATGGGTCTGTACGGATCGGAGTACTGGACCTACGTGCTACCGCATCGGGTCGGCGCCGGCATGGCCGAGCACCTCACGTCCGCATGCCTGCCGATCGGTGCGGATTTCGCCGCTCGAGTCGGGCTGGCCGACTTCGTCGTACCGGGTGGACGCGACGACTTCGAAGCCGTCGTGCTGGACCGGGCGCAATCGTTGGCCGGAAGCTCCCGCTACACCAAGTTGCTCGAACAGAAGCGACGGCGTCGAGCCCGAGACGAGCGCCGTAAGCCGCTCGAAGCGTATCGAACCGAGGAGCTGGCGGAGATGAGCCGTGACATGTTCGACAACCGCTCCGGGTTCGCCCAGGCTCGTCGGGCCTTCGTCCACAAGCAACGGCCGACGGTTAGCAACGGGCGTCGCCGGGTAGGCAGGTCACATGGCTAACCCACAACAACCGGAGCTCCGACGCAGCGAACAGGTTCCCGCCCTCAACCCCGACGCCCAGGAGGCCGAACTCGAGGCGAGAAGGCGCAACAGGAAACGTGAGGAACGGCGTCTGGTCGACCCACCGCCGGCCGGCTCTGCCGACTCGGCCGGGTCCGAAGCCGACGGCCGACCGCAGGACCAACCAGATCTCGATGCCGTGGCCGAGCAGCTTGGCACCGCCGACGGGCGGTCCAGCTCCTAGTCCGGGTTCCTCGTTCGACACCCCCGTGCCGCTGTGCTGCGGAACCGCAGGGTCGACGGGTCGCCGATGAGCGGATCGGAACGGTGACGCCCCAGGGTCCGGCGGCCGAGGCGATCACCGACCTGACGCTGCTGATGGTCGGCCTTGGCGTCGTCGTCTACGCCGTGGTTCTCGGTGTCCTGGTGATCGCCCTCCGCCGGTCCGAATCCGACCCCCTGCCCGGCCCGCCACACCTCGACCCCGACCCTGAGCATCGCAGCGGCATCGGCCATCGCGCGGCCAGGCGATTGATCATCGGCGGTGGCGTGATCCTGCCCGTCGTCGTCATCGGGGTGGTGTACGGGGCCACACTGGAGACGATGCTCGACCTGGACGTCGAGCCGGTCAACCCACTGGTCGTCGAGGTCACGGCCTCCAGATGGCAGTGGTCGACCCACTATCCGGCCTCCGGTGTCGAGCTGATCGACGAACTCGTCGTGCCCGTCGGCAAGCCGGTCGAGGTCCGGCTCCAGTCTGCCGACGTGATCCACAGTTTCTGGGTGCCGGCGCTGGCCGGCAAACTCGACGCCCTCCCCGACCGGACCAACGTGCTCGTCATCGAGGCCTCGGAGCCCGGACGCTACGACGGCCGGTGCGCCGAGTTCTGCGGGCTCAGCCACGCCGACATGGCACTGACCGTCATTGCGTTGGAACCGAGCGACTTCGACGTGTGGCTCCAGAACCCGGTGGCTGGATCGGCGGCGGAGGGCGAGGATCGATGACCGACGCCCCTCGCGTCGATCCGGTGCCGACCGACGACCCGCTCGACGAGACGTGGTCCCGGCCGCCGGGACCCATCGGCTGGCTCAAGGCCGTCCAGAACGATCTGATCGGAGCCCGCCTCATCGCCACCGGACTGTTCTTCCTGCTTCTCGGTGGGAGTGTTGATTCGGTGGTGATGCGGCTCCAGCTCGCCGTGCCGGAGAACGATCTGGTCAGCCCGCAGCTCTACAACGAGATGTTCACCAACCACGGCTCCGTCACGATGTTCCTCGTGATCCTGCCGATCTTCGAAGGCTTCGCCATCCTCGTGCTGCCGCTCATGTTGGGAACGAGGGAGATGCCGTTCCCCCGCCTCGGATCGTTCGCCTACTACACGTTCCTGTTCGGCGGACTGCTCTACTACAGCAGCACGCTGTTCGACGCCGTGCCCGATGCCGGCTGGTTCGGCTACACCCCGCTGAGCGGACCGGAGTTCTCGCCCGATCTCGCCCTCGACTTCTGGGTGCTCGGGCTCGGTGTCGCCGAGGTCGGGGCCATCGCCGCCGCGGTCGAGATCATCATCGCCATCATGAAGATGCGGGCCCCGGGCATGACCCTGACCCGGCTGCCGCTCTTCGCCTGGTCGTTCCTCGTCACGGGATTCATGATCCTGTTCGCTTTCACCCCGCTGATCGTGGGGAGCCTGCTGCTGGAACTCGACCGGGGTTTCGGCACCCAGTTCTTCAACCCCGACGCAGGCGGAAGTTCGCTGCTGTGGCAGCATCTGTTCTGGATCTTCGGGCATCCCGAGGTCTACATCCAGTTCCTGCCCGCGGTCGGGATCGTCTCGATGATCGTGCCGGTCTTCTGCCGGGTCCGGACGATCGGCTACCAGTGGCTGGTGGCGTCAATGGTGTCGATCGGCTTCCTGTCGTTCGGGCTGTGGGCCCACCACAT
>JBFHEP010000031.1:0-20329 GCA_041584095.1 Acidimicrobiales bacterium | reverse complement strand
GTTGCGACCGTTCATGCCGTGGGCGGCCGACGAGCCCCTGACTCCCGAGGAGCGGCGTGAAATCATGGCGGCCCGACGGCAGGACTGGAGCGAGAGCGGGGACGGCTTCTACACCGTTTCTCTCGACGGTCGTGTCATCGGCAGCTGCGGACTGCATCGTCGAGCCGGACCCGGGCTTCTGGAAATCGGATACTGGATCGACAGCGATCACACGGGCCAGGGCTTCGCCACCGAGGCCGCGGTGCTCCTGCGCGATGTTGCGCTGGCCCACCCGGGCAACGACGGTGTCATCATCCGCCATGATCGGGCCAACCCGGCCAGTGGTCGGGTGGCGGCGAAAGCGGGATTCGTGTTCGCCGCCGAGCGCCCCGCCGACGAGGTGCCGGGCGGCGAGGGAGTGGAATGGATCTGGCGGTTCATGCCCCTTCCGGGGTTCGTCGTGCGTCCGGAGCGACCGGACGACACCGATGACATCGCCGCGGTGGTCGAGGCCGCGTTCACGTCGCCGGTCGAGGCCGGCTTGGTGGCCGAGATCCGGGCATCGCCGCTGTATGTTCCCGAGTTCGCACTGGTCGCCGAGATCGATGACCCCGCTGCGGCGACTGGCCGTCGTATCGTCGGCCACGTGATGATCAGCGGCTGTACCCTCCGCGCCGACGACGGTGCTGAGCGCGCCATCGCAATGCTCTCGCCGTTGGTCGTCGTACCCGACGTTCAACGTTGCGGCACCGGTGCCGCACTGGTTCGGGCCGCGCTTGATCGAGCGTCGGTCGCCGGTCAACCGCTGGTGGTGGTGGCGGGCGATCCCGCGTTCTACCGACGTTTCGGTTTCGAGCCGGCTACGGATCGCGGGATCGAACTCCCGCTGCCCGAGTGGGCGTCACCGGACGCCGGACAGGTGATCCGGCTGCCGGCCTACGACCCGAGCCTGACCGGTTCCGTCGTCTACCCACCGGCCTTCGACGGGCTGGAATAGGTTCAGTCGAGAGGCTGGTCCGGGCCGTCACACACTGCCCAGAGCCCGAGCCCGCCCGCTTTGGCCGTTCGCTCGGCGTCGAGGAACCGGCTGCGATCGTGGTGATTGGGCTCGTAGAAGGCGGCAGCGGCGAAACCGTTCTCGACGAGGTGAAGGTTGACCGGAAGTCCGTCATCGGTGCGACGAAGATGGAGCAGAAGTCGACCGTAGTGGTCCCTGCCGTCGGTGTCTCGAAACACGGCGACCTCCGTGCCGGGTGGCAGGAGTCGTCGGAGTTCCGCCGTCGCCTCGGCGCCGAAACACTGCTCTGGCAAGGTTGGGTGAACCGACTCGGGTGTGTCGATGCCGAGCAGGCGGGCGGTTTCGACGATCGGCCCGAATCGGAGCCGGACCGTGTCGCCGTCGACCACTTCGACGACGGTCGCCATGGATGGGTCGGCGACCGTTGCCGCACCACAGCCGGTGCCGGACATGGTGAGAACCAGACAAACCGCGATCGCCGGAAGGAACGGGCGGGCGATGGCGAACCGTGGCATCGAAGCGCCTTCCCCTGGCCGAAGAGCGGCCTGCCTTGTCGATTGAGGCAGGTGTCCGGGCCGTGCGCCCGCTGCGAGGGCCGTGAAGCGGCGCGGGAGGCACCGGAATCGCGGCCACTGCCACCCTACTGGTCTCGAGAGAGTTGTCCCGCTGTTCACCCTGATGTCACCTGAGTACGCCCGCTCGGTTACCTCGGTCGCGTAACGTCGAACTGACAACCGAAGTGTTGACATGAGGAGAGGTACTTCCTTTGAGCAAACGTCATCTCTTGAAGTTCTTCAGCATGTTCCTGGCCCTGGGTCTGACCGCTGCGGCCTGTGCCACCGATTCCTCCCAGGAGGCGACGGAAGCCGTTGACGAGGCTGCCGGCGAGGCGATGGACGAGGGCGAGGAGGCGATGGGCGAGGGCACGCAGGATCATGGTGGCTGCGTGGCCGGCAATATCAACATCTCCGGGTCGTCCACCGTCGAGCCCATCAGCCGTCGGGCCGCCGAGCTCTACGAGACGATCTGTCCCGACACCGTGATCACCGTGAACGGCCCCGGAACCGGTGATGGTTTCGCCCTGTTCTGCCAGGGCGAAACGGACATCTCCGACGCCTCCCGACCGATCAAGGACACCGAGGCTGAAACGTGCGCTGCCAATGGCATCGAGTTCACCGAGTTGAAGGTCGCCTTCGACGGCATCGCCGTGATGACAAACCCGGCCAACGACGCGGTGGCATGTCTGTCGTTCGTCGACCTCTACGCCCTGCTGGGTGGCGAGAGCGAGGGTTTCGAGAACTGGTCCGACGCCGATGACCTGGCCGCCGCACTCGGGTCCGATGTGGCCCCCTATCCCGACGCGGAGCTCGTCATCTCCGCCCCCGGCACCGAGTCGGGCACCTACGACAGCTTCATCGAGATCGTCCTCGAGGGAGTGGCCGAGGAATCGCAGGGTGGGGAGTATCAGGCGATCCGTCGGGACTTCTCCGGCAACGCAAACGACAACATCATCATCGAGGGCATCGCTGGCGCCGACACCAGCCTCGGCTGGGTCGGCTTCGCCTTTGCCGAAGAGAACCAGGATCGGGTCAAGGAGATCGCAATCGCCGAGGTGCCGGGCGGCGACTGTGTCGAGCCGACCGTCGAGGCGATCGCCGACGGGTCCTACCCGGTGAGCCGTTCACTGTACATCTACGTCAACGACGCCAAGGTGAGCGACAATCCGGCCATCGTCGGCTATCTCGACCACTACCTCGGCGACGCTTACACGGAGTCGGTCACCGAGGCCTTTGGTGATGGCGGCTACGTCGAACTACCCGCCGACCAGCTCGAGGCCACCAAGGCGGCCTGGGAGGCGATACGGGGCTAGGAACAGCGCAAAGGGCCACGGCACTCTCCCCGATGCCGTGGCCCTTTGACAAGCCGGAGCGGGGCGGGATCCGCTCCAGCCGAATGTGAACCACTGCTAGGCGGCGCGATCGATGAGTGCCATGACCAGTTGGCCCTTGTCGTTCTCGGCCGGTGCATCGACCGGGCGGGCGTTGGCCAGAGCGGCTCGGGCGGCTGCGATGCCGGCTCGACCGACCTCGATGGTGTGCCGATCAAGCTTCCACGAATCATCACTGTGAATGAGTTGGAGTTGTGCGCTTGCCATGGATCTCACTATGAGGATGGGGTGTGACACTTTGGGGTTGAAACGGCCGTTCCCGAGCAGAAAAACTCGGTAAACCCGAAAACCGCTTCTCACTGGTTGAAAACCCCCGGCTCGACGGGATCCTTCCCGAGACGTCGCCGGGCGCTACCGTGAATCGTCATGAGGCCCGCAACTCGCCGCTACGGCATGACGATTCCTCTCTCCAACGTCAGACTGCACCAGCATCGTGACATCTTCCGCCGACTGGTCGACAGCGGCTACACCGATGTGTGGTCGGCCGAGAGTTCGGCCAACGACGGCTTCACGCCGCTTGCTCTGGCTGCAGCGTGGGCGCCGGAGTTGAGGCTGGGAACGGCCATCGTGCCGGCGTTCACCCGTGGTCCGGCGCTACTCGTCCAGAGCGCGGCGACGATGGCCGACGCCGCCCCGGGCCGATTTGTGATGGGGGTCGGGTCGTCGTCGAACGTGATCGTCGAGCGGTGGAACGACATCCCGTTCGAACAGCCGTACCAGAAGTGCCGGGACGTTGTTCGCTTCCTGAAGGCGGCGATGGGCGGCGAGAAGGTGACCGAAACCTACGAGACGTTTGACATCAAGGGTTTCCGCCTCGATCTGGTGCCGGAGCAGGCCCCGCCGATCGTGCTGGCCGCCCTGCGGGAGGGCATGCTACGCCTGGCCGGCCGTGAGGCCGACGGGGCCATCACCAACTGGCTGTCGGCCGACGACGTGGCGAAGGTGTCGGCCATCGTCCACGGCGCCGCGCCGGAGAACCCCGATGGGAGCGAAGCCGAGCGGGAGGTTGTTGCTCGGCTCTTCGTGTGCCCCAGCACCGAAACCGAGGAAGTCCGGGCCAAGGCCCGGTTCGCCATCGCCGCCTACCTCAACGTGCCGGTCTACGCCGAGTTTCACCGCTGGCTTGGCCGGGATGAATCGCTCGCCGGTATGTGGGAGGCGTGGGGGGTCGGCGACCGCAAGGCGGCGCTGGCGGCCATCCCGGATTCGGTGGTCGACGAGCTGTTCATCCACGGTTCCCCCGACGAGTGCCGCGACCACATCGAACGCTATATCGACAACGGTATCGACACGCCGGTGCTCACCGTCTTCGACTTCGGCGGCGTCGACCCCGTCGCCGCCATCGAGGATCTTGCCCCCCGCTGACCGGACGCACCTGTCTTCGGCAGAGCGAGGATGCGACGCGTCAGGGAGGCTCAGCCTCGAGACACCGGAATCCAGACCAGCATCAGGTCGTCGACCGAGATGTCGGTCTTCTCGAGCGGGACCTCGAAGGGTTCGATGGTTTCTGATTTGGTCAACCACTCGGACTCGATGTCGAGAACGGCGTCGGCCAGCTCCGCCTCCAGCTCCTCCAAATCCTCGACCTTCTCCGCCACCCGGTTGCGGGCACTGTCGAGCCGGGCCTGACTCGACGCCTTCTGACGGCTGCTCGATGACATCCGCCGGGCCGCCGTGGCCAAACCACGGGTACGGCTGCGACCGCCCAGAATGCCGCCCAGCACCGAGGTGCCGATGTCGATGAGCTGGGTGTTGCGTCGACCGTCTGCCTGCACCTCGAGCTCCTCGACCCGGTCCTCGGCTTTGGCCAGAGCCGTTTCGAGCGAGCCCCGCTTTCGCTCCAGCTTGTCGCGGATCTTCGCCACCTCGGCGTCCATCTCGTCGTCGGCCGCATCCCGACATCGGGCGGCAAACGCATCCTGCGACTCGCCCGGCCTGGAGTACAGCTTGAGATCGGGGTTGACGAAGAGCTGGTAGGTCTCATCGGCGGCGAGATCGTTCTTCAGGTCGGCGCCGAGCGACCGGACGTCCGACGCCCCGACCTCGAACGGGGGCAGGATGTACGTCGGGTTCGGCGGGGGATCGGTTGTGAAGTCTCGATCGTCGAAGTCGACGTTGATCGCCGAGTCGACGTCGAGGCGATCGCCGGTCAGCGGAATGATGGCCTCCCACTCCTCGTCGTGACGCAGGTCGGCCTTCGTTTCATCGAACAACAGCTTCACCCGAGCGGCGACGGCAGCCTGCAACCGATCACCGGCCGGACCGAGGTCGAGCTGTCCGAGCCATGGCGCCGATGCGGCGACATAGCGCACCGGGAGCGAATCCGGGAACGACGGCGCCACCGCCGACTCATCGTCGGCGAGGACGGTGGCCGGTGCGGCGGCGACCACGGTCTCGACGGGCGATGCACCGGGGTCGACGGCGGGCGCCGGATCACCGGCCGTTGCCGGCGCGCTCGCCGCCCTGCCCACCAGGTCTGCGGCCTTGACGGCCATCAGCGACGAGATCTGATCCGAGGTCAACGGGCCGGCCAGGTAACTCATCGCCCAGCGTGACGTGAGCACCGGCATCGCCGACGACTTCGTGGTCCGCAACAGGAACTGGCGTTTGCCGAGGTTGGAGATCGTTGCCTCGAGCTCGCCGATGTCGCTCGAGCCATCGGCCGCACGGAGTCCGTCGACCAGACGGGCTTTGTCCTGTTCGGTCTGGAGACGACCGATCAGCCAGGTTCCGGCGTTGCTGATCGCCTTGTAGTCGAGATCGACCGGATTCTGGGTCGACAACACGAGTCCGACACCGAACGCCCGGGCCTGCTTGAGCAGGGTGAGGATTGGCTTTTTCGGCGGTGGATTGCCGACCGGGGGCGCAAGCCCCATCACCTCGTCGATGTAGACGAGTGCCCGCAGTTCGCCCGTTCCGGGCTGGCTGCGCATCCACGAGATCACCTTGGAGAGGATGAGCGTGACGGCGAACTGGCGCTCGGTCTCCTCGAGGTGGCCGAGGCTGACCACCGACGCCCGAGCGTTTCCGTTGGCGTCCCACAGCATCGAGCCGATATCGAGCGGCGCCCCTTCGGCCCACGCCGCGAAGCTGGGGGAGGCCAGCAGCCCGTTGAGCTTCAAAACGAGGGACTGGCGATCCTTGGCGGGGTAGAACGTGTCGAGTTCGAGCACGCCGAGCTTCCGAATCGGTGGATCGAGGAGCTGAGCCAGGAGCGTCGGCATGTCGAGATCGACACCGGTATCCCACGACCGGGCGATCAGATTGGCCAAGAGAATGTGCTCCCGCCCCGACAGCGGGTCGCTCTCCACCCCGATCAGCCCGAGAAGACCGCTGACCGTCGAATCGATCTCGTCCTGGCGGGCCGAGGGATCGGGGTTGGAGGGAACACTGAGCCGGCCGAGCACGTCGAGCGGCACCCCGGCGGTCGAGCCGGGAGTGTAGATGACGGGATCGGCGGCGGTGGCGAGTGCGGCGACGTCGTCGCCCCCGAGTCCCCACGAGTCGAGTCCGGAACGCCACAGTTCGGCTGTCTGCTCGGCCAGCGCCGCAGTGGTGATCCCCTCGACCCGTGCTGTTCCGGCGTCGATCCAAGGTTCGAACTCGGAGGCGATGAGACCGGGGAACGTCAGACACAGGTTGCCCAGATCGCCCTTGGGGTCGATGGCCAGCACCGGTATTCCGGCGAGCAGCGCCTCCTCCAGCAGGACGATGCCGAGGCCCGTCTTCCCCGACCCGGTCATACCGACGATCACCCCGTGGGTGGTCAGGTCGCCCGAGTCGATCAACACCGACTCTCCGGTGCGATCACCGGAGGCGGCCTCGATCTGTTCGCCGATCAAAAGGTGGCCTGAAGGTCGTTCCATGGTGTTCAAGACTCGCACGTGATGCCTTGCTTCGCACCGGTTTGGGGCGGATTCCTTGCCCGGTGGCTCGCCGGATCGAAACCGAACGACGAAGATTCGCATCCCCGGCCCAACGGAGTTACAGTGACGGAATTCTCATCCGAGAGTTTGCGTTTGCCGGCCGGGTCCGGGAATGCTGGAGAGACAGCGGTGGTTGTATCACAGCGGACCCGATCCGTGAAGGATCTGATAGAGGAGCGGTTTTGACGGAGCTCGATGAACTTGAAGTGACACCGGTCACGACAATCGAAGAAGCTCTGGCTCTTATCGACAAGGGCTTGGGCGGCTTGACCGAACGGCAGCTGATATCGGCATCCGAGGTGACCGATCTGCTGCTCGACGTGCGATCGCTGCTCAGCGACACCGTCCTGTCCGATTCTGCGGATCTCTAGAATATCTATCCGGAGGATCAGCGGCCCCGCCGAAGCGGCCACATCCGCCGCGTCGCCCAGCCCATGCCTGCGCCGACCGCGGCACCGACCACGACGTCGGACGCATGATGCATCCGATTGTGGACACGGCTGGCCGACACCACCGCGGCGAGCGACCACCAAACCGGTCTGAGTCGAGGAACGGCTGCCGACAGCAAGGTCGCCGTGAGACAGGCCGAACTGGCGTGGCCGCTCGGAAAGCTCTTGGTTCGAGGCCGGCGAACGGCATAGACGGCATCCGGCAGCAGTTCCGGTCGCTCACGGGGCATCGCCGACTTGAGTAGACCGTTCACGAACGCAGACTCGACACCAAGCGCGACGGCAAGCCGGACGGCGTCGGCCCGTCGTTTCGGGCTGACGATCGCCATGGTCAAGCCGATGACATGCCAGGCCCGTGAATAATCGGCGGCTTCGCTGGCCCAGTAGAACAGCCGGTCCGCCGCCGGTCGGCCACGAAGCCGGCTGAACCGGCGGTCGATGGCAGCGTCGAAACGCTTGATGGAGGAGGAGAGCCCGGGCACGGGGCCCAAGTGTACAAAATCCGTCCGCGCCATTGACCACTGTACGGGCCCGCCGCCGAACGAACCGGTCTGATGTGATCCGGAGTCCCTTAGAGTGAGGCCGTGACGGAACCGGACGACGACTCGGTCGACGATGTCAGCGACGCCGCTCTTTCCATGGCCAACGCTCGTTTCTACGACGCGCTCGAATCTGCCGACCTGCCGAAGATGGCAGCGGTGTGGGACCACTCCGACGAAGCGTCGTGCGCCCACCCGGGCCGACCGCCGTTGATCGGATGGGACGCCATCGAATCATCGTGGCGGGCCATCTTCGGCGCAGGGGGTAATCCGCAGGTCATCATCACCGAGGAGCGTGTGATCCGGCGTGGTGCCGTCGGCTGGGTGACCGTGGCCGAGAACATGATCTCCGACGGTCACACCGGCGCCGCCGTCGCCGTCAACGTGTTCGAGCACGACGGATGGCGTTGGAGGATGCTGGTCCACCACGCCGGTCCGGTCCTCGGCCTCAACTGAACATCCGGCTCGGCCGCTCAGTCGTGCTGATCCTCCTGCCACTGCTTGAGCAGCTTGCCGAACTCGTCCGCCGGTCCGCTCGGCACGATGTAGCCGGTTTCGTCGTTGATGCGCTCCCAGTCGTCCCGAACGGTCTCGGCCGTGATGCCGGATCCACGGTGGACGCCCTCCGTGAGGCCGATGAAGTAGCGGGCCACCGTGCCCCCGGCGGCCGAGTAGACCGACCCGGTGGTCGGGTTCGATTCGTGAGCCAGCCAGACGACAAGTGGCGTGACCAGGTTCGGGTCGAGCTGCTCGGCCATCGAGCCCAGGATGCCCTCGCTCATCCGGGTTCGGGCAACCGGGGCGATGGCGTTGGCCCGGATGTTGTATTTGGCTCCCTCGGCCGCCATGACCCGGGTCAGGCCGACCAGGCCCATTTTGGCTGCCGCATAGTTGGACTGGCCGAAGTTTCCGAGCAGTCCGGAGTTCGATGAGGTGTTGACGACCCGGCCGTAGCCCTGTTCCCGAAAGTGGATCCAGGCCGGTCGGGTGACGTAGAACGCTCCTTTGAGGTGAACATCGATGACCGGTGTCAGCAGCTCATCGGTCATGTTCTGGAACGTCTTGTCCCGGAGGATCCCTGCGTTGTTGACGACGATGTCGATACGGCCGAAAGCGTCGATTGCGCTCCGGACGATCGCCTCACCACCTTCGGGGGTTGCGACGCTGTTGGCGTCGCCAACGGCCTCGCCGCCAAGCGCCTCGATCTCGGCTACGACATCGTCGGCCGGATCCTCCGAACCGCCGGTGCCGTCGACTGCACCGCCCAGGTCGTTCACCACCACCCGGGCCCCTCGGCGGGCGAACTCCAGGGCGTGTTCGCGTCCCAGCCCTCCACCCGCTCCGGTGACGATCGCCACCTTGCCATCGAATCCGAGATCGGTCATTGCACTCCTTCAAAACAACGATTTGCGCGCGTCAGGTGCGATCACGTACCGGCCGTGCGGCAGATTTTCGGGTCGTGCTAGCCGTCTTCCGGGTCCAGCCCGAGGCACACCTGGCACTGCTCGCTCCAGGGCACCTCCTCGGCCGCCGCCCGGTCGCTGTCGTCGTGATAGACGGGATCAGGGCTACGAGCGGTCCGGGTATCGCCGGCCGTTGTTCCAGAGGTGCCGTCGTCCTGAGCGGCCCGGGTCCACGACAGGGGAGCGGCCTTCCAGTCGTCGTCGATCCAGCGAAACGGCAGGTCGACGATTGTGCCGGGCTCGGTCGCGGCAAAGCCGGCGACCAGACCGTCGGTCAGAAGCTGCCGTTGGCCAACCGGGTCATTCGGCGCCCCCGCCGTGTGACCGAGCGGGAGATCGATGAAGACCGCCCGGGGCGGGTTGACCCGCTGGGTGATGCTCCGTGCGGAAGTGAACGAGATGGTCGGGATTCCCGCCTCCTCGATGGCTCGTGCGATCAGACCGACCGACTGGTGGCATACCGGTCAAATCGGCACGAGAAGGACGACATCGAGCTGTCCCGCATCGTGGAGGCGGCGAACCTGTTCGGTCAGCAGCTCTGCGGTCTCGGCCAGGAGCCGTCTCGTCGAGTAGATTCCGCCCATGAACCCGAAGTGAAGCGGGCTGATACCGCCCACGACGCCCTGCTCGACGAGTTCACGGAGGCGCTCCAACGGGAACACGCAGTTTGGGTCCGATCGGGCATCGGTCTGGTCGTAGGCGAAGTGTGCGACGCGCAAGTCGCGGGCCGGGGTGTCCACGTCGATGACCCGAATCGATGTGTCGTCCTTCGTGTGGAACGCGATTTGCCCCCGCCGGTAGACCCCACCCGACCCGATGATGCAGATCGACGCCGACCGCAGCGGAATGTCGATCGACCGCCACGCCGGCGGTTCGGTTCTCTCCGCCCAGCGGTAGTCCTCGTAGCCGAGGGACGCGTAGAGCTTGCGGGTCTCGGCGATGTAGTCGGCCGGGGGAAGCTCGGATGACCCCGAGCGAAGCTCTCGAACGGGCACGGAGGACATGGACAAAACCTTACGTTGACGGATGGGCCGAATCCAGATGACGAAACGGCGCAGGTTGGTCGAGCGGTCGTTCCGACCAGCGTCGAGGATTCACCAGCGTGGCCCGAGGATAGTCCTCGAACAGCCAGCGAGCGAAGTTCTCCCTCGTCCAGCCGGTGATGCCGGTGGTGGCCAGGGCTGCTTCGGTGATCCACGGTCGGGCCAGCAGATGGGAAAGGCCCTGAGCCAGTCGGTGATCGCGGCCGATCGTTCGTCGGAGACCGTTCTCGTAGCGCTCCCGCACGGCCGTCGGATGGTCGATACCCTCCGCGACGATCGCCTCTGCGGCCATCCGCCCACTCTCCAACGCCTGCCCGATACCCTCGCCGCTCATGGGGTCGGTTACCGCTGCGGCGTCACCGGCGAAGAGTATTCGGCCCAGGGCCAACGGCAGATGCCCGAGCCGGGCCGGAATCGGCCACGCCCGATGAGGTTCCTCGGCCTCCGCCTCGGCGCCGAGTCGGGCCCGGATATGCGGACGCTGCAGCAGCTCGGCCCAGATCGACTTCATGTTCTGGATGCGTTTGCCGCCTTCGCCCCGGATGATGCCGAAGCCGACATTGGCCCGGCCGTCCGCCAGTGGGAACGACCACGCATAGCCCGGCAGGAGGTCGGGCTCGAACCACACGATCAACTTGTCCTGGGCATAGGGCGACACCCCGGCGAAATACTGGCGGAATGCGTGCCAGTCTCCTCGATACCGCTCCGGACCGATGCCGAGGAGTTTCCGCGTAGGTGACCACATGCCGTCGGATGCGATCACGAAACGGGCCTTGACCGAGTAGCGATCGTCGACGTGGCGGACCACGAGGGTCGCCGACGACTGGTCCTGGTCGAGATCGATGAGCTCATGACCTTCCAGTACATCGATCCCGGCCCGGCGAGCGAGCAGGACGAGCTGGTGGTCGAGTTCCGAACGTCGGACGACGGCGGCGAACGTGCCCTGGGAGCGGGGGAGCGGATAGGTTCGGGTACGTCCGGCCGGGCTCACGATCACAACGTCGTTGACGCGGGTCCAGCTGGGGACCGACTTGGGGTCGAATCCCAACTCCTCCAGCTGACGGAGCGCACTCGTGGTCAAGCCGTCGCCGCAGCACTTCGAGCGCGGGAAGGTCGCTTTGTCGATCACAAGGACGTCAAGACCGGCTCGTCGCGCCTCGATGGCTGCTGCGGTGCCCGCCGGCCCTGCTCCAACCACCGCGACGTCGGTCTTGCGGACAGGTTGAGATTGCTGTTGCACTTACGAGCAACCTAGCGGCTCCGGCACGGTTCTGCCTCGGTACCGCCTTCCGCGAGCCCTCGACTTTCGGTGATACCCGCCTTCAGATCAGGCGCACCCGGCTTACCCGTCGCCGCCGCCGTTTCCGCCGCCGCCGTCATCGGGTGGATCCGGTGTCGGCTCCGGCTCGGGTTGGGGTTCCGGTTCGGGTTCGGGTTGGGGTTCGGGTTCGGGTTCGGGCGTTGCGGTTGGAGCTTCGGGCTCGAGATCGGGACGGGTCGAGTTGCCGGCACAATCGAGTCCCTCGCCGGGCCGGTACACGGCGTAGACGGTGTCCTCGACCTGGGTTCCGTCGGGGTAGGTGATCAACCGAGGCGTGATGTCGACCCGGCATTGACGCTCGGATGAGCGGCGCAGCGGGAGGGCCTCGACCTCGAGATGTTTGGTCGAGTAGAACTTCACGGTGATCGAGGTCGACGTGTACTCGTTCCACACCAGAATGCCGTACGGCGTGTTGTTCCGAACCTTCAGATCGGGCTGCGGCCAAGAGATCGTGGCCTCCCGGCCCCTGGGGTAACGGGAGATGTAGAGCGAGTGCGACTGATACTCCAGGAACTCCAGGCCGGCGAAGAAGGCGGCATTGAAGAAGGTGGTGGCGTACTGGCTGATGCCACCGCCGACCTGCGGCTCGAGCACACCGAGATTGATGGCCCCGTCGGCTACGAAGCCCTTCTCGATCGTGCGCCGACCAACGTGGCCGTTGAGCGAGAAGCTCTCGCCGGGCCTGATGATGACACCCTGCATGAGGTCGGCGAAGCGTTGGATGTTCGACACCCGATTCTCACAGCAGGCGTGATTCGTCGTGAAAGAGCTGACCTCCTCGATGATGCCGAGCGACTCGAGCTCGGCCACCCCCTCGTCGAAACCGACGATGGTCGGCTCCAGGACGATGGTTCGGCTCGGCTCGGCCTCCTCGCCGCCGGAGTCGTCCTCGTCGGTGTCGGCCGGCGAAATCGGAGCACGGAGACCGGCCTGCAAATTGCCGATCGACTCCTCGTCGCAACAGACGACGGTTTCGGACGCCGGCACGATGATCGGTTTACCGTCGACGATCTGGAATCTGGCCTGCTGATCCTCCGATCCGAGAGTCGGGAACAGCGGGCGGAGATCGCTCAACACCCGGGTCGGTTCGAAGGACCAGGTCGGCACACCGTCGGTCTCGACGACGGCCCACGACTTCAGCATTGCCGGTTCAACCCGGGCGATGTCATCCAGCACCTGAATCCGAACCGGTTGCGCCGTCAGCTCGTTGATCTCGGCGGCGATCGACTCGAGCGCCTGCTGGTCCACCTCCGGTTCGGCGACGATGGCCTGGAGTTCCAACGCGTAGGGCGGGCCGGCCTCGATGACCGACGGAAGGCGCCCAACGAGCTCCCGCGGGCTCAGTGTGATACCGCTGCTACCGGGGAGCACGATGAGCTGGTCGTTGCCGTCGAGGATCATCTCCGGCTCCACCGGCTGATCGAGAAGGCTGGCGATCACGGTCTCGGCCGCGGCCGTGGTGACATCGCCGTCGATGGAGTACCGGGGCTCGAGCTCCTCGCTGCCGAACAGCGAACCCAGCCAGTTCAGGGGTCGGGCGGGGAAAGCCCCGCTTCGACCGACGCTCATCGCCTCGTCGACCATCACGTCGCGGTCAAACAACATGCCGAGCGTGACAGGATCGGATGTGACGGTGGTGTCGCCGACCACGACATCGATCGGCGTCGCCGCCAGCTCCTGGCGTTGCTGATCGAAGAGCTCGTCGAGGTCCCCTCGACTCATACCCTCGAGCGACGTCCCGGCGAATTCCACCCCCCGCATGACCGTGTCCTGGTGTCGGGCCAGATCGATCGCCCAGGCCGCCACGAGCAACAGGTAGAGGCTCAGTGCCAACACGATCGCGAGTTTGATGACGGTTACGAGGGAGAATCCCCTGGACGCCGACGGTGTTTCGGCCGGGATCGGCGTAGCGGTCGCCAAACGGCCATTCCGGCTGCCCGACCAAGCCGCATCGTCGAACTCATTCAGTCGGCCCATGACGGCTGTTGGGTCGGGTGGAACGGCGGTGACCGGGGTGGAAGCGTCGACGACCGGCGATGGCGGCGTGTGCATGTTCGCGCCCGCAACACCGTCGGCAGGAGATTCGTTCTCGGTTATCGGGACGGCGAAGGTGGGATCCTCGCTTCCGATGGGCGGCTGCTCGGCAGCGGTGTCGTCGCCGTCGCGGAGCGTCTGCCAGCCCGAGGGTTCGCCATGGGCCCCGACCGCACGCACGCGGGATTCTCCGCCGCCCGGCTCGGTCCCGTCGGTAGGTTCGAAATCAGGCCCCAGGAGTTCGGCCAGCAAAGCGTCAACCGAGTTCGCCTCACCGTCGGACTGGTCGAGAGATCCTGGCTGGTCGCCGTCACTTTCAGAAGTCACCGGGTTCTATTCTGCCACGGCGTGGGCCGTGTTGGCTGTCATCGCCTCCTCTGTGATGGAACGGGAACTTTGGAACAGCGGGGGCGGTGTGACATGATCATCAGCGGGCTTTCGGCCGTTCGGCCGCACGAATCGAAACCGGCAGCGGGTCGAGACTTCCGGAGAGGTGACAGATGGCAAAGCTTTGTGAGGGACGAATAGCGGTGGTGACCGGAGCCGGTCGCGGTATCGGTCGCGAACACGCGTTGATGCTCGCCCACCACGGGGCGAAGGTGGTCGTGAACGATCTCGGGGGTGACGTCGATGGCAGCGGCGGTGACCTCAGCCCGGCCCAGCGGGTGGTGAACGAGATCATCGAGGCCGGCGGTGAAGCAGTGGTCAACGGCGACGACGTCTCGGATTTCGACGGCGCCAAGCGGATGATCGACACCGCCATCGAGAACTTCGGGGGGCTGGACGTCGTCATCAACAACGCCGGCATCCTCCGCGACCGGATGCTGACGAACATGACCGAGGCGGAGTGGGACGCCGTCATCGCCGTGCACCTCAAGGGCACCTTCGCTCCCTCGCGTCATGCCGCCGCCTACTGGCGGGAGCGGGCCAAGGGCGGCGAGAGCAACGACGCCCGCATCATCAACACCAGCTCCGTGTCGGGCATCTACGGCAACCCCGGTCAGACGAACTATGGTGCGGCCAAGGCCGGGATCGCAGCTTTCACGATCATCGCGGCCCAGGAGCTGCACCGCTACGGGGTCACCGTCAACGCCGTCGCCCCGGCCGCCCTCACCCGAATGACGGAGAATCTCGGCATGGGCCAGGGCAGCGAGGAGGAGCGCGAACAGATGCACCCTCGGTGGATCGCTCCGATCGTCACCTGGCTGGCCAGCGACGAGTCTGCTCCGGTCACGGGCAGGGTGTTCGAGGCCAGTGGCCAGGTGCTCGGCATTGCCGAGATGTGGCGCCGGGGCCCGACCGTCGAACCGGTCGACGATCCGACCGTGATCGGCCCCCTCGTCAAGAAGATGACGGCCGAAGCCCAGCCGAACAGCGACATGTCCGGCGCCCCAGTGACCGGGCCGGGCCGCCCCGCACCGTTCTAGGATCCTGATACACCGATCGAGAGAACCGAGGAGGACCGCTATGCCCATGAACCCCGACGCCGTCGGCACCAAAGGTGAACCGCGTCGCTGGCGCTGGACCAGCGACGACTGCCTGCTGTATGCAGTCGGAATCGGTGGCGGTGCCGTCGATCCGGTTGGCTTCGAGCTCGAATTCACCACCGAGAACACCGCAGGAGTCGAGCAGAAGGTGTTTCCGACCTTCGTGGTGATGGCCGGGTTCAACGCCACGGGTGGTTCGAGCGCCATACGCAATGCCGGAACATGGGACAACCGCATGCTGGTGCACGGCCAGCAGGGCATCATGTTGCACCGGCCGATCCCGCCCGAAGGCGAGGTGGAACTTGTCGACGAGATCACCGGCATCTACGACAAGGGCAAGGGAGCGGTGGTGGCGGCGAGGGCGGTCGCCACGTCGATCGACGACGGTCAACCGTTGTTCGAGACGACCTCGTCGGCGTTCATCGTCGGCGAAGGGGGATTCGGCGGTGATCGCGGTCCGTCGGCCGCCGTGAACGTCGCCCCCGAACGTGACCCCGATCATTCGGTCACCTATCAGACCAGGCCCGATCAGGCCCTCCTGTACCGGATCTGCGGCGACCGCAACCCGCTGCACTCCGACAGGCAGTTCTCCGACGTCGGTGGGTTCCCCCGCCCCATCCTCCACGGCCTCTGCACGTACGGCTTCACCGGACGGGCGCTGCTGCACACGTTGTGCGGCTCCGACCCGGCTCGATTCACCTCCATGGAGGGACGCTTCAGCTCACCGGTCCTGCCGGGGGAGGCCTTGACGGTGAACATGTGGGATAACGGCGACGGCTCTGCCGTGTTTCAAACCCTCGGCGACGACGGCCGCGTCGTGCTCGACAACGGTGGCGTCAGCTTCACGACCTAGAACAGCTTCTGCTGGGGTCGCTCGATGCCGCGCAGTTCGTCGTAGTCGATCTCGAGGAACTCGATATTTCGATCGCCGGCCAGCGTCTTGGCCTGCAGTTTGATCTCCTGAGCCACGAACAGACCCTTGACCGGTGAGAGATCCGGCTGCCGGTTGAGGAAATCGAGATAGCGGGTGAGCTGTTCGACCCCGTCGATCTCGCCCCGGCGTTTGATCTCGACCGCGACCACCTGATCCTCCGCGTCGCGACACAGCAGATCGACGGGTCCGATCTCGGTCGGGAACTCCCGCCGAATCAACCGCATACCGTCGCCGAGCCGGGCGGGGTCGGTTGCCAGCAGCTCCTGGAGATGGGCCTCGACGCCGTCTTTCCGCAGGCCGGGATCGACGCCCAGATCATGCGACACATCGCTCACCAGCTCGTGGATGGTGATGGTGAGCGTTTCACCCTTCGGGTTCGTGACCACCCACTCGTCGGCTGTTTCCCGTACCGTATTCGGTGCGGTCATCCAGTTCATGGGCTTGTAGGCGCCCCCGTCGGCGTGAACCGACACGCAGCCGTCGGCCTTGACCATGATCAGGCGGGTGGCGCGGGGGAGATGAGCGGTGAGTCGGCCGGCGTAGTCGACGGTGCAGTCGGCGATGAGGAGGCGCACCCGTCTACAGATCCAACTCGCTCCTGAACACGTTGGCGTTCAGGATCTTGTCGACGAGCCGTTGATTCTGGCCGTCGAACAACGCCCAGATGAGGTCGATCGGGAAAATGGAGTTCAGCAGCCAGCCCAGCAACGCCCGGACCAGTGCCTTGCCGATGCCGATCGGCTGAAAGTCGTCCTTGCCCAGCAGCGTGACGTTCACCGCGCTCTTTCCCACGGTCTGCCCGGTCGTGCCTTGGCGATACACCGAGTTCCACAGGAAGACGGCGATCAGGAGGAGGGCTCCGACGCCGCCGAGCGCGCTGTTGTCACCGCCGATCACCGACAAAACGATGAACGGGAGAAACGTGATCAGGATGTCGATGATGTACGCCAGCAGGCGGGCCCCGATCCCGCCCTTGTGACGGCCCGGGCCGTACTGGGGAGTCCAAGCCGGCCCCGACCATGATTCCTGCCCGGACGGCGCCGGCTGGAACGGTGCCGGATCCTGGGCCGCAGGCTGCGGTGGGTACTGGGGATCGCCGACCCACTGCACGCCATCCCAATAGCGAAGCGTCCCGAATGGATCGCCTTCGGCGTGGTACCAGCCTGCTGCGGCCTGACCGTTCATGCCCTCTCTCCTTGATTGCCTCTCGCTGAAACCGGACTCGGCTACGGCCGATGCCTCCGACATCCGCAGTGCGTCGCCCGGCTCATCCGTTGCTGCCCACGTGCTCCCCGAGCCGCTTTCTGATCAGCTCACGTCGTTGTTTCAGCTCAGCGTAGGTGAAGTGCGACGTCGTGGCGGGATCTATTCCGAATCCGGCCTTGACGCCGTCCAGATCGAGATCCCATGTCTGCTGCTGCATGCCGAGTTGAGCGGCGATGGTCGAGCCGTGGGCCGTGGCGAAGTGGGTGGCCACCTCCGTGATGGCGCCGAACAGATCGAGTTCGGGCGCCAGATTCGCCGTGGCACCGTCGATGAAGATGAGGTTCTTGACGTAGAGCATGAGGGGTTTCGGCATGCGGGCCCCATAGGCGAGCAACGCTTTCACGACCCGCTGGAGTTCATTGACCAGTTGATCGGGGGCCAGTTGCGTTGGGTCGATGGGTGGACCGTCCAATCCCAGGTCGGTGATGACGGCGTCGACATCGACGTCCGGCGGTAGCGCACCCAGGTCACGCAGCGCTTCGACTTGCCCGCTCACGTTGTTGGTCGTGGCCGACATCATCATGCGGAGAAAGGCAAGTCGTTCCCGTTCGGTGAGGCGACCGGTGATCCCGAAGTCCATCAGGGCGGTCCGACCATCGGGCATGATGAAGAGGTTGCCGCCGTGCAGGTCGCCGTGGAACACGCCGTGGAGGAAGACCCCTTCGAGAAACCCGATCATGCCGGTCTTCAACACCGCCTCCGTGTCGACGCCGGCCGCCCGCATGGCCTCGACGTCGTTGAAGTTGAAGCCGTTCAGCTCCTCCATGACCAGCACTCGGCGGGTGACGTGCACGGGGTGAGGGCGGGGTACGATGAAGTTTCGTTGGTCGAGTTCTGCGTAGACCCGGCCGACGTCGAGCATGTTCGCAGCTTCGAGCCGGAAGTCGAGCTCCTCGATGATGGTTTCGGCGAACAGCTCCACCAGGGCAGGCGGGTTGGCCAGCGCCGACACCGGTATCCGGCCGACCAGGTGGGGTGCCAGCCAGCTCAGCACCGCCAGATCACGCCGAACCACTTGGTCGATCCCCGGACGCTGGACCTTGACCACGACCTTCTTGCCGGACCGCAGGGTAGCCCGATGGACCTGGGCGATGGAGGCTGCGGCGACCGGAACCGGTTCGATGTGGGTGAAGATCTCGTGAAGTGGCCGGCCGAGGTCCTCCTCGATCACGCTGACGATTCGGTCGTAGGTCACGGCCGGCACCTGGTCGCGGCATTTCTTGCACTCGTCGACCAGCTCCCGAGGAAACACGCCCTCGCCGGCGCTGATGATCTGGGCCAGCTTGATGTATGTCGGCCCCAAAGCCTCCGCCGCCTCCCGGATCCGACGCGACAACGCTGCTCGCGACCGCTCGGTGCCTCGTTCCCGCAACCGCCACATCCCGATCGCCCGGCCGAGCACCGACAGCACGGTGGCCGCTCGACCGAGGGGAGGAACCCGCGGCGGAGTCAGCAGTCGCGGGAGCTGCCGGGCCTGCTGGCGGCGGAGAGAATCGACAACCGGCAGCCAGTCAGGTTCCGACTCGGCCATCGACCATGGCGGGTTGTCCGAGAACGCACCGAGATGGAGGTCGTCTGCTTCTACTGTCTGCACGAAACGCTTGCCTGCCTCAAAACGCCGGTGGTTGCCTGTGTCGAAGAGCTTCGACACCCTGACGATACTCCGCGGAGCCCATCATCAGATTCAGTCTCTCGCGGGATTCCGCCACCGAATCGCCGATGCCCCGATGCTGATCGAGGTACACCATGTGTCGGGTGGCGGTGAGCGCCGACGGGGCATTGGTCGACGCCAGCTCCTCGGCGTAGTCGAGCACGGTTTCCAACAGATTCTCGGCCGGCACGAGCCGATTCACCAGGCCCATCTCGTGCGCCTCGTCGGTCAGGAACACCCGTGACGTGAGCAGGAGATCCATGGCCCGGGTCAACCCGACGTGGCGGGGCAGGATCCATGACAGACCGTATTCGGGGGGCAGACCGAGCTTGCCGTGGGCGGTCGTCAGCTTGGCTCCGGGCACCGCAAACCGCAGATCGGCGAAGCAGGCCAGAGCCAGGCCGATACCGGCGGCCGGCCCGTTGATGGCGGCGATGATCGGCTTCGACAGGCCGAAGTGGAAGGCGAACTGCTGATCGAACTGCGCGTCGACCGATGCTCCCGGCAGGACGTTCGTGTCGCCGTCGGCCCGAGCGAGTCCATCGTCGTAGGATCCCCGCTCGGCGTGTCCGGCCAGCGCCTCGGAATCCCCGCCGACGCAGAAGGCCCGGCCACGGCCGGTGACGACGATGCTTCGAACCGCGGGGTCGGCATCGGCCCGACCCACGGCGTCCAGGTACTCTGCGTGCACCCGGCCGGTCCAGGCGTTGCCCCGGTCGGGTCGATCGAGCGTGATCACGGCGCTGCGGCCGTTCACCGCATAGCCGACGACCCTGTAATCCATGACGATACCCTCGCGCCCGCTCAGCCGTTGAGGATCGCGAGGCTCGGCTCGGCCCACTCCGGACGGCAGATCAGCAGATCCGGTAGGTACGGATCGGGGTTGTTGTAGAGCATCGGCGAACCGTCGAGCCGGGAACAATGCAGACCTGCGGCCCGAGCGACAGCCACCGGAGCGCACGAGTCCCATTCGTACTGACCGCCGGAGTGGGCGTAGATGTCGGCCTGCCCCCGGACCACGGCCATGGCCTTGGCCCCGGCCGACCCCAATTCGATGTAGCGGGCGCCCAGCTGCCGGGCCAGCATCTGAGCGGCCGGCGGGCGGCGGGTACGACTGACGATGACGCGGGGAGGTCCCTCGATCGGATCGGGGAGTTCGGCGGCCGGCTGCGTCGCCAGCGTCAACTGTTCGGCAGGAAGCGTCACGGCCCCGGCGATCGGCACGCCGTTGGTGACGAGGGCGATGTGAACCGCCCAGTCGCTAAGGGGCG
>JBFHEP010000030.1:0-20351 GCA_041584095.1 Acidimicrobiales bacterium | reverse complement strand
GATCGAGATGGCGGGCGATCGCCCGCCGGGTCTCCGGATCGGGCGACTGGGCCACCAGCCGGAGCACGTTCGGATTCTGGATCTGGGTGATGACCGCCGACCGCACCGACTCGGCCGGATCGACGATCAGGCGCTGGATGATCGACGGTTCGCTGACCCCCGACGCCAGAGCGGCCCGGACGTCGGGGTCCGGATCGGCGGCCAGCCGTTCGGCCAGCGGGCCGTTGGTGATCCGCCCTGCGGCCAGGACCCTGGTGCGCTTCGGTCGTTCGGGTTCGATCAACTGGCCGAGCAGGTTCTGGTCGGTGAGGCGCGGCACGGCAATGGTGGCCACCGTGTCGTCGCGATCCTGCGCGAGCGTGAACAGGACCGACTGGGTCGGGGTCAGTGCGGCAACGTCCCGCCGCTGAGCAGCCGACGGGCTGACGGCGAAGCTGTCGACCACCGCCACCTCCTGTGGCGACAGGGGCTGACCGTCGGCGCGGGTGACACCTACCGTGTTCGCCGCGGTGACCTTACCGGACGGCGGTGGGGGTAGCCGAGGCGCAGGCACGGCCGACTGCGACGGCTGAGCATCCGGCCCCGGCGGAGGCGGGGTCGACGGCGGTGACGCATACTTCGATGGCTGCTCCGGCCGAAACCCTCGATGGTCGGCTCGAGTGGGCGACGGTGGGGATTCACGGCTGAGTGCCGTGAGTGCGGCCAGAAGTTCCGCCGCCGTCTGGAACCGTGCCTCGGGCTCCCTGGCCAGCGCTTTGGCCCAGAAACCGTTCAGTTGCGGCGCCCGATCGGTGACGGGAATCGGCGCGTTGAGTACCCGGTTGAGCAGCGCCTCGTGCGACCGGTCGCCCTCGATGTGATAGGGGGCCGAACCGTCGATCAGGTTGAACAGGGTGGAGCCCAGCGAATACAGATCGGAACGCTCGTCGTTCTTGGTGGCCCCGTTGAGAAACACCTCGGGCGCGGCGTGTTCGAAGGTCGCCGCGTTCAGCGTGGCCGACCCCCTGCGGATCACGGCGATACCGAAGTCCGACAGCTTGATCCGGCCGTCGTTGGCCAGGAGAATGTTGCTCGGCTTGATGTCGCGGTGCACGATGCCCCGAGCGTGGGTGTGCATCAGCGCCCGCGACACCTGGCTGGCATACGAGATCGCGGTCTTGACGTCCACAGCCCCGTCTCGAGCGAGCGAGTCGGCCAGTGAACCCCCCGGCACGTACTCCATCACGAAACATGGGTTGCCGTTTCTGGTCTCGGCGAACCGGTAGATGACGGCGAGGTTCTCATGGCTGCCGAGATCGGCCAGGATGCGGGCTTCCCGCTGGAATCGACGGACCCCGTCGTCGTCGAGGTGGCGGAGCACCTTGACCGCCACCTTGCGGCCGAGCGCGTGGTCGTCGGCCGCGTACACGGTGGCGAAACCGCCCCGTCCGATCTCCACATAGTTCTCCAGCCCGGCAATGCCGAGGCCGGGCGCCTGGCCCTGTTCCGCCTGCTTCGTCGGCGGATCCTCCGGGTCGTAGACCGACGTCGTCTGCTGATCGATCTCCGTATTCTAGGCGGGCGGCGGTCGGCGGGGGCTTCGGTGGCGACGGAACAGCGTTAGGGCGCTGCGGCGCGCTCGACGTCGTCGACGCGACCGTCGTTCGTAAAACCTGACTAAACTGATCGGCTATTCCTGGTCTCCTGTTCTTCCACGCCCATCCCGACGATGAGGCGATCTTCACCGGCGGCACGATCGCCCGACTCACCGACCTGGGAGTCGGCGTCTCGGTTGTGATCGCCACCGACGATCACGACGCCGGACCGGCCGCAAGTGTCGCTCGGCGGCTGGAAGCCGAGGCGGCCGCCGCGGCCCTCAAGGTCGATCGGCTGGAGTTTCTCGGCTACCCCGACTCGGGCCTCGGCCCGAACCCAGCACCGGGCAGCTTCGCCGCCACCCCGACAACCGAGGCGGCCGAGCGCGTGGCCGACATCGCCCGCGACGTCGGAGCCGCTGCCGTCGTCACCTACGACTCGGGTGGTATCTACGGTCATCCCGACCACCTGGCGACCCATCGGGTCGGTCTCGCTGCGGCCCGGCTGGCTCACGTGCCGACCGTCTATCAGGCCACGGTCGACCGCGAACATCTCCACTTCGTGGTCACCCATCTGGTCGGAACGGCCGTCGAGGCGCTGATGCAGGCCTCGAACGCCAATCGGCCCGAGGGGATGCTGGCCGATGCCATGGCCCGGCCTCTCGACGGCAAACTCGCAGGCGGCACGCCGACCGTACTGATCGACACGACAGTCGAGGTGTCGAACGTCATCGACCGAAAACGAGCCGCCATGGCCGCTCACGTCAGTCAGATCCCGCCCGATTCCGAGGTGATGCGGCTCGACGACGCCGCGTTCACGGCGGTCTATGGTCACGAATGGTACGTGCGTTCGGGCCCGCCGACGGTGCTCGACGATCTCACGAGCTCATAAACTCTCGAATCAAAACTTGCGCTCGCCACTGTTTTGCCGATGAGATGGGTACAAGCCCCTTGAAGGGGCCCGCACGCCCGAGGTGAGCCGATGAATCCCGAACTGGTTCGAGCCGGATTGAGTATGAGTGCCCTGGCTCTCATCGCCGGTGCGGCTTTTCTCTTTGTAACCGGGTCCGCCCGCTCGTTGGGCGAAGCTTTCCGCGAGTCCGTCGAACCGGCGCTGGCCCAGGTGCGGAGCCATACCAGTCGATCCCGCTCGGAGCTGGCCGACCTCTCGATGATGGTCGCCATCGGACTGTCGATGTTGAACATCCTCGGGGGCAATCCCGTGATCGGTACCGTGGTGGCGATCGTCCTGTATGTGGCCCGGCCGGCGATACGCCGCGCCACCCGCCACGAACACCGGCTCCTGGCCATGGGCGGGTTGTTCAGTATCGACCTCATCATCGGGGCCTACCTGCCCTTTGTTCTGGCCCATGTGATGATGTTCGACTGGTTGATGGCGTTGTGCCTCCTCGCCGTGGTGACGGCGCTGAGCTGGCCGGCCGGCGGTGGGGAGAGCATCCCCGGTCGACGGTGGCATCTGGCTCCTGTCGCAGGCTGATTTCCGCGCATGCGTGATGTGAGGACCTGGATCGAGGAGGCCCGGCGGGAGGCGACGGAGGCCGTGGCCCGACCGGGCGACTGGCTGACCGCCGTCGAGCGGCTCGACGTGTGGCAGGAGTCGAGGCGAGCCGACGACGATCCGATCGACCGGGCCCGGAGGGCCGCCGTCAGCCCCGCTGCGGTTTCCGACCGGCATCCGGACTCCGAACACCTGTCCGCCGCCGCGGTCGACGTGGTTCACCGGGTGGCGACCGATCCGGGACGGCTTATCCGGGCCTGGGCCGACGAGCGGATCGCAGAACTCGGAGCGGAGACGTACACCGAACTGGTCGGTCTGACGGCCATTGTGCGTTGTCTCGACACCTTCACCGTCGCCGTCGGCCACGAACCCGACGAGCCGCCGCGGGCGGTTCCGGGCGAACCGGCCCGCCATCGCCCCGACGACGTCGGTGACGTGGGGGCGTGGGTCCCCCAGTCGATCGACAAGACCATGGCCAACGTCAGTCGAACGCTGTCGCTGGTTCCCGAAACCAATCAGGCGTGGCGGGCTCTGGTCAACTCGCACTACTCGCGGGGCGAGGAGTTCCTCGACTTGAACTGGGACCGGGCGCTGACGCGGGTCCAGGTGGAAGCCGTGGCGGCCCGGACCACGGCTGAACTCGACTGCTTCTATTGAGCGACCTCTCATGTGGTGCTGCTCCGTGAGAGCAGCCGGATACTGGGCCAGGACGTCGATGTGGACGCCGTGGTCGACGGTGGGCGGCCGGTGGTCGACGCCGACTACGGGTTTCCCGCCGGTGCGGAACTGCTCGCGTTCGCGTCGGCTGCCAACCGGGTGGCCAACCCGGCGATGGTGTCGGGTGGCGACGACGGGCAGGTCGACGCGGTGGCGAGACTCGACGACACCCGCGACAAGTTGCTTGCCGCTGTCGGACCCGACGGTTTGCTGGAAGCGGCAGCGACGGTGGCCGCCTTCAATGGGCTGGTGCGGGTCGCCGACGGCACCGGGATCGCACTCGACGACGCCATGATCGTCGTCTCCTCCGACATCCGCTCCCATCTCGGCCTCGACACTATGGCGGGTGCCGCCAACACCCGACACCTCGGCGTCATCCCGGCGATCGACGTCGCCCCTGAGGGCTCCGTTGGCCGGGTGCGCTCACTCTTCGCCGACCGATCCGCCTGAACCATGTGGAGGTGGTGTGCTCAGCCCACGGCGAGGAGGATGTCGGCCAGGGCCCGAGGGTGGCTGAACGGGATCATGTGGGTGGAGGCGATCTCGTGGTACGACCATCGGTCGGAGCTTCGGGCTCGCGCCGCAGCCTGGTGAAAGGCCGAGTCGGCGGCCTCACCCGGATCGTCCGTGGCCTTGATGTAGGTGAGCGAGAACGGCCACTCCTCCAGCGGTTTCGACAGGCGAACCGGCTGGGTCACCGTTCCCAGCGGCTGGTCGACCCGCCGGGCGTCCGACCAGGCGGTCAGCTCCGGAGTGTCGAGCTTGCGAGGGAGCGCGGCCATCAGCCAGTCGGTGACCGGTCCGCCGTCGGGTGCCACCCACACCGGGCTCGGGTCGGAGCCGGGCACGAAAAGTTCCATGGCCGACTGACCGTCGTCGGGAACGAACGCGTCCAGATAGACGAGATGGCGAACCCGGTCGCCGACGTGATCGAGCGCCCCCGTGACCACCATGCCTCCGTAGGAGAAGCCGACGAGCACGATGTCACGCACGTCCTCGTAGACGATGGCATTGACGAGGTCACGGACATGAAGGTCGAGATCGATCATCGGATGGGCCAGGTGCGATCGCTCCCCGATCCCCGTCAGCGACGGGGTGTGGACCTCGTGGCCGGCCTGCCACAGCAGCGGGCGGACGAACTTGAAGCCGTAGGACCCGCCCCACGCCCCGTGACACAGTACATAGGTGCTCATCGGTGATCAGCGTAGATGGTGGATGGTGGCGCTGCTTCGTCGACGTGGGAACGGTTGCCGATTGAGCGGAGCGTGTGGGGGCGAAACCTCGATGCCGGTACGCTGGGGAACCGCCGTTCCGGACGGCCTCGGGCCCAACGGCCCCGTCGAGTCGGAAACGGTGCACAGACAACCAGCGTCACGGTCGATCAATCGGTCGGGGTGCTGAACAGGTGGTGGAGCAATGGAGTTCCACCGCTCACCCTGCTCTCGAAGGTCTCGGGAGCCCCGGCAGACCCGGGTCCACAGGGAGGTAGAAGCCCGCCTATGAGGGCATACGAACTAATGGTCATTTTCAACGCCGATGCGGAAGAGTCGGCGGTTCAGACCTTCATCAATCGCCTCGAGAGCATGGCCAAAGAGGCCGGGGGAACGCTCGAGAAGTCCGAGAAGTGGGGCGTACGCGAGTTCGCCTACGAGATCAACAAGGCCCGTGAAGGGTTCTATGTCGTCTTGGAGTTCATGGCTCCCAACGCGCTGACCGAGCTCGATCGTGTTCTGCGCCTCGCGGATGACGTCATCCGCCACAAGTTCATTCGCCTGCCGCTCGACGAGGCTCATCGTCGGGGCCTGGCCGGCGTGACCGCCTGACAAGGCCAACCAAGGGAGACGAACTCCATGGCTATCGACAACACAGTAACCATCACCGGCAACGCCACCCGGGAACCGGAGCTCCGCTTCACCCCTTCCGGGCAGGCGGTGGCCAACTTCGGGGTGGCGGTGAACCGCCGCTGGCAGAACCGGCAAACCCAGGAGTGGGAGGAGTCGGTGTCGTTCTTCGACGTCACCTGCTGGGCCACCCTGGCCGAGAACGTCGCCGAGTCCGTGGCCAAGGGCACACGTGTCACGGTGGCCGGTCGCCTCGATCAGCGGAGCTGGGAAACCCAGGAGGGTGACAAGCGCTCCAAGGTCGAGATCGTGGCCGACGACGTGGCTGTCAGCCTTCGCTGGGCCACAGCCGATGTGATGCGCAACGAACGTCCCGACGGAGGAGGCGGCGGTGGCCGACCCTCCGGTGGCGGTGGAGGTGGCGGCAACGCCGGTCCCCCGCCCTACAACCCTGATGAAGAACCGTTCTAAGGACCTAGAGGAACAAGCGAAATGGCTAAAGGAAACTCCCGCACCAAGCGGATGAAACCCAAGGACTCCGGGCGTCGAACCAAGAAGAAGATCAGCCCGCTGTCGTCCGACAACATCACCTACGTCGACTACAAGGACGTCGATCTGCTCCGTCGGTTCATGTCCGACCGGGCAAAGATCCGGTCCCGTCGAGTAACCGGCAACGACTCCCAGCAGCAGCGCGAGGTGGCCCGGGCCATCAAGAACGCTCGGGAAATGGGCCTGCTGGCCTACACCAGCCGGGTCACCACCCAGCGTCGTGGCGGCCGTCGCGATGATCGTGACGGCGGTGGCCGCGACGGCGGTCGCCGCGACGATCGCCCGCCCCGCAGTCGAGATGACGATGACGATGCCGTCGAGAACGACGATGTCGGGAACGACGACGTCGGGAACGAGATCGAGACCGACGAGGTGAACGAGACGGTGGAGGCCTGACGATGCGAGTGGTTCTACACGAGTCCATCGAGGGTCTGGGCAACCGGGGCGACCTGGTCGAGGTGGCCGACGGCTACGCCCGCAACTCGCTCATTCCCAAGGGCCTGGCCCAGCAGGCCAGCGCCGGGGTCGAGTCACAAGCCGACGCCATGAAGCGGGCCTGGCAGTTGAAGAACGCCAAGGACCGCGACGCGGCCGAAGAGGTGGCGAAGCTACTCGTCACCACGCCGATCGAGATTCCGGCGCGGGCCGGCGCCGAAGGCAAGCTCTTTGGATCGGTGACGTCGTCCGACATCGCGGAGGCGGTCAACGCCAAGGCCGGGGTCGAGCTCGATCGTCGCATGATCAACCTCGATGACTCGATACGCGCCCTCGGAACCTACAACGTGATGGTCAAGCCCCATCCCGAGGTCGAGTTCCCCGTCACGGTGATGGTCGTCGAACAGGTCTAACACATCGGCCCCGGCGACGGGCCAACCGACGTGTCGGAACACCGGCCGTCGATCTCGAGCGGGATCGACGGCCGGTGTTTGGAGTTTTTCGGACCCTTCAGCGGGGGTCACCAACGTGGGTGGATGTGCCCATGATGCCGTCATCCCCAGGTGCGGATAACTCGGGGTGGACAACCGCTGTTGCTTGTCCACTACTTATCCACATTTGATGTGGATGTTTGTTGCTGCAATCTGAATCGCGTTGCGTTGAGGTGATTTCCAGGCCTGGTTACCCACAGGAAACAGTGTTTCGTCCACAGTGTGGTCAGTGAAGTCCCCAGGTCATCCACAGATTATCCCCAGATTGTTGGTCGACTTCTGGTCGTTCCTGACCATTGATGACGGATTGAGCACCGCCGCGATGGGCCCGCTTCCCCCGCGATATTCACAGGAGATCCAGAGGTTACGGCACTAGGAATCCACAGGCGCACTCGGCGATGATGGACCTCGAGGATTTGCTCGGCGCGGGTGCCGGTCTCCTTGTAGGTGGTGGACTTGTCACGCCTTGCGGCGTAAAGGGTCACACCACGTCTCGATAATCACACCAACTACTTCGATCAAGGAGCGTCATGGCCGAGCGGGCCAATGCCCCCAGACCAACGCGTGTGCCACCGAACAACCTCCGAGCGGAGGAGTCGGTGCTCGGGGCGATGCTGTTGTCGCGCGAGGCCATCGCCGAGGTGGTCGAAACGCTTGACCCCGATCACTTCTACAAGCCCGCGCACGGCCATCTGTACGACGCCATCATGGGTCTCTACGGCGCAGGCCAGCCGGTCGACGCCGTCACCGTGGCCGAGGAGCTGGCCCGGGCCGGTCTGCTCGACGAGATCGGCGGCCCGTCCCTCCTCCTCGACCTCCAGGCCTCCACCCCGGCAATCAGCAACGCCGCCCACTATGCCAAGATCGTGGAGGAGCACGCCCTGCTCCGGCGCCTCATCATGGTGTCGAACGAGATCGCCGAGACGGCCTACGGTGTACCAGACGATGTGGTCAAGGCGATCGACGAAGCCGAGTCCCGCATGTTCGAGGTGGCCCAGCGGCGGGTCACCAACACGACCGCCGAGATCAAGGACCTGCTGTCGGCCAACCTCGACCGTCTCGAACTGCTCTACGAGCGGGGCGACGCCATCACCGGGTCGAGCACCGGCTACATCGACCTCGACGAGATGCTCGCCGGTCTCCAGCCCAACTCCCTCTACGTCATCGGGGCGAGGCCGGCGATGGGCAAAGCCCTCGCCCTTGACACCCCGATCCCCACGCCCGACGGTTGGTCGACGATGGGGCAACTCAGCGTCGGTGGCCGGGTGTTCGACGACCAGGGCGAGCCCGCGGTCGTGACCTACAAGAGCCCGGTGTTCCGGGGACACGACTGTTTCGAGGTCTGCTTCGACGACGGATCGAGCATCGTCGCCGATGCCGACCACCAATGGCTTACCTGGGATGATCGAGCTTGGCGATCGCGACGGGAGGCGTCGTACCGCGCTTCGGCCGGTCCGGCCCGACATCCGGAGTTCGGCCGCGACCAGTCGCACGAGCGAACCTGGCCAAGCGTGCGAACCACAGCGCAGCTCGCGGCATCGGTCAGGGTGAGGTCCGGTGGTGGTGATCGCCCGAACCACCGCGTGCCGGTGGCCGAGCCGCTGAACTTGCCCGACATGGATTTGCCGATCGATCCGTACGTGCTCGGATGCTGGCTGGGTGACGGTCACAGGGGGAAACCGCAGATCACGACGATGGACGCCGAGATCGTCACGGCGTTCGAACTTGCCGGGTGGACGATGTCGCCGGCGACCGCTCAGAACTCTGGCCGAGCCACGCAGGAGAAGCACGTTCCGCCGATGTATCGCCGAGCCTCGGCCAAGCAGCGTTTGGCCCTCCTACAAGGCCTGATGGACACCGACGGATGTGTTGTGCGTGATCAGGTGACGTGCCAGCTGTCCTTGTCGAATGAACGGCTCTTGCTCGACGCCCGGGAGCTTGCGTTGTCCCTCGGCTACAAGGTCGGATCGGTGCGCATCAAGCGCTCCACGGTCGGCACCGATGTCTGGTCGATCGACTTCTCGGCGCCCGAACATGTCTTCCGTATCGAGCGGAAACGATTGGCGCAGAAGGTGGTCGACCGGCCGAACAGCCGCTGCCGATGGCGCACGATCGTCGAGGTCAAGCCGATCGCATCCGTTCCGACGCAGTGCATCACCGTTGATTCACCGAGCCATCTGTATCTTGCCGGCCGTGAGATGATCCCGACCCACAACACCGCGTTCGGATTGGGCATGGCGGCGAATGCGGCGATGAAGGATCAGAAGCCGGTGCTGATCTTCTCGCTGGAGATGAGCCAGCTCGAGTTGTCCCAGCGAATCCTGTGCTCGGAGGCCCTGGTCGATTCGAGCCGTGTCCGCACCGGCAAGATCGGGGAGGCGGAGTGGACCCGCATAAGCCACGCCGTCGGCCGCCTCGCCGAGTCACCCATCTTCATCGACGACAACCCGCACACCTCGGTGATGGAGATCCGGGCCAAGGCCCGGCGGCTGAAGAGCCGGGTGGGGGATCTCGGCATGGTGATCGTCGACTACATCCAGCTGATGACGGGCCGGTCCAACGCCGAGAGCCGCCAGGTGGAGGTGTCGGAGATCAGCCGCGGCCTCAAGATTCTGGCTCGTGAGCTCGAGGCACCCGTGGTCGCATTGGCCCAGCTGAACCGATCGTTGGAGCAGCGCGTCGACAAGCGCCCGATGCTGTCCGATCTGAGGGAGAGTGGAAGCCTCGAGCAGGATGCGGACGTCGTGATGTTCCTCTACAGAGATGAGGTCTACGACGACCAGTCACCCGACAAGGGTGTGGCCGAGGTGATCGTGGCCAAACATCGTAACGGGCCGGTCGGAAGGGTACGGCTGGCGTTCAGGGGTCAGTACACCCGGTTCGACAACATGGCCCGCTCGATTCCGGGATCATTGCCGCCCCCATCGGACGACGGCATGGGAGGCGGCGACCCGGGCCCCGACTTCTAACCGTCCGGCTGCACGAATACTGCGGGCGGCGGCGCGTCGGGCGATGTGGCATCGCGCCCGGCTGAGCCGTCGGGGGGAGCGATCAGCGCCGCCACGGTGAAGGCCAGGGCGGCGGCCGCAGCGATCAACAGCAGGGCTCGGAACAGCAGGGTGCTGTTGTGGGCTGCGCCCCGGGAGGTCGACCGCTTTCGACGCGGCGCTGAACCGGTCGACGGCTCGGCCGGGCGCCGATCGTAACCAACGACCCTGCCGCCCGGCGCATCCGACGCGGATCCGACACCGGGTTCAATGTGGCCGAGGTGGCCGAGGTGGCCGAGGTGGTCAGCGAGCTCGGCGGGAGCGCGGCGAGTGGATCGAGCGGTGCGGCTCGGCGTCTTGGTTGGGAGTGGTCGTGCGGCCATCGGTCTAATCTTCGGCCTGCTGGCCGAAAACCTTGATGGGCGGTATCACCCGTCAACTGAAGAGCGAGACCGCCGCCCAGATCACGACGATCAGACCGATGGCGATCTGTACCAGCGACCGGCCCAGCGGGGGCCGCTCGAGCTCGTCGTCGCCGATTTCGGCCTTCGGTTTGATCAAGGCCGTCGCGGTGCCGATGGTCAGGGCGCCACCGACGGCGAGCATCAGCCAAATGAGGATGTCCTCTCCGAAAAATTCGCTCAAGTCTGACAGGCTACAGGACGATGCTTGTAGCACCGGTGGCCATCACCCTCACCGGGAACTAGGGCAACTGAGTGGGAGACGTCACTCCTCCACACGCATCGCCACGGCTCTTCGGAGCCGACGCCGGCGTCTCCTGCTCAGGCCCGAGGTTCGTCCCGCCTGCGTGCCATCCGCCGCCGGCGTCAGGCCGGATCGAGATCAGTCGGTGAAACCGTCTCCGAGACCGACTCGACGACGAGCACCTCGACCCGCATCGTTCCGAGCACCCGGCGAAACACGGCGGCGCCACTCGGCTCGTGGAAGCAGAACTGTGCCCGCCGGCCCCAGCGTTGATCGACACCGTCGGTCAGCGATCGTGCCTCCCAGCACTCGATGTCGGCGGGGAGCCGGGGGAAGTCGGCCAGCACCTCGGCGAAATCGACCGTGACGATCCGATGTGTGGCCGTCGTGGCGTCGACGGCCTGTTCGACCGCTGCCATCGCATCGTCGACCGCGCCGTCACCGGCCGTGCAGGCGTACCCTGCGGACTGCCGTACACACGTTCTCCGGCCCGCCACGGGCTCGACGACCGTGGCCAGTTCGCCGATCTGGGTGAGCGTTCGCCCGTCGAGTCGGCTGTGGCGGTAGGGCAGAACGGCTGTGGTCGAGCCGTCTCCGCCCGCCTTCGGGTCGGGCCAGGACGAGGTGAACAGGGCGTCGCGACCAAGAACCGTTCTGGTCAGTGTGCCGGTGGCCCGGTGATCCTGCTCGAGTGAGCGCCGCCAGGCGGACAGGAACGAGTCGGTGGCATCGATCGTCGTCAAGGCGGGAGGTGATGTGGCGGGCCCGTCAATGGCCAAATGGCGCTCGGACTCGGATGCCGCCGGCAAACCGGCGATGACGGCAAGTGCGATCACCACGACCACAGCCTCCACGACGAGGCAACCGGCAAGCATCCGACCGAACCACCGGAAGCCGACGGCGTCGTTCCGTGGCGCGTCGACATCGGACGATGGGCCGGCGGCTCTGTCGGGAGCGGCCTCCGGGGTTGAGGCTTCGATGCGTTCGGCGGTTTCCAGCATGGCGATGTCCGAGCGGCCGATCGCCGCTTCGGACCGATTGGAGTCGGATTGGGTTAACTACCCGTATCGGGATTTAGGGTGTTGGAATGAGCGAAGCGCCCGAACTGATACCGGCGGCGACCGTCCTGCTGCTGCGCAATGGTGAATCGGGTGTCGAGGTGCTGATGGTCCGACGGAACTCGAAGCTCGCCTTCGGGGGCATGTGGGTGTTTCCGGGTGGACGGGTCGACGCCGACGACGCAACGGTCGACGGCCGGGAATTCGACGGGGAGGGCTTGGAGCTGTGCGGCCTCACCCCGAGTGTCGAGGGCGCAGGTCGGGAGGCCCGGGAGGTGCTGGCCGTTTCCCGTCTGGCTGCCGTCCGGGAGGTCAAGGAGGAGACGGCGCTAGCCATCGAACCCGAGTCACTCGTGCCGTGGTCGTTCTGGGTGCCGCCGCCTATGGCGGTCATCGCCGGCAACGGTCCGCGCCGTCGATTTGCAACCTGGTTCTTCGCCGTCGACGCCCCTGGAGGTGAGGTGGCCATCGACCACGGCGAGATCCATGACGACGAATGGCTCACCCCGGCCGGCGCCCTGACCAGACATCACGCCGGCCAGATCGAGTTGGCGCCCCCGACATGGATCACGCTCTGGCAGCTGTCCCGGCACGACTCCGTGGGCTCGGCGTTGACGTGGGCAAGGGAAAACAAGCCCCGGTTCTTCCAGACAAAGCCGCTGCGGCGCAAGCCGCTCACGCTGGCCTGGGGTGGCGACGCCGCCTACGAACTCGATCCCGACCATCACGATGTCCTCGCCGTCGACGGTGCCCGTAATCGTCTGACGATGCGGCCCGATGGCTGGGTCTACGAGTTCAACGCCTGAGATCGGCGCAGCCGGTCGTCGTGATCAGCCCGGTTCGTCCTGTCCCGAAACCTCCGCCACCAGCTGGATGAGATTGCCGCACGTGTCGTCGAAGACGGCGGTGGCGACGGTGCCCATATCGGCCGGGGGCTGAACAAAGGTGACACCGGCGTCAACGAGGCGCTGGTGTTCTGCTTCGATGTCGTCGACGGTGAACTGAGCGATCGGGATTCCGTCGTTGACGAGCGCATCGCGGTACGGCTTCACTGCGGGATGCTCTGCCGGTTCGAGGAGCAGCTCGGGGCCTTCTGGTTGCTCGGGCGAGACGACGGTGAGCCATGAGTACTGGCCCAGTGGAATGTCGTGGTGTTTCTCGAAGCCGAGCACATCGGTGTAGAACGCCAGTGCCTTTTTCTGGTCGTCCACGAAAATGCTGGTCAGGTCTATCCTCATCCGAGGTCCTTTCCCGTTGGCTGGAGGTGTTTGAGCGCTTCCCGCCTGGACAGGCCGGAAAGAACGGATTCGTTGTCGGTCACGAACTGTCGCACGGCGTCGGGATCGACTCGGGCGTGCTGTCGGAGTGCCCAGCCGATCGCCTTCCGTATGAAGAAGTCCCGGTGGTCGGCTCGCCGGCGGCAGTATCGGAACAGCCGCTCGGCGTCGGTGGCGTCCTTGTAACTCAGTTGATGGAGGATGGCGGTCCGATTGAGCCACAGGTTCTGGTCGTCGATCCACTGGTCCATCACGGCAACCAGCTCGGGATTGGCTCTCACCAGTGGTCCGACCGTCCAGGCAGCCAGGGAATCGACGGTGTCCCACCACGAGTCGGTGACGATGAAGTGCTCGACATCGGGCAGATGCGACGGGTCGAGTCTGGCCACCCGCTTGCGGGTCAGGTTCGCCCCGACGTAGCGGAACTCCCGTTCAGGCTGGCGCCAGCACTCATGCACGAATTCGATCAGTTGGTCTCCGTCGACGTCGGCCGTGGCCTGGAGAAAGGGCTTCGACACCCGGCGCAGCTCCGCTGAGCGCAGTCCCAGAAAGCGGAACTGATTTTTCATGTACGCTTCCATGCCCGCCACGTCGTCGGGGTCGGCGGCCTCTTCGAGAACAAGGCGGAGCTGCTCGATGTCGAGCCGGGTCATCCGCACATACTGGCACAGACTCCTCTGCCCTGTCTGCGCTCGGTCTCGGCTGGGACGGTTAGCCTGACTCGGTGACAGAGACCCCTCATCCCCGTCCCTTCGCCGGGCGGCGCATGTTGACGATCGCGGTGATCGCCGCCGTCATGACCGGGCCCGGCCAGACAATCGGGGTCTCGGTGTTCATCGACCACCTGGTGACGGCGCTCGACACCAGCAGGTCGCTGGTCAGCTCGACCTACCTGATCGGAACCTTGACCGGCGCCGCGGCAATGCCCTTCGTCGGCCGTTTCATCGACCGGCGTGGGGTACGGGTTTCTCAGACGCTGGTCGGTCTGGCGTTTGCCGCCGCACTGGTGGTGATGGCCGGTGTCAGCAGCCTGCCGTGGTTGATTCTCGGGTTCGCCGGGATCCGGATGTTCGGCCAGGGCTCGCTGTCGATGGTGTCGTCGGTGACGGTGGCGCTCTGGTTCGAGCGGCGGCGGGGAGTGGCGATGGGTATCCTCGCCACGGTCGCCGGGGCACTGATGACGCTGGTCCCGGTGGGCCTCAATCAGGTCATCGAGGGGTACGGCTGGCGGATCGCCTGGCTGGTGGCGGCCGCCGCGGTGGCGCTGGTGGTGGTGCCACTCGGCTGGTTCGGACTCATCGATCGTCCCGCGACGGTCGGACAGTTGCCCGACGGCGAAATCCCCTCCGTTGCCGTTGGCTCGGAACCCACACCGATCGCCGCCGGTTCCTACACCCGGTTGGAGGCGGTCCGCACCTCCCAATTCTGGATCCTCGTCGTCATCGGCGTGACCAGCGGCGCGCTCATCACCGGCCTCAACTTCCACCAGATCGACCTGCTGGGCGAGGCCGGGCTCTCCTCGGGAGAGGCGGCGATCATGTTTCTCCCGCAGATACTCGGTTCGTCGGTGGCAGCGCTTGGTGTCGGCTACGTGCTCGACCGGATCGGCACAAGATATGTCCCGGCCTTCTCGATGCTGTTGCTGATCGCCGTGCACGTCATCGCCGCCGGTTTGTCCGGTCCGGTCACGATCCTCCTCTACGCGGTCGGGCTCGGGTCGGTGGGCGGAACCGTGCGGGCGGCGCTGTCGACGATGGTTCCCGGCTACTTCGGCACCGGCCACATCGGCGCGATACAGGGTCTGGTCACGGTGGCCAACGTGGCGGGTTCCGCTGTCGGACCGGTCGTATTGGCCGTCACCCAATCGGCGACCGGTGGCTACCGCTCGGCCAACCTGATCCTGGCCGTGATTCCGGTCCTGGCCACGGTGATCTGTCTGTTCAATCAGGTACTCGAACCGCGGGCGGCGGCGGTTGGCGGCACACTGGAGGAATGTGTCGCAACATAACCATCCTGCGTGGCCTCGAACCGGCGGCCACCGACGAGGAAATCGCCGCCGGCGCTCGCCAGTACGTGCGGAAGATCAGCGGTATTCGTGAGCCGTCAGCCGCGACGGCAGAGGCGTTCGAGGCGGCGGTCGAGGCGGTGACCGCGGCCACCAATGAACTCCTTCAGACATTGCCGCCCCGACGTCAGCCGCCCAAGACGGTCCCGCCGCTGCGGCGGATCAACCGCAGCGGTCGCGCCGCATCAGGGCGCGTGTAGCGGAACAGGTCGTTACACCCCGAGCCCTCAACGGAGCGAGGCCAGCGCCTCGGTTTCGAGTTCGACGACAGCGTCGACCACGGCGGCCATCGCGTGGAACACGTCGGCCGCGGTGTCAGCGTCCAGATCGCAACCGTCGACGAGCGCCTGCTGCTCCTCGTGCAGACCGCGCATCGTTGCCGCCAGCTCGGCGGTCGAGTCGCCGGTCGCGGTGTCGAGCCGTTGGGAGCGCTCGTCGGCCAACTCGGCGTAGCGCTCCAGATTCGGGTCGGACCCGACGGCGAGTGACGACAAGGCCCGCCACCGCTCACCGGAGGCCCGCCACTGCTCGGCAACGCCTTTCCAGTCGGGTCGGTCGGCCACAGCGGCCGCTTCGTCGAGGAAGTCGGCGAACAGCGGGCGGCCGGCGTCGACCGACGTGTAGGCGTGATTGATGCAGTCATAGATCCGGCTGAGACCGACGGCGGCACGACGCCCGGAGCCGAACACGGTCGGCCAGCCCTTCTTACCTCCGCCTGTCAGGAGCGCCGACCACTTGGTCAGGCCGGCGAGACCGACGTTTGATTTGAACTGCGGGACCGGCGGCCGATCGAAGCCCTCGACGGCTGCGTCCACGGCCGCGTCGAGCACGGTGATCCAATTCACCTCGTGGGGGACCGACTCGATCTCCACCAGGCGGTGCTTTCCCGCCCGGTAGGCGGCGCGGGCCGCGTCGAAGTCGGCTCGGTCGACCGGCAACGGTTCCGGGGATCGGTCATCGAGCAACAGGTGGCCGGAGTTCGGTTCGACGCCGATGACACCGACGACATGCGGCGACATGCCGGAGGCGTCCTGCGGCAATCCGTGGTAAGGCAACCCTCCGGCACCGACGGTGCAGAGAGCCGGCCGCCCATTGGCCAGTGCCGTGTCGAGTGTGGTCGCCGCCTTCTTCGCACCGGTCGTTTCGACCACGGTCGTGGAAACGCCGAGTCGATCGAACAGGGCCTGACAGAACGGATCGGGCATCGACTGATTGCGGGCCACAATGGTCATCGTCGGAATATCGCCGTATTCGAACACGGCGTAGAGGAAGCCGACGCCGCCGGCGATGCCGAAGGCGAGCGCCTCGCTGATCGGCCCGCCGTCCGGGCCGTCGAGTCCGGCGTTGACGCACAGGTTGCGGGCCGCCGCCAGGTCGGCCTGGGAGCCGCCGATGGTCCGGATCCCGGGCAGGAGACCGGGTGAGGTATGGCCGCCTGGTGGACCCGAGGTCGGGCGTGTCGAGCCACCCCCGGCCGCCATGACGTGAGCTCGGGCCGTCGAGTATCGCTCGCCGGTTTTCGTCATCCGTTGGCGGACCAGGGTCTTGAAATCGCGGTTCTTGGTCATGATCGATCTCCGTTCGCTCTCCGCACCGGAGCCCTTTCGTCAGCCACCCCTGACCTGAGCGTCGATGCGGTTGCGACGCCATGCGTCGGTCCTCGAAGGTCGATTTCTGAACCGGTTGCCTGAACCAGCCGAGCGGAAGAGACGACTCTCCTTTGCCCCACGGAACGGCTCGGGTGGAAACCGCCAAGAGGTTGGGCGACGCTCGCCGCCGAACCCCGATCCTACCCGAAAGTCGCAGCACATCTGGAACAACTTGCGAAGCCGGATGTGAACCCGACAGAGGTGGCCTTACACGAGGAACGGCATGCCGAGCCGCTCGAAGAGATGGCCAACGAAGCGGAGGGTGAGGCCCCACAGGACTTGTCCGTCGCCATCGAGGCGAATCCCCGGAAACGAGGCCTCCGCCGCCGGGAAATAGTGGTCGATGTGGCGGGCGGGGTCGACAAGATGGGGCAGCGGCACCCACACCGTGTCGGCGACCTCGTGATTGGGGGAGAGGGGCGGCGTGGGGTCGAGCCAGTACGCGTGAGCGGAAACGAGCACGAGCCGGTTGGTGGCCCGACCCCCGTCGAGCTCGGCCAGCGTTCCGATTGCGTGGTCCGATTCAAGTTCGAGGCCGATCTCCTCCCGGGTCTCCCGGATCGCGGTCGACTCGGGGGTGGTGTCGGTCGGATCGGTTCGCCCGCCGGGGAACGCCATCTGTCCGGACCATGGATCGCCGAGGCGCTCGGCCCGCTGGATCAGCAGGAGCTCGGTGGCGTCGATCCCGGGCCGGAAGATGGCGGCCACGGCGGCCCGATGAATTGGTTCGTCGAACGGGATCGACGGCCGGTACTCCGGGTCGAGGAGATGCTCGAGACGGTCGCGGTCGATCGATCGAAGGTCGATGCCGGCGGCTGATCGTTCGGTCATGCCCCGGCGGCGGCATGGGCCAGCACGCTCAGCACCATGTCGATGTCGTCGGCCGAGACGTCGAGGTGGGTGACCAGGCGCGACTCCCGACCCCATATGGCGAGCAACATGTCGTTGGCCGCGGCGGCCTCGCCCATGGCCTCGGCAGCGGGGCCCAGGTCGGCGAACACCATGTTCGTTTGCCGGCCCTGAATCTTGACCCCGGGAAGTCCGGCCAATCCGTCGGCCAGACGTTCGGCATTGCGATGATCGTCGGCCAATCGGTGCAGGTGGTGATCCAGCGCATACAGGCCGGCTGCGGCGACGATGCCGGACTGGCGCATCGCGCCGCCCAGCATCTTGCGCACCCTGTTGGCGCGATCGATCAGTTCACGGGGCCCGGCGAGGACCGAGCCGACCGGAGCGCCGAGGCCTTTCGACAGGCACACCGACACGGTGTCGAACCCGTCGGCCACCTCTCGGGGCGTGACGCCCAGTTCTGTTGACGCGTTCCACAACCGGGCTCCGTCGAGGTGGAGCGACAGGTCGTGCTCGGTGGCGAAGTCGGCCACCTGCTTGTGGTACGCCAGCGGTAGCGCCATTCCGTTGTGCGTGTTCTCGATGCACAGCAGGCGAATCGGGGCGAAGTGAGGATCGTCGGGGGTGATCGACTCGGCCAACTGGTCCAGATCGAACTGGCCGTTGTCGAGCAGGGGGAGCGGGTGCGGCTGCACACTGCCCAGCACCGCCGCACCGCCGGCCTCATAGTGGTAGGTATGGGCTCGCAGCCCCACGAGAAACGAATCCCCCCGACCGCAGTGCGCCATGACGGCACACAGATTGCCCTGAGTGCCGGAAGTGACGAAGAGGGCTGCCTCTTTGCCGAGCAGGTCGGCGACCCTGGCCTCGAGTGCCTTCACCGTCGGGTCGTCGCCCCACACGTCGTCGCCGACCTCGGCGTCGGCCATCGCCGCTCTCATCGCCGGCGACGGGCGGGTCACGGTGTCGGAACGAAGATCGATCACCCCTTCATCCTGGCAGCAGATGATGCCGATTCAGACCACCGGCCGGAGTTCGGCTCCACCGGAACGAGGCGGCAAGCCCTACGGCGGGGACGATCGCTGAAGCCGAACGATACGTGCTGTTCGCCAGGTTAGTAAATGGTTAAGGAGTTTTGTTGCTTTAGACAGCTGCACCAACAAGCAGATTGCATGAAATGGAGGACTGGATAAATCACCCAATTAGTTGTAAACGCTGGTAGCCACCACTAGAAATGTAGAAGCGGGTGGGATGTTTCCGCCGACATCCCTCCCGCTCCTACAGCCGCCAAGCGTGGCTGTTGCCGCCGCTCCTGTGGGTGCAGTCCTTCCCCCCAATCAACCGGACTGCACCCACAGGATCACTCTCGGCCCGGCGCTCATCCGGCCGCAGCGGCCAGGCCTCCCCACCAGACGTAGTCGTCGACCCCATGGAGCGCCGATCGCAGGGCGCGAGCCCGGTGCTCCACGAATCTGCTGTCGATTCCCGCATAGATGGCAGGAGATTGACTGATCTCGGCGGCGTCGGCTGCAGCATCGATTGCGAGTCGGCTCACGGCTTCGCCGATGGCCAGAGCTTCGGCCACCACAGTCAGCGCGAGATCGGCGGGTCCCGGCGGGTGCGGTGAGGCGCGTCCGTCGGTGACGCCAATGCCGTCGAGCCGCCGACGAAAGCCATGAAAGAGGTCGGTCAGATCGGATGCCTCCGCAACGACCCGGCGGTCGGTATCGGCCGATGGACAGCAGCACGATCGCTCACCGTCGGCGGGTCCGGAACGTGTGGTCAAGGTGAGCCTCCTTATGACGATTTTCGGATGGGCGGCCGCAGAGCTGTGGGGTCTATTGTGACAATGACCTGTGACATCGAAGTCGAAGCCTTCCCGTGATCGCTCCGAGCCGATCCCGGCCGGAGTAGATTGCGCTGATGGCAACGGTGCTGCTCTTCCATCACGCGCTCGGTCGAACCGAGGGAATCATCGAGTTCGCGGACCGGCTGGAGGTGGCCGGTCATCGAACCGTCGTACCCGATCTCTTCGGCGGGGCCGTCTTCGCCTCGATCGACGACGGGGTGGCCCACGCCGAGTCGGTCGGCTTCGACACGATCATCGACCGCGGCATGGCGGCGGCCTCTGAGGTGAGCGATCGGTTCGTCATCGCCGGGTTCTCCCTCGGGGTGATGCCGGCGCAGAAGGTGGCGCAGTCCGGCGGGGGTTCGGTGAGCGGCGCCGTTCTCTACCACAGCGCCGTCCCGCCTCAGTACTTCGGCTCGCCGTGGCCCACCGGCCTGCCCCTTCAGATCCACATCACCCCTGACGACCCCTGGGCCAAGGAGGACATCGACGCAGCCCGAGAGCTGGTCACAACCGCCGGTGCCATGCTGTTCGAGTACCCGGGATCCGGCCATCTCATTGCCGACCGGACCAGCGACGACTTCGATCCTGAGGCGGCGGAGCTGGTCATCCAGCGCACGCTCAACTTCCTGGGTGCCATTCCGGGACAAGCCGGTTCAGAACACTGAACCGTCTCGGGACACAACCCGCCAATGACATGATCATCTGGGCCAAACGCCTCAGATCGGTACCGGAACCGCCGACTGAAACGATGTGTTCGCGTGATGTTCTGCTATTGCAATAGTG
>JBFHEP010000029.1:0-20763 GCA_041584095.1 Acidimicrobiales bacterium | reverse complement strand
GCGATCTGCTCGGGCACGGTGCCGGTGTAGCCGTCGGAGCTCTCGGACCCGGCGATGATCAAGTCGGGCTCGGCGTCCTTGATCGCGGCGGCCAGCACCTTCGCAGTCGTCAGACTGTCGGATCCGAGCAGGGCCGGGTCGGAGACGAGAACGGCGGACGCCGCCCCCATCGCCAGGGCCGTCGACAGACCGGACCGCTCGTTGTTCGGAGCCATCGAAACCAGCCGGACCTCGCCCTCACCGGCCGCATCGACCAGCTGGAGAGCCATCTCGACCCCGTAGGAATCGGACTCGTCGAGAATCAGCTTGACGTTGCGTTTGAGTGTCTTGGTTTCGGGATCCAACGCTCCCGGATCTGCGGGATCCGGGATCTGCTTTACGCACACAACCACATTCATGACGGGCATGGTACGCCGAAAAGGCCGAGCTTCGAGTAATCAACGGTGCGAATCCTCGGCACTGCCCACAGCGGTGCGAACGCAGCAACCACAGCCGCCTCGAACCGGGGCGAGTACGCTGTGCTCCGTGTCGACCCGCGTCACCTTGTTGATCAACCCATTCGCCTCGTCGGTGACGGCTCGGACCCGCATTCTGATACAGCGTCGCCTGAGCGATCACTTCGATCTCACGGTCATCGAGACCACAAAACGAGGCCACGCCATCCGGCTGGCCTACCGGGCCGGGCGTGACGGCACCGACGTGGTGATCGGGCTCGGCGGCGACGGCACCATCAACGAGGTGGCCAACGGCCTGCTCGGCATGGAGACGGCGGCGGCGCCCCTACCTGGCGGCTCGACCAACGTTTTCGCCCGGGCGCTTGGCTTCCCAAACGACCCGGTGGCTGCCACCGACGTGCTGATCCACGCGATCGAACAGCAGTCCCATATGTCGGCCGGCGTCGGCGTGGCCAACGGACGGGCGTTCCTGTTTCACGTCGGATTCGGCTTCGATGCGGCGGTCGTCGAGCGGGTCGAAGCCCGCGGCACGATCAAGCGCTACGCCGGACATCCGCTGTTCGTGGCCACAACCGTCGACACCTGGCTCCGAAGGGTCGACCGACGCACGCCGTGGTTCGACATGATCGGTTCCGACGGCGAGAATCTCGGCGCGTACCATCTGGCCATCGCCCTGAACTGCAATCCCTACACCTACCTCGGTCGCCGTCCGCTCGAACTGGCGCCCGAGGCCGATCTGGGGCGACCGCTGTCCGTCGTGGGCCTTCGCTCGCTGTCGCTTCGACACATGGTGGGAGCGGTCCGCCAGGCTCTCGCACGAAGGCACGAGGGCAAGGCCGACGGCGATCACCTCGGAGGCATCGGCAACACCTCAACCACGGCCCATTACTGCGATCTCTCGGAACTCACCGTCGTCGGCCGTCGAGCGTTCCCGTTCCAGATGGACGGCGAGAGCTGCGGCCGCGTCGACCGGCTCCATATCGTGCATCGGCCGGACGCCCTGGTCGTCGTCGTCCCGACAGAATCCAGACAACGTTGCGAACTCGGGCTCGAGGGTGGTCAGTCGAGATAGCCGGCCCCACCGAGCGTTACCGTGGCCAGGGCCGGGTCGTTGGTCATGATGCTGTCGACACCCATCTCGGCCAGCGCGATCATGCGCTCGGGATCATCAACGGTCCAGACGTTTATGGCCAAACCCGCCCGTCTCGCCCGATCGACGAACGACTGGTCCACCATCAGATCCTGCGGGTTCACGGCGTCGAACCCGTGAGCCTCGACTCGGGCGATCGTCGACGCCGGATCGACCTGACCCCAAACGAGCAGGCCCAGGGGAAGTCCCGGCTCGACGGAGCGGATCTTGGTCAGGCTGTCGACGTTGAACGACGAAATCAGCAACTTGTCGGCGAACGACGGAGCCTCCTCGTCCCCTTCTGAGTCGAAGCCCAGCAGGTGAGCGGTGACCAGCCCGGCGACTGCAACGGAGATGGTCTCCCCGGCGTCGTAATCAGGCTCATCGGGCAGGTTCTTGATCTCGACGTTGAGCCAGAGATCACCGGCCATCTCGAGCACCTCGGCCAGGCTCGGCAGCCAGTCGGGCAGGTCCGAGGCCGGGAGCTCCGAGATCAGACGACCGTCGGCCAGGTGGGCGTCGTGATGGACGACCAAGACGTCGTCGGCCGAGCGACGGACGTCGAGTTCGAGACCCTTCGCCCCATGGGAGCGAGCGGCCTCGAAGGCCTCGAGCGTGTTCTCCTTGTAGGCGGCCGAAGCCCCGCGGTGCGCCACAACCATCACCATCGCATCACCCTACTCAAACAGACGTGTCACCTGACACAAGACATCGATGCCCAACCATGTTCCGCCATGCGGGACAAAATCCCCCGATTGCGCCGAAATCCACCTGTTCGATGACAAAACGACGAGAATCGACATCCATCAGTCAGATTTCCGACACAGAACTCTTTACGAAGATCTAACTATTCGTCTAGTGTGACGGTCACGAGTCGTTTGCCCAGACTGCCCGCCGGGCCGCAATCCGCCGGCAACTGCATCCGACGGCTCGTCACAACTTCACAAAACACCATCTCAAAGACATCGACCACTCACGGTTAAGGGAGGAAACGTGACAGTCGTAGGTTCTCGAGAGGGCTCACCCGTACTCGAATTCGGCGAGTTCGAGATCATTGCACAGCGAGTGGGCAACGGCGAGTACATCCATGATCCGGAATTCGGCTGGCGGGAAGACGCCGCGTGTCGGGACACCAGTCCCGAATTGTTCTTCCCGGTCGGCACCACGGGCCAGGCGGTCGAACAGATCGCAGCCGCCAAGGCGGTCTGCACCGGTTGCCCGGCACGAGTCCCCTGCCTTGAATACGCCCTGGCCACCAACCAGGACTCGGGCGTCTGGGGGGCAACATCGGAGGAAGATCGACGTCACCTCCGCCGCACCTATATCAGCCGGCGTCGCTGACCATCGTTCGGTCAGCGTCGACCGAACCACATACCAAGCCGCATCGGTCGTCAGACCGGCCCACGGGCAATCATTCAGCGCGCCGAAACCCCGCCACGAATCCGCAAGGCGCGGCTACGGCTCCCCGACCGTCCGAACGGTCACCTGCGCCACGGTTCCGCCACCCTCACCACGGGCGGGAAAGATCTGCAGGTTCCCTTCGAGTTCGCCGGTGATGATCGTCCGGATGATCGTGATGCCCAGCCCTCCGTGGTGGACGACGTCGAAGTCGTCGTCGACGCCGACACCGTTGTCGTAGACCCGGACGACCAGATCGGTTGGTGATGCCGCCAGCTCGACCGTGATCGCGCCCGGCCCAACGCCGGCCGGGAACCCGTGCTCGACCGCATTCTGCAACAGCTCCGTCACGACAACGGCCAGCGAGCTGGCCTTGCTGGCCGGCAGCGCGGTGCCCTCCCCCACCAGCCGAAAATCGATCCCGCTGTCCGAGCTCACCATCGTGGTGCGGGCCATCTCCACGATCGGTCGCACCACCTCCCGGAACACGACCTGATCGCCTCCACCGGCGGCCAAGCGCTCGTGCACGACGGCGATGGCTGCAATCCTGCGGACCGCCTCCTCGATCGCCGCCTTCGCTTCGACCGACTCGAGACGCCGGCCCTGGATCCGCAGCAGCGACGACACCGTCTGCAGGTTGTTCTTCACCCGATGATGGATCTCGCGGATTGTGGTGTCCATGGAAACGAGCAGCCGATCCCGTCGACGGAGCTCCGACACGTCGCGTATCAGCACCAGCGCCCCGGTCACCTGCGAATGTTCGAGAAGCGGCAGGATCCTGGCCAGGATGGTGACCGACTCGCTCCGCTGGATCTCGTCGATGACCGGAACCCGGAGGCGATAGGCGCCGGCCACCACATCACCGTCGAAGCCGAGGTCCTCGACCTTCCGGCCGACGATCCTGCCGTTGTAGCCGATTCGATGAATGGCCGAGACCGCATTGGGCGAGGAGAAGTCGACCCGGGAATCGCGGTCCAGCACCATGGTGCCGTCGCCGACCCGGGGCGTTTCCTCGGTGATGGCCCCCTCGAAGGGAAACGGGAACGTACCATCGACCACCATTTTGGCCAATCGCCGAAAGACCGCATAGTACGCCTGCTCCAACTCGCTCGTCGCATAACTGTCGCGAACCCGGCGGTAAGCCAATACCACCGCCGTTCGACGCCCCTCGTGGTTGACCGGCACGGCGAGGATCGTCGCGCGCCGGCCGTCGGGTTCGACGAGCGACTCCATCTCCCTGATCCGACCGGACTGATAGGCGACCTCGAAGCCAAGGAGCCTGTCCTGGTCGACCACCGTACCGATGAGATCGTCGACGAACAGGGTCGGAGCGGTCGTAGGGCGGATCTGCCCGAGCACCACAACCCGGCCACGATCTTCCCCGGCGGCCGGAGCGCAGACGAGAAGATCGGCGAAACCGAGGTCGGCGAGCGGCGACCATGACCCGACCAGACGCCGGAGATGGGCCCGCCCGGCAGCGCCGAGCGTCGTGTGCCGCCGCGCCAGGTCGCTCACTGTGGCCATAGGGCCTCAGGCTACCGGATCGGGCGATTCGGCTTTGGACCGCCACGGTTCGGCGGCCGCCTGGTCGGTCAGGGCGACCAGGTCCTCCAACCGGTTCACGCCGCCGCTGAGGCGAGGCAGGAGGCACAGCGCCGTGCCCCGCGGTAGCCACATTTGCACGGCCGGCGTGGCGGCCATCAGGCCGAGCACTGCGGCCCGCAACGACTGGTCGGTCAGCGCCTCGACATCCTCCGCGTCGATACGAAGATCGAAGCCGACACGATCGACCCCGCCGCCGGCGGGATGGACGTCCACCTCGGTCAGTGGCAGCAGGCGGTTCACCAGAACCACGTCGTTGCCCGCCTCCACACGGTAGGGAACGTGCCCTGAATCGGCGGCCCTGATCTCGACCATCGCCGACCTCGGCGAGGCCAAGGCCCGCTCCACGGATTCGATGCGTTCGACAAGGCGAGGCCGTAACCGGGCGAACAGGGCGAAGAACTCGCCGATCCGGTCGAGAAAGTCGGTGCCCAGCAGGCGCCGGGCGACGAGCTGAAAGGGGCGTGAGGCCAACCGGGTCACCCCGCCCCCGACACCGGCGGTCAGCCAGCGAAGCAACCGGCTGTCGAAGAACTGGCGGAGCCGGCCTGGGGCGGCGAAGAGGTCGTCGGCATGATTGCCGGGCGGTGTGTCGACGACGATCAGGTCGAACCGGCCGTCGTCGAGCAGGAGCAGGTGATCGAGGGCCACGTAGTCGTGGCTGGCCACGAACCGGGTTGTCAGCGACCGGTACAGCCCGTTGGCCACCAGCTCCTCTGCAGTGGCCCGATCGGGGGCGCAGTGGCGGACGAGCTGATCCCAGGCCGAGCTCATCTCCACCATCAGAACCCAGAGCCGGCCCTCGGCCCCGCCGACCGGAACGATCACGGCTTCGCCGTCGAGGCCGTTCACGCCGAGCGCGTCGGCGAGCCGACGGGCCGGGTCGACGGTGACGACCAGCACCCGCCGATCATGGTGTTGAGCGGCCCTGACCCCGAGCGCCGCGGCCACCGTCGTCTTGCCGACGCCACCCCTGCCGACCACGACCACCACCGAACGCTCCGCGAGCAGTGTGTCGACAGCGTCGATCATCGATGTCCGTCCAACTCGGCAAGGGCCGCCAGCGCAGCCGAAATCGGGTCGTCGAAGTCCTCGACCACCGTGAACGCCGGAACATCATGGGACGAGGCCAGGGCCTCCAAATCGGCCACGAAGGGCGCCGAGTTGCGGGCCCGGTCAACGGCGGCGGCCGCCACGAGAGCCAGGGCCGTGCTACCGGTGCCGTCGGCGCGCTCGTTGAGCCGCTCCGCCTCGGCGACCCCGTCCGGCCCGACCGGGACCGGCGCCCGGTTGATGATCAATGCGTCGACGGCGACGTCGGTCTCGTCGGCGAGGCGGCGTAGCAGCATCGTCGTTTCGGCCACCGGCAACTCCTCGGGCGTCGCCACCACCGTGACGGTCGTGCTCGGAGCCGCCAGCAACTCCTGTAACCACGCGGTCTGTCCGACCAGGGGGCCCGACGAGATCAGCTCGTGGAGCGACGCCGGAGCCGCCAGCAACTCGACGACATGGCCCGAGGCCGGAGCGTCGACGACGACCTCGTCCCAGTCGCCGAAGCGAGCCTCGTAGCCGACCTTCCCGACGGTCAGGATCTCCCTGACCCCCGGGGCGGCGTTGGACACGAAATCGAAAACCCGGCTCAGCGGCCCGATACTCGCCGGGGAGATCGGAACCTTCAGATAGCGGCGGACGTACTCGTTCAGCGAGTCCTGCGTGGTCAGCCCGAGGACCTCGGGCCCGAGTACGATCGAGCCGGGTCGAGCCTCGATGGCGGCGGCCAGATCGCCGCTGTCGGTGGCATCGACTGCGAGCACCCGTGAAGCAGCGGCTGCCGCCCGCAGTGCGAGCGCTGCGGCAACCGTCGTCTTGCCGACGCCGCCCTTACCGGTGACGAATCGAAGCCGGGCGGCCGACGGTCCGCTGCCGATCAGGCCCCGAACCCGATCCGACGCTCGGCGTCGGAGATACCGATCTCGACGAAGGCGATCCGACCCGACGGAATCAACCAGTCACGACCCTTCCGATCGACCAGCGACAAAACCTCGGATTCCTTGAGGGACGTCTCGACCTGGGATTTCACCTCACCACGATCGACGTTGTCATCGAGTTCGATCTCAACGACCTGGGGACTCTCAGCGATACCAATCCGAAGATCCATAGAAACAACCTAGCGCCCTCGTTCGGCCGCGAGACGCGGCCCCAGGGGCTATCAGACGATCTTGAGCTCCGACCGGTAGCGCTTCGTGGGCGCCAGCTCCACGTCGACCCGCTCCGCCAGGGCGGCGAACACCTGCCCGGCCTCGGTTTCGGTACGGATGGCGATCGGGTGACCGTCGTCGCCGCCCTCCCGTAGCTCGGGTACCAGCGGCACCTTCGCCAACAGTGGGACCTCGAGTTCATCGGCCAGCTCCTGGCCGCCGCCCGAGCCGAACAGCTCGTAGCGTTTGCCGTCATCACCGGTGAACCAGCTCATGTTCTCGATGACACCGGAGACCGTGATGTGGACCTTGTGGGCCATGTAGGCCGCCCGCTGCGCCACCCTCTGAGCGGCCGGCTGCGGAGTGGTGACCACCAGCAACTCGGCTCGAGGCAGGAACTGGGCCAGCGACAACGCTATGTCACCAGTGCCCGGCGGCAGGTCGACGATGAGGAAGTCGGGCTCGTCCCAGAACACATCGGTGAGAAACTGTTCGAGCGCCTTGTGCAGCATCGGGCCGCGCCAGATCACCGGCTGATTCTCCTCGACGAAGAAGCCCATGGAGATGCAGCGCACGCCGTGCGATTCGGGCGGCACGATCATCTCGTCGATGATCACCGGGTTGCGGTCGACACCCAGCATCCGGGGAATCGAGAAGCCCCAGACGTCGGCGTCGACGACGGCCACGGACCGACCGCGGTTGGCCAGCGCCACTGACAGGTTGGTGGTCACCGAGCTCTTGCCGACGCCCCCCTTGCCCGAGGCCACGAGGATGACCCGGGTCCGGTTGTCGGGATCGGCGAATGGAATCGCTCGGCCCTCGGCGTGACCGTGACCCTGGTGGGAACCGGCTGTTGCCGCCGGATCACCGTGCAACTGGCGGCGCAGGGTCTCCCGTTGGTCGTCGGACATGACGCCGAACTCGATCACGACATCCGACACCGCCCCGAGTCCGGTAACGGCGTCGCGTACCCGACGGTCGATCTCGGCCCGCAGGGGGCAGCCGGCGATGGTCAGATCGATGCCGACCGCCACCCGTTTCGACGAATCGCCCGCAGCCGGATCGCCGGTCACCTCGATCGACCGAACCATCCCCAGATCGACGATGCTGCGGTGCAGTTCCGGGTCCTCGACCGGCCGGAGGGCCTCTCGAACCTGATCTTCGGTAATCGTCACGTGATCTCCTTGACACCGGCCGCCGTGGCGAAACCGGCAAAATTCTGGGCACATCCGTTGATGGGTAGACTATCCAGTGTGGCCCAGCGCGCCCTCAACCCAACCGAGTTCGCCAACCTGGTGAACGCCATCACCTCGGCGTTCGGCGACCCGACGCGGCGCAACATCTACCTGCTGGTCCGGGAGCACCCCGGCGGGCTGACGGCCAACGAGGTCGCAGACGCCGTCGGGCTCCACTCGAACGTCGCCCGCCATCACCTGGAAAAGCTGGCCGGGGGCAGCTATCTGGAGGTTTCGCAGCGGTCGTCGAGCGGCGCGGGCCGACCGGCCAAGATCTATCGGGCGACGGCTCCCGAGCTGATGCTCGAATTCGACGTCGGCCATGACGACATCCTGATCACGCTATTGGGCAAGGCTTTGTCGCGCTTGCCCGACCATGAAGCAGCGGAGCTGGCTGAGGAGGTCGGGATCGAGTTCGGTCGGCAGATGGCGCAACGCATGGGCGACAGCACCGAATTCCGCCGATCGTTCCGCTCGGCCCTCCATGTTGTGGCCGACGCCCTCTCCTCCCACGGTTTCGCCGCCCACGCCGAGCACGACGGCACCGAGCTGCGCATCGTGTCCGGCCACTGCCCGTTCGGCGACGTCGCCGTCGAACACCCGGTGATCTGCGCCGTCGACCGGGGTATGGTCAAGGGCCTGCTCGGGTCTCTGTACGGGGCCACGGAGGTCGAGCTCTCCTCGTCAGTCGCCCATGGAGACGACTCCTGTGTCACCGACGTCTCCGAGTCGGTCGCCGGCTGATCCCCCGGCATCGGTTCCGCCCCTGAGGAGCCACCACACCAGCAGGAGAAGGAGAACCGTGGAAGCGGCCACGGCGGCCACCTTGATCAGCCAACCCCCGGTCGCTCGGGTCTCCTCCGAGCCGGGGGCGGCCTCGACGGTGGTGACGATCTCGTTCGTCAGCAGGCCGATCGTCACAACCGGGTGGTGCGAATCGGCGGGATGTCGATCGGCGCCGTCGCCCTCGTCGACCGTGTCCAGATCGGCGCCGTCGCCCTCGTCGACCGTCTCCAGATCGGCGCCGTCGCCCCTGGCGTCGCCGGCATCACTCACCGCCCACGACCCGTCGACTGCGTCAACCGGCAACGCATCGACCAGCGGCTTTGTGTCGAGGCGGGCCGCCTCGACACCCCGATAGGCGTCCTCCCTGGCCTCCTGCAGCTCGGCGACGAAGTCGCTCATGGTGGCCGGCCGCTCCTCCGGCAACTTGGCCATGGCCCGCTCGATGAATCGGCAGATCGGGCTGGGAACGTGAGCCCGGAGATCGCCGACCTGGTGCAGGGCCACCCGGCCGAACACCGTGGCCGGGGTCGGCTGCTCGCCCGGTTCCTTGAAGGGAGCGTGACCGGCGAGGATCGCCCAGAGTGTGGCGGCCAGGCCGTATATGTCGGTGGCGGCCACCGGCCGGAGACCCTCGGTAAACGACTCCGGTGGGCTGTAGGCCGGGGTGAACGCGGCGGTCGACGTGGCCTTGGCGACTGCGTCCTCGGCGATGAACGAGATACCGAAATCGGCCACGTGGGGACGACCCGTATCGGTCAGGAGGATGTTGGCCGGCTTGATGTCTCGATGAAAAACGTCGAGTTGATGGGCCTGCTGGAGGGTCCTGGCCACCTCCTCGACGAGCCTCACGGCACGGGGCCATTCGATCGGCCCTGAGCGGACGACCCGCTCCTGCAGCGAACCGCCGTCGTAGAAGGGCATGATGATGTAGGGGGATCCGTCGTTGGTCTCGCCGGTTTCCAGAATCCGCACGAATCCGGCGGTGTCGGACAGTCGATCCATGACCCGCTGCTCGCGTTCGAATCGGCGACGGGCCGCCGAGTCCCACGACGACCGAAGCACCTTCAACGCCACCGTCTCCTGCATGGCGAATCGACCGGGAACCTCACGGACAGCCCTGTAGACGACGGCAGAGCCGCCGGATCCGATTACTTCGACGTCACGAAGACCTCGCAGTCCGAGATCGACTGGACCAGTCGCCATGGAGCTCGCACCCTCGCCCGTACCGTCCGTTCAACCAACAATGTTACCGGAGCCGGAATGATGAACACCGACGATCCGCAGCCTCCAACCGTAGTGCACGGCTCACAGTGTTGTCGATCAGTCAGCGAAGCGACGGTAGCCCATGCCTCGGCGGATCACGGCCGCCGACACCGCCGCCATTGCAGCGCCCAGCGCCAGAATCAGCCAGCGGGGCAGCGTCGTCGGTGGGCGACGTCCGGCGTCGACCCAACCGGTCCTGCCGTCGCGGTTGGCCTCGACGAGGAGCCTCACCGGGTTCTGGCCGTCACCATCGTCGACCGTGACCGTCAGCAGCTGCGATGGTGTGATACCGTCCTGGTCGGGTGCGGCGACTGCCACATGGGCGAACAGGGCGGTCTGCTCGCCACACTCTCGGTCTCCGCCGGCTGAGGATCCTGCCTCCAACGCCGCGACCAGCGCCCCCGCCAGCGGCGCTCCGGTGGCCCGTGCCTCCGTGAAGGCGGCCAGGGCATCGACAACCACGGCCTCCGACGCCACCGCCACGCCCTGCGCCGAAACATCGGAACCGGTCACGATCGATGCGATCGGCTGGGCTTCCGGCCCGCCGAACGATGCCACGGAGCCGTCCATCACCACGGCGTATTGGCGAACCGATTGGAGATCGGGGTCATTGTCGGCCGACACCGCTGCGATGGCGACCGCGGCATCGCCCGTGTTCGGCTCGCTCAGCACTTCTCGCAGCTGTTCGAGATCATCGGGGTCGACCGAGCCCTGGGCCACGGCAACGCCGCGGCCCGGGACCAGCACGAGCGGGGCCGGCACCTCACCGGGTTCGCCGAGCGCAGCAACCGGACTGCAGGCCGCCATCGCCGCTCCGACCTCGCCGGTCTCGGGATCGACGGCGATGATCGACCAGGTCGCGTGGGCGGGCACCGCAGCGATGGCAAGCACCGCCACCACCGCAGCCACTGCCGCAGCCGCTCGGAGGACGGTCGAGGGTCGACCACACCCGGAACAACCCTGCCTCGCAGGTTGCGGCGAGTGATCCACGGTCAAATGATGGCACCATTCAAACCATGAACGAACCAGCCGCCCCGCTCTTTCACTTGACCGAAAAGGTTGTGATCCTCACCGGCGCCAGCTCCGGTCTGGGTCGCCGGTTCGCGATGGTGCTGCACCGGGCCGGCGCCGACCTCGTTATTGTCGCCCGGCGGGCGGACAGGCTGGAGGAACTGGCCGCAGAGCTGGAGCGACAAGACGGTTCGGCGGTCGGCGGCGGGGTCGTGACCGTGGCCCTCGACGTGACCGAGCCCGACGCCCCAGTCCGGCTGGTCGATGCCGCGGTGTCGTCCTTCGGCTCGGTCGACGTGGTGGTCAACAACGCCGGGATCTCGCGGGTGTTGCCGGCGATCGACGACACCAGGGACGGTTTCGTCGACGAGCTGACCATCAACCTGATCGCGCCCTACGAGACCAGCCGCGCTGCGGCCCGCTGGATGATCGAGCACGACCGGTCGGGCACGATCGTGAACGTCGGTTCGGTCATGGGCCTCGGAGGTGGCGGTCGGCTGCGGGCCGCCGGCTACGCGGCCTCCAAGGGAGGGCTGCACAACCTCACCCGGGAGCTCGCTTCGCAATGGGCACGCAAGGGGATCCGGGTCAATGCGCTCGCCCCCGGCTGGTTTGCGTCCGAGATGACCGACGACATGTTCGCAACCGACGCCGGTCGTGACTACATTGCGGCCAACACGCCGCTGGGTCGACCAGGAGATCCCCACGAGCTCGACGGCGCCCTGCTGTTCCTTGCGTCCAACGCCTCGAGCTATGTCACCGGACACGTCTTGGCGGTCGACGGAGGCTGGAGTGCGATCTGAGGATTCGGCGCCGGCCGGCCCTGGGTCGGGGGCCTTCGCACAGCGAATTCGGGAGCGAGAACGTCCGATCGGGCCACAGGTACTAGGGTTACTCGGACCATGGAGGTCTACCTCATCCGCCATGCCCACGCCGGGGCCCGGAGTGCGGGCTCCCATGATCGGTATCGGCAGCTCTCCCAGGACGGCTCGTACCAGGCGGCGGCGCTGGTCGACTTCTTCGGCGGCCGGCCCGTCGGCTCGATCCTTTCGAGCCCGGCCACCCGCTGCGTGCAGACCGTCAAACCGCTCGCCGTCGCGCTCGGACTGCCTGTCGTCGAAGAATCGGCCCTCTGGGAGGACGTCGGGCTCGACGAGATTTTCGGCCTCATCTCATCCTTGCCGTCGAACACCGAACACGGCGGGATCGTGCTCTGTTCCCACGGGAATCTCATCCCGGCCGTCATCGAACGGCTGGCCCACCGGGGCGCCGCCATACACGGGCGGGGCTGCGAACGAGCCTCGATCTGGCTGATCCGGTCGGTGGACGGCCAGTGGGTCGAGGGGCGGTACTTCACCCCCCGGTCAGGGTACGCCGGCTGACGGGGCAACTGCGCTTCGGGCGTGCCCGAAGGTCAGGTCGGATCGCAGCCGTTTCGCTCGGCAACCGGCAGAGTCTGCTCGAGGAAGAACGGGGGAGGATCCGTTTTCACCAGCGCATCAACCTGCCGGCAGACCTCGTCGCTGTCGCCGAGCCGGTCGGCCACAACAGTCTGGAACGCCCGGGCGTCGGGGTACGACGGGTCGATCTCGATGGCTTCGGCGAGGTAGACACGGGCGGCCTCGAGCAGCTCGACCTCCTGCGAGGTTGCGTCCGCGGCTGGGTCCGCCGCCCCGCCCGAGGCCGCCAGCACCAGAAACCACGCTCGGTAGGTGAGGGCCTCGACGTTGTCGGGATCGGTGGCGAGCACCTCGTCGAAGCATTGGATGGCGCCCAGGAGATCCCCGTCGTTCATGCCGGTGTTCTGGCATGCCGCCACCCGCTGCCGGGCCGACTGATCGATCGATCCGGTCAACGCGTCGCCAACGCCTCGTTCCCCCGCCGACCGGGCCAGCAGCCACCCGGCACCGACGGCGAAAAGACCTAGCGCAGCGACGATGAGCCAACGGCTGAAACCGGCACCGTCGCCGGCAGCCACGGAGTCGGTCTCGACACCAACGGTGTCGGAGCCCGTTTTCGGTAGGTCGCCGGAACGGCGGACGGCGTCTGCAACCCGAACGGTGTAGTCATTTCGGAGGGTCTCGTAGTCACCCGGATCGATGTCGCCGGCGGCCAGTTCGGCGTCGAGGTCCTCGAGGGAGCGGACCAGCTGACGGAGTTCCTCGTCGACGTCGCCCGGTCGCGGAGCATCGGTCGTCATGACCTTGCGCGCGGCCCGGGGGACTCGGCATCGGGAGCGTCGACCAACTCGCGGGCCCGCTCGACGAGATCACGGTCCTCGTCCGTCGGATCGCGATGAGACCGGGGTCCGGCACGACTGAATGCGACGGCGGCACCCATGGCGGCGAACACGGCGACGACCACGGGCAGAATCCAGATCAGTGAGGCGAACCCCTCCGCAGGCGGATTGAGGAGTACGGACACGCCGTAGGCGGCGACCAGCTGATCCCGGATCTCGGTGTCGCTCGAGCCGTTGACGACCTCCTCCGCGATCCGTTGCCGGATCGTGGCCGACACGGCGGCGTTCGACTCGGCGACGCTCTCCCCGGAGCAGACGGGGCAGGCGAACGACTCGTTGAGCCGCTGGATGCGCTCGGCGTCGGTCTCGATGCCACCCGTGTCGAGCGAGGCCACCGTCAACAGCGCCACCGCCGCCACCAGGATGCCGATCCAGGCGATCGGTCGGACGATTCGGTGCCGGGAGGCGGCAGGAGCGACCGTCACGATCCGTCACGCTCCGTCGCGTCGGTGGCGCCGTCGATGAGGGCCACCACCTCCTCGGCCGTGGTTTGACCCGGAATGTGCGCCGTGACGACGCCGTTGGGGGCGACGATGAACGTCTCGGGGACCTGCGCCACCCGGAAGTCGACCGCGGCGGTGGAGCCGAGAATCACGGGCCAGTCGCCGCCCCGCTCGTCGAAGAACTGCCGCACCGGCTCCCCGGTCTCGTTGAAGACGACGGAGACCAGCTGGACGTCGCCCCGCTGGCGACCCCAGTCGTCGAGTGCCACCAGCTCGGGATGCTCGGCGACGCACGGTGCGCACCAGGTGGCGAAGAAGTTGACGACAACCCACTTCCCCCGGAGATCGTCGACGTCGATCGGGTTCCCGCCGAGATCGGTGCCGAGGAGCGCAGGGATCCGGCGACCGACAAGCGCGGATCTGGTTGTGTCGTCGTCGCCTCCGCTGAACGCCAGTAGGCCGATGAGCGCGGCCACCACGATGCCGACGGCGATGGCGGCGTTGCGGGCGGTGCGGGGCGGCACCGAAGCTGTCGACGCACCACCAGGAGCAGCAGCGTCGGTGGTGCCGGCGGCCGTGTGGTCGGCGTGGGTGCCGGTCACGGTCTCGGCCTCGGCTTCGGTGGAGGCGTCAGACACCCACGTCCTCCCGCTCGTCGCCGGTCTCCGGGCTGGTGTCGATTGCGTCCGACGGAATCGGTTCAACGGTGTGATGCGATGCACGATCGTCATCAGCAGCCGGCACGGGCGCCGATGTGGGTTCGGTGCCACGGCGACGGCGGCCGGGGAACAGCGCCAACACGGTGCCGAGCGCCATCAGCAGACCACCGGTCCAGATCCAGGCCACCATGGGTCGAACGATGACCCGGAGGTCGATGGAATCGTCGTCGGGATCCGGCACCGTGGCGAGCACCAGGAAGATGTCCTCGGTGAAGCCCGAACGGACCGACGGGGTCGGAACCGTCTGGCCGGTGGCCCGGAAGCTGGTGGTGGCAGGGTGGTACACGTCCCCGCCGTCGATTTCGATGCCGGCGAAAACCCGCAGACGACGGTCATTGATGTCGGCTCCGGGTTCGACGTAACGGAACTCGTGGCCCTCGACGGTGGCGGACTCCCCGACGTCCAGGTTCACGGTCCGCTCGCTCTTGTAGGCCTCGCTGGCCGCCATGCCAACCGCCAACAGCACAACACCGAGATGGACGATCATGCCGCCGTTGGTACGGCCGACGAGACCCCTCCAACCCTGCCGTCGGGTGGCCAGGACAACCTGGCGGAGTGCGGCCCCGGCCGCGAACCCACCGAGGCCGAAGGTCAGCACCGGGTAGAAGCCCCGCCCGCCGAGGATCAGTGCCAGGGCCATCGAGCCGACGGCAGCGACGGCGGGCCAGAACAAACGAGTTGACAGCACCTCGGTCGACGCTTTGCGCCACGGCAGCACCGGTGCGCCGGCCATCAGGAACAGTATGACCATGGCGATCGGTCGCGCCATCGAATCGAAGTAGGGCCGGCCGATCGTCAGGCGGGTGCCGTCCCAGGCCTCGATCAGCAGTGGGAACACCGTGCCCAGCAGCACCACGAAGGCCAGGGCCCCGAAGGCCACGTTGTTGGCCAGGAACGAGCCCTCCCGTGACAGCGGGGCGTCGATGGCGCCCGGGGACCGCAACTCGTCGCCTCGCCAGCCGATCAGACCGACACTGACCGCCGCCACGACGGCAAAGAACGCCAGCAACGCAGGGCCGACGGGACCAGCGGTGAAGGCGTGCACCGACTCGACGGCTCCGGAGCGGGTCAGGAACGTGCCGAGAACGGTGAGGGCGAAGGTGGCGCACAGCAGCGACAGGTTCCAGACCCGCAGCATCCCCCGGCGTTCCTGAACCATGACCGAGTGCACGTACGCGGTGCCGGTCAGCCACGGAAGCAGCGAGGCGTTCTCGACCGGATCCCAGGCCCAGTAACCGCCCCAGCCCAGGACCTCGTAGCTCCACCAGGCGCCGAGCACGATGCCGAGAGTCAGGAAACCCCAGGCGGCCACGGTCCAGCGGCGGGTTTCGACCAGCCAGCCCTCCCCCACCCGCCCGGTGATCAGTGCGGCGATGGCGAAGGCGAACGGCACGGTGAAGCCGACGTAACCCAGGTAGAGCATCGGGGGGTGCACGGCCATGAGCGCGTGGTTCTGAAGCAGCGGATTGGGACCGGGACCGTCGACGAAATCGGGGGGTACCTCGACCACCCCGAACGGGTTGGCCGGCCCGACGAGCAGGCCGAAGAAGAACGCCGAGACGATCAGCATGACCACGAGCGCCCAGTTGAGGAGCGGATCCTCCGACCGATCCCGGAACTTGACGAGGACCGCCCCGATGTAGAGCGCGAGGATCAGGACCCACAGCAGGAGCGAACCCTCGAGCGACGACCAGAGAGCGGCGAAGTTGAACAGCGGCGGCGTGACCTTGCTCCCGACCTGGCTGACGTAGGACACGGTGAAGTCGCGCTGGAACAGCGCCACTTCCATCACCACGAAGGCTCCGGCGGCGGCGGCGACCACGAGGCCCGCCCAACGCCGGACCGTCCGCAGGAAAAGCGGCTGGCGGGACGCGGGCATGGCCACCAGGGCGTAGGTTCCGCCGACCGCACCCATGACCGATGCGGCCAGCCCGAGAGCGACGAAGGCGAACCCGAGAACCGAGTTCACGATCCAGCCAACATGGCGGGCCTCATCCGGTCCGAACCCGGCTCATTGGTCCGGATCGTCGGAGGCGTCGGCGCTGCTCGAGCCGGGATCACCACTCTCGTCGAGTTCGTAGTCCAGCCGATCGGGGTTTTCCTCCACGTACTCCTCGGAGTGCTTGACCAGGAGTTGGTTGGAGACGAATTCGGTTCCCTCCCAGCGGCCCTTGGCCACCACTTGTTCCCCGACCTCGAACAAGTCGGTCGGCTCCGCCCCGATGTGTCGGATCTCGGCGTTCTCACCTCCGAAGGTCATGGTGAACACCATGGCATCGCCGATCGACACGGGTTCGGTGATCACCGTGCCCTGCATGTTGAACGTATCGTCGCCGAGGTCGGCCCGCTGAGCAACCGCCTCGTCGACATTGAGGAAGTAGACCCGGGCACTGGTGAGCGCCTGGAAGAGTACGAACCCGGCGGCCACGGCCAGCGCCCCGATGATCAACCAGTTGCGCAGCCGGCCCGAACGCCCGGCTGGTACGTCGCGTGGGGTGAGGTCGAGGTCAGTCAAGGAACCGGCGCCTTTCCTCCGGAACCTCGTTGGTCAGGGACCGACCACGGACCAGTACCCAGGCGACGTAGACGGCGATGCCCACGAACACGATGACGTAGCCGGTGATGACGAACGTCCAGTGGTTCATGACACCGCACCTCCCAGCGTGGCGCCACCCGCTTCGCCTCGTCGTTCACTCAGTGCTCGAGCGAGACGCATGTCTTCGACCTGCCGTTCGAGCCAGGCCACGCGGAATCGGTGAACGAGCAGCCACGCCCCCAGCAGGAGAAACGCGACGACACTCAGGAACAGCGAGAACAGCATCAGGCCGTCGAGCTGCGTGTCGACCCCGAGTGTCCGGCCCTGGTGGAGACCCCGCCACCATTGCACCGAGTAGCGGACGATGATGAGGTTGGCGATGGCGACGATGCCGACGACGGCGGCCCGGCGGGACCGGACCTCCTGCGGCAGATCCATGCGGCGGATGGCGAGATAGCCGAGGTACATGATGAACATGACGGTGGTGGCGGTCAGCCGGGGATCCCACTCCCAGTAGGTTCCCCAGGTCGGCTTGCCCCAGATTGCCCCGGTGATGAGCACGAAGGCGGTGAACAAGACGCCGATTTCGGCCGCCGCTCCGGCCAGAAGGTCCCAGAACGCACTCCGATTGCGGAGGTAGATCACGCTGCCGATGAACGTGATGCCGTACCCGACGTACGACACGGCGATGGTGGGGAGATGGATGTACAGCAATCGGACACTGTCGCCCATGTTGGCCTCGGGCGGCGACAGCACCAGCGCAAAGAGCAGCGACAACGCGAGCGCGACGAGGGCCGCCCATCCGACGACGTAGGTTGCCTTGGAGCTGGTAGACGTCACGACTCCTCCATTATCGGACCGAAGGCCAGCATTCCCACGCCGGCGTAAAGGAGAGCGAAAACACCGAGGAGCATGGCCCAGGACCACCCGTTGTCGAGCGGCCCGTAGACTGCGGCCTCCGTCGCTTTGGTTGCCGCCAAGAGTACCGGGGCCACAACGGGCAGGACGAGCAGCGGTACCAGGGTGTCGCGAACTGTCAATCCAGAGGCTAGTGCGGCGTAGACGGTCCCGGCGGCGCTGATCCCGAGCGTGGCCAGAATCACAATGACGCTGAGGAGCACCAGATCGGCCAGCGGTGGACCGTAGAGCACGAACGCTCCGATGCCGAGTATCACCTGGAGGGCGAGGAGCTGGGCGGCCACGGCCGCCGATTTCCCGAGGAAGATCCCGGCCGGGTCGAGCCCCGCCATCTTGAGTGCGTCGAGGTTGCCGTCGGTCGATTCGACGGCGAATGATCGGCCCAGTGCCAGCAAGGACGCCAACAACACGGTGATCCAGAACAGGCCCGGCGCGGCCTGGGCCAGCAGGGAACGGCCGTCGGACCCGGCAACCGCCAGATCGGGGCTGATGGCGAGGCCGAAGAGGATCAGGACCAGACCGCCGAACGGGAGGATCTGACCCATTCCGACCCGGGTCGCCCACTCGATGCGAAGATCCTTGGAGGCCATGAGCCAGGCATCACGAAGCATTTTTTCCCTCCTGCCGGCCCTCTGCGGCGCCGGTCACCATCCCCCCGACGAGGTGCACCGTCCGGGTGGCGAGGTTCGATACCCGCTCGTGGTCATGGGAGGCGATGATGACCGTCGCGCCGAATCGCACGGCGTGACGGACGATGTCGTCGATGAAGTCGCGCCCGGACTGGTCGAGACCGGCGTGCGGTTCGTCGAGCAGCCAGATCTTGGGTCGGCGGCAGACCATGACCGCCACCGAGGCCCGGCGGCGTTGCCCGGCGGACAGGTCCGAGATCTTCACGGTCCGCAGCCGCCCACCGAGGTCGAGGCGGTCGAGGATCGGTTCGACCGTGCTCGGATCGGCCCGATTGGCCTTGGCCCAGAATCGAATGTTGTCCTCGACGGTGAGTTCGTCGTAGAGGAACGTCTGGTGCGCCAGCAGGCCGGTCTCCCGGCGAATCCGCCGTCGTTCCTCGCGGCTCGACAGATCGTGGCCCAGAATCGTGCCGGTTCCTCCGTTGAGCGGGGCCAGGCCGGCGCAGAGTCGCAGCAGTGTGCTCTTGCCGGCGCCATTGGGACCCCGAAGAACCACGATCTCGCCGTCGTCGACGGTCAGATCCACACCGGCCAGAGCCGGGAACCCGCCGATGAGGCTGATCGCTCCCGCCAGGTTCACCATCGTTGTGGTATGTGTGCCTTTGGCCCAATCATTCACCGGCTACCACGATACGGGAGTCATGTGCCCAGCGGTACCGCCACCGGTCAATCGCGGCCAATGACGGCCGAAGGGAGGAAGGCGGTTCGAGCCGTGCCGAATGATCGACGGCGGGACCGGCATCTCACGATGATCACGATTCTCCACCGACTGACAGGCGCAGTGGGCCGACTGCTCATCGCCGTCGGCGGGCTGGCGGTGGCCTTCGCCGGGTTCCAATTCTGGGGAACCGGGTTGGCCGAGGCTCGGGCCCAGGAGGAACTCGACGACCAGTTCATGACCCAACTGGCGTTCGTGCGGGAAGGTGCGGAGCCGGATGCCGGCACCGACATCGAGCCGCCTGAATCGTCGGAGCCGTCAGAACCGCCGGAGCCGCCCAGGCCGACGCAGTCGAGGGGCACTGCGAACCCTGCGCCGATGCTCGACCCGGCACAGATCCCCGACACCGGTGAGGCTGCCGGTCGGATCATCATCCCGACCATCGGCGTCGACAAGACCTACGTCCACGGTGTCGGCCGCGATGATCTCCGGAAAGGGCCCGGACACTACCCGAACACCGCATTCCCCGGGCAGCCGGGCAACGCCGCGATCGCCGGCCACCGGACAACCTACGGTGCCCCCTTCTTTGACCTCGACAGGTTGGTTCCAGGCGACGAGATCATCGTCGAAACGCTGCAGGGCCGATTCACGTACCTGGTCGACGGACATGAACCCGGTGCCGGTGACGGCGCGCCGCTCGGCCATTTCATCGTCGACCCGACCGCGACCTGGGTGCTCGACGACCACGGGGACAGCCGCTTGACGCTGACCGCCTGCCACCCGAAACGGTCAGCTGCTCAGCGGATCGTGGTCACCGCCACCCTCGCGACGCGCCCCGCTCCCCCGACATCGCCCGACACCCTCGTCGAACCCGCGGTTCCCACACCGGTTCCGGATCTGATTCCCGCACCTGTGACCGATGAGCCGATCGTCGCAGACCCCCAATCCCTCGACGAAGCGCTGGGCTGGCAGCCGGAGCACTGGCCGGCAACCGCGCTGTGGGCGGTGTTGTCGGCGGTGATGGCGATGACCGGCCGTCTACTCGGCCACCGGTGGCGCCGCGTTCCGGCCTACGCCATCACATCGCTTCCGTTCGTCGTCTCCCTGTTCATCTGCTTCACCCACCTCGACAAGCTGCTACCCGCCATTTGACCCGGCCTGGTCGGCGGTAGATTCTCCCCGTGGGTTCTTGCGCCATTCTGTCGTTCCGCCTCGGTCTGACCGACGGTGTGTCGGTGGTGGCCGACCTGTGGCGCCAGGCCCTGGAGCGGTTGGGCTGGGAGACGACCACGATCGCCGGGGAAGGTCCGGTCGATCACCTGCTGCCCGGGCTGGCCATCGACGCGACGAGACCGCCCCCGGCGGCCGAACTCGAGGAGGTGCTCGGCGGATGCGATCTCGTGATCGTCGAGAACCTCCTGTCG
>JBFHEP010000028.1:0-20882 GCA_041584095.1 Acidimicrobiales bacterium | reverse complement strand
GTAGTGATGCCGGAAATCGGCGTTGACGAAGGCCTGTACCGAGCCCTCGCCGAACGGACCATCGGCGATCGTCGTCGGCGGGACGACGCCCCATCCCATGTGGTCGGCCAACCGATACATGGCAACCTCACGCTTGTAGAGGCCGGACGGAAAGTCCCAGAGCGGTCGTTCGCCGGATCCCGGTTTGTAAATGGCCCGGTGGCGTCGACCACCCGGCTTGTCGTCGTGGACGACGACCAACAGGGTCGCGTTGGAGCTGTCGGCCATGCGACCCTCGATCTCGAACTCACCGGTCTGGAACAGGTCGATGAGTTCGTCGGGCTCGTAGCCGAACGCCGGCCCGGGTGGAGGATGTGGATCGATGTCGTCCGACGGGTCGTCGGGCGACGGATTGTCGGCGGCGCCTGGGTCCATCGGGTCCGACGGTGGATCAGTTCAGCCGAGGGCAGGCGTGGCCCTCGGGGTCGAGTGGTTGACCACACAACGAACACGGCGGTCTGCCTGCCGCCATCAGCTCCTCCGAGGAGATGATGAAGGTGGCCGCCAGATCGACCGAGACGTGTGCCCTGACCTGCGACCCGGCCGACTCCTCGAAGCCGAAGTGCTCCTGCAGTTCGATCTCGAACTCGTCGTCGCTGTCGGGGTCGGGAACCAGTTCGTCGATCACCAGCACGACCTTGGACTCGGCCTCGTCGACACCCACGGCGATTTGACCGACCACCCAGTCGGCTTCGGTCGGCGGCCGGAACTCGTTTGAACCTGGCTGGCGGGTGGAGGAGGGAAGATCGTCGAGCACGGTTCTGAGAAACTGGGCCAGCGCTCGAACCTGCTGCTTCTCGAGCTTCAGAGTGACCGTGTCGACCTCGTCGCCGATCTGGAGAAAAAACACTCGCTGGCCGGGCTCCCCGACGGTGCCGGGTATGAATCGAGTCGTGTTGCGGAATTCGAGGGAGTCGGACATGGTGTTCTACGTCGGCTTCGCTAGCTCGGCACCAGGGCTTTGAGGTCTTGGCCCATGGAGTTGACGGACAGCACCATCGGCCCACCATTGCCGTAGACAACCGCCGAGATCGAGCACGGGCCGACGACGATTCGCTGAAACAGGTCGAGGTGGGTGCCCATGGCGTTGGCCACGGCGGCCTTGATCGGGTCGGCATGGGAGACGGCCACGATGGTTTCCCCCGGATGGCGGGCCACGAGCGACTGAATGGTCCCGCAGATCCGTTGCTGCATTTCCGCGAAGGACTCGCCGTCGGGAAACCGGAACCCGCTCGGGTACTTCTGCACCTGCTGCCATTCGGGCAATTTGTTCAGATCCGAGAGCTTGCGCCCGGTCCAGGACCCGAAGTCGGCTTCCAGCAAGCCCTTGTTGGAACGTACCCGATGGCCGAGGGCGGAGGCGATCGGCGCAGCCGTTTCCTGCGTCCGCTCCATCGGTGACGCATAGACGGCGGTGACCCGACTCTTCGGCCGGCGCTTGTGATGGGCTTTACCTCGAAAGGCGAGGTCGGCGATTCGGGCGGCCGCCGTTTCGGCCTGCGCCACGCCTTCATCACCCAGATGGAGGCCGGGGGCGCGACCAGGAAGCACCTGGCCCGTCGTCGGCGTCCGCCCGTGACGGACCAGGAGGACCAGCGTCGGCTTCTTGGACGAGCTGCGAGCCATTACTGGAAACCCTATCGTTGCGATCTACCATGTCGGGCATTCACAGCGACTCGGGTACCAACGACATGGACAGCGGCAACATCGGTGGAGACGAAGCCGTTTCCGACGATCTCGAGCGGATCGGGCGGGACGTCACCGCCTGTCGAGCCTGCCCCAGATTGGTCGAGTGGCGGGAGAAGGTGGCGTCCGAAAAGCGGGCAGCCTACGCCGACCAGGAGTACTGGGGTCGTGGCGTGCCGCCGTTCGGCGACCCGGAGGCCCGCATCGCCGTGATCGGGTTGGCCCCAGCCGCCCACGGGGCCAACCGTACAGGCAGGATGTTCACCGGCGACCGCTCGGGCGACTGGCTGTACCGGGCCATGTACCGAGCCGGGCTCGCCAGTCAACCGACCAGCGTTGATCGCCACGACGGTCTCGAGTTGACCGGCGCCCTCGTGACCTCCCCCGTCAAGTGCGCGCCGCCCGCCAACAAGCCGACGACCGCCGAGCGCGACCGCTGCCGACCCTTCCTCGAACGGGAGCTGGCCGTCGTCCGGCCGAAGGTGTTCGTCGTCTTGGGTGGTTTCGGCTTCCAAGCACTCTGTCGCCACCTCGATCTACGACCCCGGCCGAAGTTCGGCCACGGCGTCGAAGTCGAACTCGACGACGGGCGCTGGATCGTGTGCAGCTACCACGTGAGTCAGCAGAACACCTTCACCGGCAAGCTCACCGAGGAGATGCTCGATACCGTTTTCGCCCGGGCGAAGGAACTGGCGTTCGGATGATGCGTGGTGAGCCGCTCACCGAGGAGATGCTCGATACCGTCTTCGCCCGGGCGAGGGAACTGGCCTTGGCTCGACACGCAACGGAGTGTTACGACGTATCGTGGGTCAGGTGAAGTTCGGACCGAATCGTGCCGCCATTCGGATTGTCGTCATCGCATCGATCGGCCTCAGCGGCATCGGCTTGATGGCCTGCTCGGAGGACGTCCCCACCGACTACACGGCCGCCCATCGGGAGGCGTTCCTGGCTGCGTGCAGCCGACCGATCGACGACCCGCGGTTGCTGAGCGACATCTGCGGCTGTGTGTACGATCGCATGGAGGGCGAGATGCCATTCGACGAGTTCCAACGGATCAGCGAACGATTGGCCACGACTCCTGCCGCCACGGCCGATGTCGAGACCGACACGAGCGCTGAGTCCGAGGCGTCGCCGTTGATCGCAGGAGCCGGCCTACCGGACGACATCGCACGCCTGGTGGCCGACTGCTTCACCCTCGAGGCGGACCTGTAGATCACCGAACACCGATCTCGAGGGTCACCCGCTCGGAGCCGCCGGAATCACGGAACACAAACTCGTCTAGCCGATTCTCACCAACGGCGTCTAAGTTGGAGCCGATGGCCGACACGAAGCAGCGATGGACATTCCAATGGAAGGAGCTGTATCAGGAGGTCATCACCTCAGGTCTCTGCACCGGTTGTGCCGGTTGTGTGATCGCCTGTCCCCACGACGTGATCGGCTACAAGCACGAACCGGGGGCCTACAAGCCGTTTCATCTCGAAGAGGAGCTCGGGCCCGACAACTGCGGCCACGGCGAGAACGGCTGCACTCTGTGCACCAGGGCTTGCCCCCGGTTCCGGTCCTGGGAGACCGAGGCCGACGAGCACCTCCACGGCCGGACCCGTCACGAGGACGAGGTGTCGGGGATCTACAAGGACATCCTGTTGGTGAGGGCCGCCGACGATTCGGTCTACGAAGCCGGTCAGGACGGCGGACTCGTCTCGTCGATCCTGATCTGGTGCCTGGACAACAAGATCATCGATGGCGCCCTGGTGTCCGTGCTCGAGGGTGGCACCGGTGGTTGGAAAGCCAAACCCGGTGTCGCCACCAACCGCAGCGAGGTGCTGGCTGGGGCGGGCAGCCGCTACACCTACTCGGCCAACACCATGGCCTACGGCGAGGCCGTGGAGCGGGGACTCGAGAACCTGGCGCTCGTCGGGATGAGCTGTCAGACCTCCATCGGTCCGGTCATGTGGCATCGCCGGGCGGGCAAGGTCTCGAAGCCGATCAAACTCAACATCGGGTTGCTGTGTTCGAAGAGCTTCGACGATTCGATGTTCGACGAGCTGTTCTACCTGAAGTACGGGCTCCGCAAGGAGAACATCGTCAAGATGAACATCAAGGGTGTGTTCCAGGTGTGGATGGACAACGGCGACTACCACGAGATCAACCTCAAGGAATGCCATGCCTGGACCCGGGAGGGTTGCGATCACTGCCCGGACTTCGCCGCTGAACATGCTGACATTTCCACCGGCGGCATCGGCAACGAGACCGACTGGACGCTCACCATCGTCCGTACCGACCTCGGACGGGCCATCATCAACGCAATGATCGAAGACGGCGTGATCGAAACCCGGCCGGGAGACGACGATCCCGGCGCCATCGCCTTGATGCACCGCTTGGCCGAGAACAGCCGGAAGCGGTGGCCCGAGTGGGCCAACGGCGAGGCCCGGGTCGGGATCGGCGCCAAGGCCTGAGCTCGCCCGAGTGGCCGCCCGGCGACCGCGGTCGACGAGTCCGGCTACAGGAAGCTCTTCGTGAGGATGTCGGTGATCCTCGTTGCCATGTCGTGGGCGAACGCCTCGGTGACCCCTATCGGCGTCACATGGATCGTCTCGTTGAGGTGGTTGGTCACCGATCCCGTCCCGTCGGGTTCGACCTGCAGTACCGTGCCGCAGGGCCGACTGAGCTCGTCGACCGAGTCGGCGAGCACGATACAACCCGCAGTTGGTGACTCACTGTCGCCGCCTGCGTCGAGATTCACCAACGGTACTTCGCCGGTGGGATACGGATCGTCGGCGCCGACATCGGCTTGATCCGTCGCCGCGGTCGAGTCGGCGTCATCGGTCGAGTCGCCTGCAGCCTCGTCGGCCGCTTCGCGGGCCGCCTCGTCGGCGAGGGCCCCGTCGGCCCCGTCGATGATGGTGACCATGTACGGGCTGTCGTCACCCGTCGACATGATGGCGGGGAGAGCCCGCGCCCAGTTCCAGCTCATGGCCGTGTTCTTGCCGGATCGTATTGCGAACTGGACTTCACCCGGCATCGAGAGCGCAGCCAGCGACAGGATCGCGTGTCGGCAGGCGGCGAGGCGGGCAGCACGTTTTCCGACGATTCCGAGTGGTCCGTACAAAAGGTTGGCGGTCACGGGCACCCATGGAAGCAGGCTCATCTCCACGATCGGTTCGTGGAGGATGTCAGGTATCAGCTCCGGATTGTCGAACTTCGGTTCCCAGGGAATGTTTGCGTAGCCAATGGCGAATCGCCCGAACAGCGGATGCTCATGGCTTCGTTCCCACAGACCGGGATCGAGACGCGACAACCGGGTCTTGAGCTCTTCCGGATCGGGGTGCAGCAGTCGATGTCGCTCGGCCACCACCGATCTCGCCTGTCGGATCGACTGGAGGAAGTCCCACGCTCGGTGACCGATGGCTCCCCTGGTCAACGGATTGCGGTTGATGATCGTGCCAAGCCTCGAACCGGTCAGCTGATCAGGGGCCAGCGGCTGCTCGGTACCGAGTGCCGGGACGCTGATGGCCGAGATGGAGGCGAACGCTGCACCGATGGCCTCCATCCGCGATTCGCTGCTGGCGGGGGGTCGGGGAGGGCGAACCGAGAAACAGGCGCTGGACACGTTGAGCAGCGCATCGCCCACGAGCATGGGTTCGTCGACGTCGACCTCGTCGATGACCGCACGGGCGGTACCGGGATGAACGACCACCTCACCGTTTTCCAGTACCCGAAGCGAGAACGAGCCGCCTTCGTTCGACTCGTTGAACTCGAAGGCTCGGCCGACCGTGAGCTTCATCATCGATCCTGCGGTGAGCCCCGCCACCTGTCGCATCTCGAGATAGCCGTCAGAGCCGGCGTCGACGGGCGTTTCGTCGCCATCTTCGCCGGCGGCGGCCTGCTTCTCGATTGCGGCGTGGATGCCGGTCTCGTCGGCATTGGCGTCGGTTTCGGCTGGGTCATCGGTGTCGTTTATGTCGGCCGTGTCATCGGTGTCATCGGTGTCATCGGTTTCGGCCGCGTCATCGGTTTCGGCCGTGTCATCGGTGTCGGTCACGTGATCGGCGTCGGCTGTGTCCGTGAAGCCATCGACGTCATCGGTGGCAGTGCTCTCGACGTCGGTGGGATCGGCGGCGTCATCGCTCCCGGAATCGAACTTGGCGGCGCTGCCGAGGGTCACCCTGTCGGCTGAGTCGGGCGCTTCGACGTCGTGCGTCTCCACGTAGTTCTCCGGCGAGAACCTCGCGATGTAGTTCTCCTTGGCGATCTTCGCGATGTAGCTCTCCGATGAGAAGTCGTCGGAACTCTTGGTCGCCGGGCGTTCGCCGGTCTCCGGCACGTCGTCGGTCGTCAAGTCAAGTCTCCAATATCGCCATGGCCTCCTGCTCGCCGCAAGCGGGAATAGCCTGTCGCCCATTGTAGGCGGGGCGTGTGGATCGGCTTAAGGCGAAGGGGAAGGTTTCGTCAGTGCGGCGCGCAGGTCGAGACATTTCCGGCGGGACACGCAGCCGACGAGATGGTCGTTGACGACGCCCATGGCCTGCATGCCGGCATAGGCCGTGGTCGGGCCGACGAACCGGAAACCTCGCTTCTTCAGTTGGTTGCTGAGGGCGGTCGACTCCCGGGTCGTGGCCGGCACGTCGGCCAACGACCGTGGGGCCGGCGGCGCGATGGGCTCGTGGCTCCAGATCAGGCCGGCCAGCGTCTCGCCCGCGTCCCAGAGTTCAAGCATTCGGGTCGCGTTGTTGATCGTCGCCTCGATCTTGCCTCGATGACGGACGATTGCGGCGTTGGCCAGCAGTCGTTCGACATCATCGGACCCGAACCCTGCAACGATCGCAGCATCAAACCCATCGAACGCCTCCCGAAATGCCTCCCGTTTGCGGAGAATCGTGATCCACGACAAGCCCGCCTGAAAGCCCTCGAGGCACAGCTTCTCGAACAGGGTCCGCTCATCGGTCGTGGGTTCGCCCCATTCGTTGTCGTGGTAGGCCACATAGTCGGGTGTGCTGGCACCCCAGGGGCATCGGGCCACGCCATGATCATCGATGTGGAGGTCGTCGACGTGGAGATCAGGGCTCATGGATCGGCTTGCCGGGCGTCGAGGGTCGGAAGCTGATCGGGCATGAGGGCGGTACCGCTGCGCCGCTGCTGGTCGATGAGGTCGCGGTCGCAGCGCCAGCACAGGTGTTCTGCGGTCGTCGACACGATGGAAAGCTGTGTGCCGCGGGACTTCTCGATGACGGCGACCGGAGCGGCATAGGTGTCGGTCGACCCGCACCGCGGGCAGGTCACTCTCGGATCTCGATCCCATACGGTGTCGCAGGCCCCGCAGGTGATGCGGATCAGTTCGCCCTCGCGCTCGCCCGCCAGGTCGTCGGGTTCGCCGCAGTACGGACAGACGATTTCCTCGGCGCTCACGCTGCCATGGTAGCGGTAGTGGGTAGGGCGGTTCTAGCGTCGCCACCATGGACCGTCGGGGTGGTAGCGTAAGATTCTTGAGCCGCACCATCGTCGACCGAACGGGCCTTGAAGGCCCGGTTCCGCCCGCCCGCCCGTCTGTCCGCCGCCCCCGCCGAAGCCCGGCGCGCAAGGCGCTCATCGTGCTGTCGGTGGTCGTGCTCCTGGCCGCCGCCATCGGGGCGGGCTGGGCGTACTATCGCTACCGCCAGTTCGACTTCGTGGAAGTACCCGGGCTCGAGGTGCCGGCCTCCTCGTCGGCTCCGACGAACTGGTTGCTCGTGGGCACCGACAGCCGCGAGGGAGTCGACCCCGAGTCCGACGATTTCCTCGGCGATGCCGCCGCCATTCCCGGCCAGCGGGCCGACACGATCATGGTCGCCCGAGTCGATTCGAACACGCAATCGATCGACCTCCTGTCGGTCCCGCGCGACCTCTGGGTCCCGATCGTTGGTGAGGGTGAAGGTCGGATCAACGGCGCCTTCAACGGACCCGGCGGCCGGGAACGGTTGGTGCTCACGGTCCAGAACTACCTCGGTGTTCCGATCAACCACTACGCCGAGATCAACTTCTCGGGCTTCCAGGCCATGGTCGAGGCATTGGGGGGTGTGCCGGTATGGTTCGACGCCCCGATCCGCGACTCGAGCTCGGGACTCAACATTGTCGATGCCGGCTGTCATCTGCTCAACGGGCCCCAGGCGCTGTCGTTCGCCCGGGCCCGCCAGGCCGAGGTCTACCAGAACGGCCAGTGGGTGCCGGAGAAGACCGGCGATCTCGGTCGCACGGCCCGCCAGCGCCAATTCCTCTCCAACGTCGCCACCACCGCGTCGACCAAGGCCAACGTCGGTGGGCTGTTGACCCTCGACCGGCTGGTTGGCGCGGCGGCCGAGTCGATGGTGGTCGCCGACGGTGCCGGCGTCTCCGATGTCACGGACCTGGCCCGGACCTTCGCAGCGGCCAAGGGCGGTCAGCTCGCCACCCACACCCTTCCGGTGAGCGACTGGGTCACACCCGGCGGGGCCCAGGTACTGCTCCTCGACGAGGCGGCCGCCCAGCCGACACTCGAACTCTTCCGTGACCAGGGTGAGGTCGTCGCCGACAATCAGACACTTTCGGGCGATCAGACGATCCCCGAGTCGAAGGTCGGGCCAGTGATCGGGCTGTCAGCCGAGGAGCTGGCCTCGACCGCCATACCCGGAGTCGGCCAGGCCGAGTGCCCCAACCAGGGCTCGTAGTGCCGGAGCCCCGGTCAGGCGCCGAGAAGAGCGAGCAGATCGTCGACGATCTCGCTCGGTGAGCCGTCGGCCGGGGTGTAGCGGCGCTCGGGATACTCGGGCGGCTCATAGGGGTCGTCGATCCCGGTCATGCCCGTGATCTCCCCGGCTCGGGCCCGGGCGTAGAGCCCCTTCGGGTCGCGCTGCTCGCACACATCGAGTGGGGTGTCGACGAAGATCTCGAGGAACGGAAGGTCGGCCGCCTCGTGGAGTTCCCGGGCCAGTCGCCGGGCCGCCCGGTAGGGGCTGATCAACGGGACAACGGCCACCACGCCGGCATCGGCCAGGAGCCGGGCCACGTGGGCGACCCGGCGAACGTTCTCGTCCCGATCGTCGGCCGAGAAGCCGAGATCACCGTTGAGACCGTGCCGGATATTGTCGCCGTCGAGTAGATAGGCCGGTCGCCCCCCGGCGACCAGCCGCCGTTCGAGTTCCACGGCGATGGTCGACTTGCCGGAGCCCGAGAGTCCGGTCAGCCATACCGTCGCCCCCCGTCCGGCGGCGGCCCAGCGGTCGGACCGGGCCACCGTGCTGGCGTGCCAAACCGTGTTCTCGGTCTTCATCGGGGGTCCACTCGCCTCCGCCGCACCTACTCGGTGTCCCGGATCATGCCGGCTCCGACGGTCACGTTGGTGTTCTCGTCGACGAGGATGAAACTCCCGGTCGCACGGTTGACCTGGTAGTCGTCTGCGAACAACGGCTGTGTGACCCGGAGCCGAACCCGCCCGATCTCGTTGAGGGAGAGCGCGGTGGCCTCCTCGTCGCGGTGCAGGCTGTTGATGTCGAGCCGGTAACGGAGGTCCTTGACCAGCGCCCTCGCCCACTTCGTGGTGTGCTTGATGGCGAGCTTCGAGCCCTCGGTCAATTTCGTGGCATCCGACATCCAGCAGACCATCGCCTCCAGGTCCTGCGTCGCCGCCGGCTGATTGTTGACACGGCACAACATGTCACCGCGGCTCACGTCGAGCTCGTCCTCGAGCTGCACGACCACGGACATCGGCGCAATGGCCTGCTCGACCGGGCCGTCCGGGCCGTGGATGGCCCGGATCCTGGTGGTGAAACCCGACGGCAGCACGGCGACCTCGTCGCCCGGCTTCATGACACCGCCGGCCACCGATCCGGCGTAACCCCGGAAATCGTGGTGTTCGGTGCTCTGCGGGCGGATCACATACTGAACGGGGAAACGCACGTCGACCATGTTGAGATCGGATCCGATGTAGACCTCCTCGAGATGATGGAGGAGGGTGGCGCCGTTGTACCACTCCATGGTGGCCGACCGGTCGACGACGTTGTCGCCGTGAAGGGCCGAGATCGGGATGAAGGCCAGGTCGGGAACTTCGAGACGGGATGCGAACTCGATGTATTCCGATCGGATCTTCTCGAAGGTCTCCTTGTCGTAGTCGACGAGGTCCATCTTGTTGACGGCCAGCACGAGATGGGGAATGCGGAGCAGGCTGGCGATGAAGGAGTGGCGCCTCGACTGCTCGGTCAGCCCCTTGCGGGCGTCGACGAGAATGATCGCCAGGTCGGCGGTGGAGGCACCGGTGACCATGTTGCGGGTGTACTGGATGTGGCCCGGAGTGTCGGCGATGATGAACTTGCGGCGAGGCGTGGTGAAGTAGCGGTAGGCGACATCGATCGTGATGCCCTGCTCACGTTCGGCCCGCAGACCGTCGGTGAGCAGCGCGAGGTTTGTGTGCTCGTCGCCGCGCTCGGCCGACGTGGCCTCGATCGATTCGAGCTGATCCTCGAAGATCGACTTCGAGTCGTACAGGAGCCGTCCGATGAGCGTGCTCTTGCCGTCGTCGACCGATCCGGCGGTTGCCAGTCGTAAGAGATCCATGACGTTTAGAAGTACCCCTCTTTCTTGCGGTCTTCCATGGCGGCCTCGCTCGTGCGGTCATCGGCTCGGGTGGCGCCCCGCTCGGTGATGCGGGTGGCCGCCACCTCCTCGATGATCTTGTCGAGCGAGTCGGCCGGTGATTCGACGGCGCCGGTGCAGGTGGCGTCCCCGATCGTGCGGAAGCGGACCTTCCGGGTCTCGACCGTTTCACCCTCCACGGGCTGCAGGAACTCGGTTACGCCGAGCCACATGCCGTCTCGCAGGAACACCTCGCGGTCGTGCGACAGATAGACGTGGGGCACCTCGATCCCGGCATCGCGGATGTAGTGCCACACGTCGAGTTCGGTCCAGTTGGAAATCGGAAACACCCGCATGTGCTCGCCCGAGTTGTAGCGGCCGTTGTACAGACTCCACACCTCGGGCCGCTGACCCTTCGGGTCCCACTGGCCGAACTCGTCACGGAAGCTGTAGACCCGCTCCTTGGCCCGCGCCTTCTCCTCGTCGCGTCGAGCGCCGCCGAACAGGGCGTCGAACCGGTTCTTTTCGATGGCGTCGAGCAGCACACCGGTCTGCAGCCGGTTGCGGGAGGCTCGCGGGCCGGTCACGTCCTGGATCCTGCCCTCGTCGATGGCCTCCTGAACCGACGCCACCACCAGGCGCAGGTTGTTCTCGGCCACCACCCGATCCCGGAACGCGATGACCTCGGGAAAGTTGTGCCCGGTGTCGACGTGCATGATCGGGAACGGCAGGGGAGCGGGGGCAAAGGCCTTCAACGCCAGGTGCAGGACGATGATCGAATCCTTCCCGCCGGAGAACAGCAGCGCCGGGCGCTCGAACTCGGCGGCCACCTCCCGGATGATGAAGATTGCTTCCGCCTCGAGGTTCGAGACGTGCGACAGTCTGGTGGTCATGCACTTCCTTTGAATTCGGGGTTTCGAGACATGGGCCTTTGGTGACTCGGACCCGACCACGGCGGGGGTCGCTCACCAGCGTAGTGCTGCCAACTGTCCTATCGGACCGAGCATATTACCCCTTAGGTCGGCCCGGGATCCGGTCGAAGTTCTGGACTATGGCGGTCACTCATCCGCGCGGCGGGCCCACGGGCATTCCGACCGACGCTGAACCCCTCGACCAGTCGTCCGGCGGTGCCGACGACGGCCGCCGGGTCGAGCGGCGGGCGACCATTGCCGAGGATCGTCTCGATCACCGCTCGTTCCGGCGACGCCGCCTTCTGTTCGTCTCCTCGGCCGGTGGTCACCTGGCCCAGCTGCTCCAACTGAAGCCCTGGTGGGTGCATCACGAACGTCGCTGGGTGTCGTTCGACCTGCCCGACGCCAACTCCAAACTCGAGGGCGAGGAGCTGATCTTCGCCCACCACCCGACGACGCGCAACGTGATCAACCTGGCCCGCAACACGCCGCTGGCCCGACGGGTGCTGAAGGATTTCGAGCCCCACGTCGTGATCTCGACCGGTGCCGGTGTCGCCCTGCCCTTCTTTGCGGTGGCCTGGACGATGGGCATTCCCAACGTGTACCTCGAGGTCTACGACCGCATCGACTCCCGAACGTTGACCGGACGACTGTGTCGCCCGTTCACCTCGATGTTCTGTGTGCAATGGCCGGAGCAGCAGCGTCTGTACGCCGGGAGCGAACTGACGGGACCGGTGTACTAGTGTCGACCGAAGAACACGGACCAGGCGCCGCTGCGACGACCGGGATCGTCGAACACCAACTACCGGTTCGTCGATCGACCGCCCAGGTCGTGGTCTCCGTGGGAACCGATCATCATCGATTCGATCGACTGATCGGCTGGATCGACGAATGGCGCGACCTGCATCCCGATGTGGTGGCCGTCGTCCAGGCCGGCGCATCGGCGCCGTCGCGCCACGGCAGCCGTGAACTGATACCGCACGGCGAGCTGCTCGAGCTGTTTCGTGGTGCCGCGGTCGTGGTCAGCCACGGGGGTCCGTCAACCGTCATGGACGCCAGGATGTCGGGTCGGCTGCCGATTGTCGTGGCCCGGAATCCGGCCTACCACGAGCACGTCGACCAGCACCAGATGCGCTTCGCCGAGCACCTCGACCGCCACGGGGTGGCCGTGGTCGTCGACTGTCGTGACGCGCTGTTCGCTGCCATGGACCGGGCCCTGGCCGACCCCGACGCCTTCGCCGTCACCGCCGATCACGGAAACCCTGTCGGGGTGATGTCATTCGCCCGCGCCGTCGACCGTCTGATCGGCACCAGCACGCCCGTCGAGCCGGCCGCCCCGGTTGTGGCCACTCGGACGACTGAGGTGACTGACCTGCCCGACGGGGCGGATGAGCCGTCGCCGACGCCGGCGGTTGACCGGCGATCACGTCCCGCAGCCATCCCGCTCGTCGAGCGCCGAAAGTCCACGCCATGACAGCATCCGATGTTTCGATCCTGGCTCCCGTCGCCGCGGCAGCCCACGACGGACGCCGGTCCACACACCTCGCCGACCGATCGGTCTCGGTGATCATCGCCACCAGGGACCGCCCTGTGCTGCTGCGGCGGGCGCTCACCGGGGTACGTTCCCAGCGCCACGACGCACGAATCGAGATCGTCGTCGTCTTCGACCGATCCGAGCCCGACCACACCCTGGCCGACCTGGCCACCGACGAGGGCCACGGGATCGACGTCGTCGTCACGACCAACAAACGAACCCGCGGCCTCGCCGGGGCCCGCAACAGCGGCATCGACCTCGCGACAGGCGCCTGGATCGCATTCTGTGACGACGACGACGAATGGCTTCCGGGCAAACTCCAGGCCCAGTTCGAGGCGCTGGCGGTCTCGCCCGGCTGTCGCGCTGCGTGCACCGGCATTCTCATCCGCTACGAAGGCGCCGACACCGCTCGCATGCCAGACCCCGATCGGCTCACCTTCGACGGGTTCCTCCGGGATCGCATGACGGAGGTCCATCCGTCGAGCTGGCTCGTGCACCGCCAGACGCTGGTGGAGCGGATCGGTCTCGTCGACGAGGAGATCCCGGGCAGCTATGCCGAGGACTACGACCTGTTTCTCCGCACTGCCCGTCGGACCGGGATCGCGGTGGCCGGTCAGCCGCTGGTGCGGGTGTGGTGGCACGGCGGGTCGTTCTTCTTCGAACGATGGAAGATGATCGACGAGGCGCTCGACTACCTGACCGTCAAGTATCCGGAGTTCGACCGCCATCCCGACGGTCTGGCCCGCATCCTTGGCCAGCAGGCCGTGGCCCAGGCGGCCATGGGGGAGCGGGGCCGGGCCCTACGGACGGTGGCCGCCACGGCTCGACTCCATCCCCTCGAGAAGCGACTGCCCCTGGCCCTGGCCGTGGCCGCCGGCTTGAAGGCCGAGACGGTCCTCAAGCTCGCCCACCGCTTCGGTAGGGGCATCTAGGATCCGCTACCGTCCCGTCGCCTCGCGAAGGCCTCGCCTCCCGAAGGCCTCGCCTCCCGAATTGGCAGATTTCTCGCGCGCCGTGCGCGCATAAATGCTTCCAGATCCCCAGTCCCGGCGGCCCGGTTGCCGGAACGGGCCGTCTGCTTTGGTGCGGGCGCGATTACACTGGCCGACGCAACAGCCCTCGTAGCTCAGGGGATAGAGCATCGGCCTCCGGAGCCGTGTGCGCAGGTTCGAATCCTGCCGAGGGCGCAATTTTCGGGCGGGGGGAGCGCACGATTCGCCAGTTGGGATCGACGGGTGTGAAGCGGATGCGGCGGGTCGAGGTTGGTCGTCCTTGTCGCGTCTTGTCGGGTGCGCCCTACTACTGCATCTCCAAGCCGCCGTTGACCGAGAGCACCGAGCCGGTGATGTAGCCGGCGTCGTCCTCGGCCAGGAACTTGACCGCCCGGGCGATCTCCTCGGGACGGCCGAAACGGCCGACGGGGATCTTGGCCACGATCTGCTCCTGGATGGCCTCGGGGATCGCCTGCATCATCTCGGTGTCGATGAAACCGGGGGTGATGGCGTTGACGGTGACGCCTTTGGACGCGTACTCGAGCGCCAGCGACTTGGTCAGACCAAACTGCCCCGACTTCGACGCCGCGTAGTTGGCCTGGCCGAAGTTGCCGGTCTCGCCGATCACCGAGCTGATGTTGATGATCCTTCCCGATCCCGACGCCACGAGATGTTCGAGCGCCGCCTTGCACATGTAGAAGGTTCCCGACAGGTTCACCCGCAGCACGGCGTGCCAGTCGTCGACCGTCATCTTGCGCACGGTCCGGTCGACGGTGATCCCGGCGTTGTTGACCAGGATGTCGAGCCGGCCGAACGTGTCGACGGCCTCGTTGACCACCCGTTCGCAGTCCTCGGGAACACCCACGTTGCCCTCGGCCACTGCGATGGCCAGGCCCTTGGCGTCGGCCGCCTCGTAGAATGCGGCCGCTTTGTCCTTGCTGGTACAGCCGGCCACCACCTGGGCCCCGTCGGCGGCCAGCGCTTCGCTGATGGCCGCTCCGATCCCGCGGGTACCACCGGTTACCAGTGCGACTTTGCCGTCGAGTGCCATGGGTATGTTCTCCTTGTGTGATTCGGGTGGTTGGCTCAGTTTGAAGCGGTTCGGGTCGCAGCGGCCGGGCGGGATCACCCGCCGAATGCCGCCTCGACGTCGTCCATCGACGAGTGCTGTCCGCCGTGTCCGATGCGATCGGGTGAGACCGCATCCGAAGGTGCCGCCGCAGTGACTTCGGGAGCCACCACGGCCGGGTCGATCGTCATGACCACGTAGCCCCCGACCGCACCGGCGCCGAAGCCCGGGGCGAAGATCAATGACGGTTTCGACACGACGCCCTCGTGGACCGCGTCGGCGATGGCGATCGGGATGCTGGCCGCCGACGCGTTGCCGACCTCGGCGATGTTGAAGTAGATGTGGGACTCCGGGATTCCCTGGGAGACGGCGATGTCGATGATCATCGTCTTGTTGGCCTGGTGGGGGATGATCATCTCGATGTCGTCCATCAAGCATGCGCCGGCACCGGCCGGCGCCGACCCGATCGACGGCAGTGCGGTCAGCTCGCCCACCATCTGGTCGAGATAACGCTTGACCAGGGCCTTGACCTCGGGGCCGTAGACGGTGATGTCGTGGTCGAAATCGTGGTTGGGCCAGATGATCGAGTTGACCTGGCTGAACGGTCCGCTGGCGTAGGTCTGCACCACTTCGACGTCGCCCCGTTCACCGTCGGGCACCGGGGCCACGACGACCGCTGCCGCCCCATCGCCGAAGATCATGCGTGACGGTCGGGCACTGCCGATCTTGTCCGAGAACTTCTCGGCCATCACCAGCAGGACCGGTCGTTCCACCTCCCGAAGCAGGCGAACGGCTTCGGCCATACCGTAGGGGAACCCGGCGCAGGCGGCGACGATGTCGGCCGACGCGTGGGTCTGGGTGATGCCGAGCTGGCCCGAGATCCAGCACGCCATCGACGGGATCAGGCGGCTCGACGTGCACGAGCAGACCAGCACGGCGCCGATCTCGGATGGCGAACGCCCCGCATGTTCGAGCGCGGCCCGGGCGGCCTCCAGCGCGATGTGCTCGAGCGATTCCTCGGTGTAGCGGCGCCGCTCGATGCCGGTCTTGGCCACGATGTCGTCCGCGCTCATCGGCGACCACGACGGCGGGGCGTTGCGGACGACGTCATCGTTGGAACACACGACCTCGCCCTTGCGGACGGCGAGCGATTCGACCCTGGGCTGCACCGATGTCGCCGTCCGGACGATCACCGGCGGCAGCGGGCGGATCGGCTCGACCGGTGGGTCCGGCTGATCCCGTCGGCCGGGGAGCGACTGCTCCCTTTTCACCCGGTTGATGAAGTCGAGGACATCACGGTTCTTCGGGTGAAAGACCACGACCACATCGTCTGGTTGCAGGACTGACAGGGGGGCCAACCGGGCCTTCGAGCGATCCCACGGATGCTGATTGTGCAGCACCATCGTCCATCGCCGCAAGGACTCCAGCTCGGGCTGGGACTCGCTCACGTCGAGGATCTCATCGATGGAGTACCGCCGATGGTCCGGGTCGAACTCGTCGAGCACCGTGCAAAGGCTCGAGTCGTCGGCCAGCGCCTCGGCGATCGTCGCTTTGATCGGTGGGAGTTCGGCCGCCAGGTACAGCTTGTTGGAGAAGACGTCGAACAGCGTGTCGAACAGCTCCGATTCGGTGGTGTCGCTCCACCGGGCCGGCAGATGACGCCATACCTCCGCCACGGCGTTGGACCGGGTCTGGCGGTCCTCCCACGGCGTCATGGTTGGCACGAAAACGTCGTCTCTGGTCCGGGGAACGTCGCGCCATCGGGTCGGCCGCTTGTCGTACATCAGCATGGCGAACCGGTTGGCCCAGAACAGGTGGAGGCCCAGGTCCCGTAGGAGTTCGTAACGATTCCGGTAGCCGTCGACCGAGGCCTTCTCCGCAATTTCGGAGCCCGTGGGAGCCTTCACCTCGAAGTCGCGGCGGACGATGGCCCGCAGGTGATCGAGATCGGAGATGATCGAGAAGTCGAGTTCGACGAAGATGCTCGACGGGAACACCAGCTTGCCGTTGTGGTTGAGTCGGAACGGCTTCACGTCCCCCCGTTCTTGGATGTCGACCCGACCGGTAAACCAGCCGGGCCGGGCTCGCCGACCACGCCTCGCCCGATGCTAGTAGTCAGGACACTGCTGGTTCCACTGCGCCGCGATCCGTTGCCGATCCGTGACCTAGGGCCCTATCGGGGTCCGCGAAACGGGACGAACACTGAAGCCATGGACCAAGAAATGACCGGGACGTCGACCGACGTTCGCGAGACGCATATCTCGCGGCTCTTTTTCACCCCCGATCGGGTCTACAAGCTCCTGAAACCGGTGGAGAACCCGTTTCTCAGTTTCGTCGACGACGACGAACGGATCGTGGCCGCCACGAACGAGTTCGAGTTGAACCACCGTCTGGCCCCCGACGTCTATCTGGGCACGGCGGACGTCGAGGAGAACGGTCGCCTCGTCGACCGGATGATCGTCATGCGGCGACTACCCGAAGACCGCCAGCTCGATCGTCTCGCCACCGCGCCGGACGCCACGATCCGGGTGTGGGAAGCAGCGAAACACATTGCAGCGCTCCATGCGGCCGAGCCGCCGATCACCGACCACCGGGCTTCGCCGGCCTCCGTCGACACACTGGCGAAACGGTGGGCCGAGAATTTCGAGGCGCTGGAGCCACTGGCCGGCTCGGTGCTCGACCCGACGGAGTTCGAAGCGGTCAGAACACTCGTCGGTCGCTACATCGACGGGCGGCACCGGTTGTTCGCCGAGCGAATCGCCCACGGCTGGGTCCGGGACTGTCACGGCGACCTGCGGGCCGAGCACGTGTTCTGTCTCGATGACGGCCCGCGGATCATCGACTGCCTGGCTTTTCGCGACGACTTCCGCATCGGTGATGTTCTCAACGACGTCGCCTTTCTGGCCATGGACCTCCACCGCCTCGCCGGGCCGGAGCTCGCCCGGTCGCTCATCCACGATTACTGCGAGTTCAGCTACGAACACCATCCCTCGACGCTGGCCCACCACTACGTCGCGTACCGGGCTCACGTGCGGGCCAAGATCGCGGCGATCCGGCTGGCCCAGGGTGATGAGACGGCGGCCCAGGAGGTTGCCGCCTATCACCGTCTTGCCCACCAGCACCTCAGCGTCGGCCGGGTTCGCCTGGTGTTGGTCGGCGGCAAGATCGGTGTCGGCAAGAGCACAGTGGCCAGCGGACTGGCCGCCGCGATCGGCGCCACCTGGCTGCGGACCGACGAGGTGCGAAAAGCCGGCGGCGACGGCAGACCGCCGAAGTACAACCCGGAGGCTCAGGACCGGGTCTACCAGGGTCTGCTCGAACAGGCGGAGGCACTTCTCACCCGCGGCGAGAGTGTGGTGCTCGACGCAACCTGGTCCTATGAACGGCGCCGGGCCTGGGCCCGGGAGCTGGCCGAGCGAACCCAAAGCGACCTGACGCCGATCCAGGTGATCGCACCGCTCGAACTCGCCTGCAAGCGCTTGCAGGTCCGCCGAGCGGTCGCCGACGATCCGTCCGACGCCACCCCCGAGCTGGCCCGACGACTTGACGACCGCTTCGAGAGCTGGCCCGAGGCCATCCCGATCTCGTCGGATCGAACGATCACCGAGACCGTTGACGACACCGTTCGATCGGTGGTCGGACCACTGGCGATCGGTAGGGCGAAGACCAAGATCAAGACGACGACTCAATCGGAAACCGGCCGTCGTGTCGCGTCGACCCGGCTGGACGATGTCGAACGGGCCGCCGATCGGTTGACGGTCGACTACGCGGCCGTCCGCTTCTACCTGCGACAAGCCGGAAAGCTGGTGCCGGAGACCAACTACCTCAATGGGCAGGAACAACCGTGACCGGGCATCGGGCATGGTGCACGACGTAGGTGCTGACCGAACCCAACAGCAGGCCTCTGAACCCTCCGTGACCCCGGCTGCCGACGATCACCATGTCGGCGTCTTCGGACAGGTCGATCAAGACTGATCCCGGATGCCCGTATGACACGCCGGTCTCGATCGTTGGGCCGTCCGCCTTGTCGATGTACGGCGCCGCCATCTCGGCCACCAGCTTTTCGGCCGCCTCCTTGAACGGGCCCGGTTCGAGCATCGGGGACTCGAATCCGGCTACGACCGGGAGCGACCAGACATGGCAAAGGACGACGGTGTCGTCATCCTCCGCATGGTCAACCGCCCATTCCAAGGCCGCATGCGCAGCCGGTGAACCATCGACGCCAACCAGTACTCGTGTCATATCCGAATCGTCGCAGTCGCCGGCCGGAATCAGAAGGGACCTAGGGCCCTAAGCGATCGATCGCGGGACGACGACCATGATCGGAACCGCAGACGGGTCGCATCAAGCCGTCCGCCCACGAAGGAGCCATACATGACGGTCGTCGAATCTCAACCAGCTCGAGGTGATGAGGAGGGTCGGGCCACTCGAGCCGCGCCACGCCCACCATCGGGACCCGATCCCGACAGCTCACGTCTCATCCTCGGTTTCGTGCTGGGCCTTGCCGCCATCATCGCCGCGGGATTCGTGGCGCTGGTCGCCGTGGTCATGAGCGTGGGCGGAGGCGGCGACGGAGCTGGAGGCACAACATCGGCTGACGTCTCGTCGACGACGCTCGAGCTCAGCGCAAGGGAGTTCGGCTACTTCGGCGACCTCGTCGCGCCCGCCGGCAATGTCACGCTTCGCCTCACCAACGACGGCTCGCAGGACCACAACATCGGGGTCCGCGAGCTCGGTCTGATCAGCGACAACGTCGGCGCCGGTGGAACCGTCGAATTGGCCCTCGGAAACCTGGCCCCCGGCACCTATGAGATCTACTGCGACATCGCCGGCCACGTCGAGGCGGGCATGGTGAACACCCTCACGGTCACCGGGACGGCCGAGGAGGCCGCGGCCGCCGCGGAAGGAGGCGACAGCCATGGGGGCGAAATGGACTACGCCGCGATGGATCAGGCCATGATGGAGTCGATCATGGCCTTCCCGGCCGAAACCGAAGGCCGGGGCAACCCGATGCTCGAACCGACCGAGATCCTGGCCGATGGCACCAAGGTGTTCGACCTGGTCGCCGAGATCACGCCGTGGGAGGTGGAGCCGGGCCGGATCGTCGACGCCTGGACCTACAACGGCGTCGTTCCCGCCCCCCAGATCTGGGTGGACCGTGGCGACAAGGTGCAGGTTCGGGTCGTCAACAACCTGCCCATGGGAACCGATGTGCACTGGCACGGGGTTCGCACCCCGAACGATCAGGACGGCGTGGCCCCGATCACCCAGGACCTGATCGAACCGAACGGGGGCACCTTCACCTACGACTTCACCGCCGAGGAGGACGCCATTGGCATGTACCACGCTCACAACCACGCCCAGACGCAGGTCGTGAACGGCATGTTCGGCGTGTTCCGCATCGGCGACAATCCGATTCCCTACGGGGTGACCGTCAGCGGTGTGACCCTGCCGACAGAGGAGGAGATGAACGTTGTTCTCGACATCCCGATGGTGCTCAACGACGCCGGCGTCATCGGGCTCTCGCTGAACGGCAAGAGCTTCCCCGCCACAGAGCCCATGGTCGTCGATCAAGGCGACTGGGTCAGCCTCACGTACTACAACGAAGGCCTCCAGGTCCATCCGATGCACCTCCACCAGTTCCCGCAACTGGTATACGCCAAGGACGGTGTGCCACTCGACGAGCCGTATTGGGTCGACACGCTCAACGTCGCTCCCGGCGAGCGGTTCACGGTCCTGTTCAAGGCCGATGACGTCGGCGTGTGGGTCTGGCATTGCCACATCCTGACCCACGTCGAACGCGAGACCGGCATGTTCGGCATGGTCACCGCCATCGTCGTGAACGAGAACCCGGACTATGACCCCGACCTCCATCCGGTCCAGCCGACCAACTGGCGTAAGACCGCCGGTACACCACTCGATGATAACGGCGCCCTTGGTGTCGAGGAGCGGGAGGCCGAGGCGGCCGACGCGGGCTAGGAGTTCGGCAGCTAGCCAGTCGGCTCGTAGCCCTCGGGTCGGCTCGACGTCGGCTGGAGAGCGACCGTCCAATGCACGGTTGTTCCCCGATC
>JBFHEP010000027.1:0-21036 GCA_041584095.1 Acidimicrobiales bacterium | reverse complement strand
GTCAACGCTACACCGTCGAACCTCCCATTGTGTGCGGCCCACGCCCGAGTTCCCGGGTCGGCGGCGCACAGAACGAGGGAGGCCGCGGCACATGTGCACTCCGTGCGGCCCACGCCCGAGTAGTCGGGCGTCGAGCGCACAGGTGGGCTGCGGTCAGACGAGGTCGGGGTAGGGAGCGAACGGGGTGCAGAGCTGGCGCACCTCTTCTCGGATCCCTTTGATTACAGCCTCGTCGTTGCGGTTCCGCAGCGTGGCGGCGATCAGACGACCGATCTCCGCCATCTCCCGCTCCTTCATGCCCTGCGTCGTCACCGCCGGAGTGCCGATGCGGATGCCTGAGGTGACGAACGGCGACCGGGGGTCGTCGGGGATCGAGTTGCGATTGAGCGTGATTCCGGCCTCGTCGAGAACCGTCTGGGCTTCCTTGCCGCTCAGGTCCTCGTCGAACTGACGCAGATCCACAAGCAGCAGGTGATTGTCGGTGCCACCGGAAACGAGGCGGAAACCCTCCGCGGCCAGACTCTCGGCCAGGGCGGCGGCGTTGGCCACGATCTGGGCTGCATAGGCCTGGAACTCATCGGTGGCCGCCTCGGCGAACGCCACCGCTTTGGCCGCGATGGCGTGCTCCTGGGGGCCGCCCTGCTGGCCGGGGAACACGGCCTTGTCGATGACGGAGGCCAGATCCTCGGTGCACAGGATGCAGCCACCCCGCGGGCCACGCAGGGTCTTGTGGGTGGTGAAGGTGACGACGTCGGAGTACGGTACGGGGTTCGGATGAACGCCGCCGGCGATCAGCCCGGCGATATGGGCCGCGTCGAACATCAGCAAAGCACCGACCTCGTCGGCGATCTTGCGGAACGGCTCCGGTTCGATGATGCGGGGGTAGGCGGTGGCGCCGGCGACGATCAGCTTCGGTTGATGCTCGGCCGCCAGATCGGCGATCTGATCGATCTGCAACCGCTCGTCGGAGTCGCCGACCCGGTAGCCGACGAAGTCGTACATGATCCCCGAGGCGTTGACCGGCGAACCATGGGTCAGGTGTCCGCCGTGGTCGAGGCTGAGGCCGAGGACGGTGTCGCCCGGTTCGAGGAGGGCCTGGTAGACCGCCATGTTGGCGTTGGCGCCGGAGTGCGGCTGCACGTTGGCGTGGTCGGCGCCGAAGAGCGCGCACACCCGCTGTCGGGCAAGATCCTCGACCCGGTCGACGATCTGATTGCCGCCGTAGTAGCGGCGGCCGGGATAACCCTCCGAGTACTTGTTGGTGAACACCGACCCGGTGGCGGCCATGACGGCCGGCGACGCGAAGTTCTCGGATGCGATCAGCTGCAACGCTGAGTTCTGGCGCTCGACTTCGGCCCGGGTCAGTCTTTCGGTTTCCGAGTCGTTCAGAATCGGCCAAGGCATGAGAGGCACTACTCCTGTTCTTCCAACTGTGAAATCTTGTCGACCCGGCGACTGTGACGACCTCCAGCGAATTCGGCTGCGAGGAAGGCGTCGACGGCGTCGAGGGCCACGAGAGATCCGATGAAACGCTGGCCGACACACATCACGTTGGCGTTGTTGTGTTCACGACTGAGACGGGCCGAGGTGACGTCGTGGACCGTGGCGGCCCGAACGCCGGGCACCTTGTTGGCGGCGATGCAGATCCCGATCCCGCTGCCACAAACCGCCACGCCGAGGTCGACCTCGCCGCCGACGACCGCCCGACCCACGGCCGAGCCGTAATCGGGGTAGTCGACCGAAACAGAGTCGTGGGTGCCGAGGTCGACGACCTTGTGACCGGACGCCTCGATGTGTTCGGCCAGCTGCTGCTTCAGCTCGAATCCGGCATGATCGGACCCAACCGCGATTCTCATACCGTCGAACCTTCCCTGCACTGGTCGCTGACGATCCGGCCTTCGAACGGGCGGGATCATGCCGAGAACTAGGAGCGTACGGGGAATCGGGCCACAATGGCGCGCCCCCGACCGGTTAGATCCTTGATTTTTTGTACGATGGCGAACCGCTCGCCTGCCTGCTCGGCCATGGCGTCGACCTGATTTGGGGCCATTTCCAGCACAAGCGCCCCCTCGTCGATCAGCCATTCGGGACCAACGGAGATCAGGTGCTCGAGATGACGGGTAGCCGGTATCGCGTGACCCGACGCCGTGTCGGGGGCGAACAGCGCAGCTCCAGGCTCCCAGGCGATCTGCGGATCGATCTCATCGTGGACGGATACATACGGTGGGTTGGAGACGACGACCCCGATGTTGCCTCGTAGCGACGGTGGGAGCGCGGAGAACCAATCGCCATGGGCCACGCGGACCCGCGATCCGGCCCGCCCGATCCCGGCGATGTTGGCTCTGGCCACCGCGACGGCTTCGAGCGAGTAATCGGTGAGCCACACGTCCGCCTTGTCCTGCTCCAGGGCGATCGACAACCCGATCGCACCGGAGCCGGTGCCCAGATCGACGACCGTGACCCGCTCGAGCACTCCTGCCGTCAGCCGTCGGACCTCGGAGATCGCCTGCCCGGCGACCACCTCGGTCTCCGGTCGGGGAATCAGCACTCGCCGATCGAGGTACAGGTCGAGGTGGCGAAAGCCCCACCTTCCGATCACATATTGCAGGGGCTCACCGGCCTGGCGCCGGGCCACCATGGCGTCGAACGCCGCAACGTGTCGCCGGGTGGCGTGCTCGTCGAGCACCGCAGCCCATTCCGCACTGTCGGTGCCCGTCGCCCGCTGACCGATGTGGCGGGCGCTCAGTTCAGGGTCGGGAACGTCGGCCCGCGCCAGCTGCTCGGTCGCTTCGCTCGTCAACTCGCGCCAGGTGACCATCGACGATGCTCCTCCTCGGCTCCGAGGCTAGGCCGTGGAGACCGTGTCCTCGGACAGCTGACGGGCCCGCTGGTCCTGGACGAGTGCGTCGCTGATCTCGGTCAGGTCACCGGCGAGGATTCGATCGAGCTTGTGGATCGTGAGACCGATTCGGTGGTCGGTGACCCGATTCTCCTTGAAGTTGTAGGTGCGGATCTTCTCGGACCGGCCTCCGGCGCCGGTCTGGTCGCGACGCGTGGCCGACGCCTCCTCCCGCTGGCGCTCGAGCTCCTTTTGCAGCAGCCGGGATCGCAGCACTTTGAGGGCTCGCTCCCGGTTCTGCAGCTGCGATTTCTCGTCCTGCATCGACACGACCTCGCCGGTGGGCAGATGGGTGACCCGCACGGCGGAGTCGGTGGTGTTGACATGCTGACCCCCCGCGCCGGACGAGCGATAGGTGTCGAAACGGAGATCGTTCATGTCGAGGTCGATGTCGACTTCGTCGGCCTCCGGCAGCACCGTCACAGTGGCCGACGAGGTGTGAACCCGGCCCTGGGATTCGGTGACCGGAACCCGCTGGACCCGGTGCGGGCCGGCTTCGAATTTCAGGCGGGTCCAGGCGTCGTCGCCCTTCACCGTGAACGTGACCTCGTCGAAACCGCCCAGATCCGACGAGCTGGCGTTGAGGAGCTCGAACCCCCAACCGCAGTTCTGGGCGAACGCCTTGTACATCTCGTAGAGGTCGCGGGCGAACAGGTTGGCCTCCTCCCCGCCCTCGGCGCCACGAATCTCCACGATCACGTTGCGGCCGTCGTTGGGGTCCTTCGGCAGCAGCAGAACCTTGAGACGGGCCTCGAGCCGCTCGATGTCGGCTTCGGCTGCGGCGGCCATCTGGCGGATGTCCTCGCGATCGGCGGCGTCGGCCTCGGCTAGCATCTGGTTGGCGGCTTCGACGTCGTCGTGGCGCTCCCGCAGTTCGGCGGTGAGGGCCACGATCTCACCGAGCGCCGCATAGCGTCGTGACATCTCCACGAACCGTTTGTTGTCGGCGACCAGCTCGGGATCGGCCATCCTGGCCTCGAGCTCACGGTATTCGTCGGTGAGCGTACTGAGTCGTTCCAACATGTTCATGAGGCTACCAGGGTGCGAAAAAATCGATTGTCCAGACGCCCGGCCAAGCCGGGTCGAGTCAGCCCCAGGGGGTATCGACCGAACGGACCGACAGGCCGGGTGCCACGCCGGCGACGCGACGCTCCACCAGGTCACGATCGCGATGGGGCACGACGAGCGTCAACGACGACGCCGGGTCGGCTCGGTGCCGGTAGTCGACGGCCTGGGGTAGCAGATCGAAGTCGAATCCGGCGGAGCAGACCACGGTGACCCGATCACTCCGGGAGAAGGCGGCAGACGGTTCGGTGTCGAGCAGCCCGTCGTCGGGCCACAGCGGCGGCAGTGGTTCCAGCTCGACGAGGCCGATGGGGGCAGGGTCGTCGAGCAGGATGGACCGAAGCCAGCGGGGCCGCGACAGCCGGTTGAGCGGATGCAGAGCCACGCCGGGGCGGCGATGGGCCTCGACCAGGGCGACCGACCGCCTCAGGCGTTCGACGTCGTCAAGGTGACCGAGAACGTGTCCCTGGAGTTCCCGGTCGGCCCGGCCCACCCCGACCAGTAGCAGGACGTCCCGACCGTCCGCCCCTGCCGGTTCGACCCTGGCCAGTTCGAGGCCCCTGACCTCGCCGGTCAGGTGACCGTGGTCGTCGACGACCCGGGCACCGGCGTCGACCATGACGGCGGCCGCCCGCCACAGGTCCTCGTCGAGATCGGGCGGTACCGGCAAGAGGCTCGGTTCGGCCGGTTCGGCCTCCGCGCCCACGATCCTCATCAACTGGATGTCGGTGGAGAGCAACGACGCTCGCCGGGCCAGATGCCCTGCGAGACCGTGGTCGTCGTCGGCGAAAACGGTGAGTGAGCGACCGTCCTTGCCCTCGGCCCAGGCCAGGATCGGGCCGAGATCGGCGAGCCGATCGGCGAGGGCGAAGACACGATCACCGACGAACCCGCAGGTCAGCGACAGACCGGGCTGAACGAGCTGATCGCAGGGCCGGCCGGTGACGGACGTGACCAGGGCGTTCAGCTTGGCCGAGTTGAGGGCGGCCAGCCGTGCTTCGTTCACAGCCACCGTGTCCTTCGGAGCAGACCGGTCAGCGGGCCGGGCAGTGAGTCGAACAAGGACGGGCCGAACGGCCGCTACTCGCCGTCGGTCTTCTTCCGCCGCCCGTAGCGGCGCTCGAAACGCTCGACGCGGCCGGCGGTGTCGACGATCTTCATCTGACCGGTGAAGAAGGGATGACTGGCCGAGGAGATGTCGACCTTGGCCAGCGGATAGGTGTTGCCGTCGGACCACTCGATGGTCTCGTCGGTTTCGACGGTGGACCGGGTCAGGAAGGAGAAGTCGGCCGAGGCGTCCATGAACACCACGGGACGGTACTTGGGGTGAATATCGGGCTTCATTGTCTCACGTTTCGGGGTTTCAGCGTTTCCGTGTCTCGGTTTTCGGACCTGTCTTGGAGAACTGTTCAGTTTGCCGGGAAGTCACCCTCAAACCGACCGGGCCTTGGCGATTTCGGCCAGGAAGTCGGCGTTGGTCTTGAAGGTGCCGAGACGTTCGATGAGCATCTCGATGCCGGCGGCACTGCTCTCGTCGCCCTCGGCGCCCATGGCGTGGATGATGCGACGGAGCTGCCACGAGGCCTCCACCTCCTTCTTGGGCCGCAGCAGTTCCTCGTTGCGGGTCGACGATCCATCGATGTCGAGCGCCGGGAAGATCCGCTTCTCGGCCAGACGGCGGTTCAACCGGATCTCGGAGTTGCCCGTGCCCTTGCACTCCTCGAAGATGACCTCGTCCATCCTCGAACCGGTCTCGACGAGGGCGGTGGCCAGGATGGTGAGCGACCCTCCCTCCTCGAAGTTGCGGGCGGCGCCGAGGAACCGCTTGGGCGGGTACAGTGCGGCGGCGTCGATCCCACCGGAGAGCGCCTTGCCGCTCTGCGGACCGGCCATGTTGTAGGCCCTGGCCAGGCGGGTGATCCCGTCGATGATCAGAACGACGTCGGTGCCGATCTCGGCCATGCGCTTCGCCCGCTCGAGCGTCAACTCGGCGATGGCGGTGTGTTCCTCCGGCGGCCGGTCGAAGGTCGACGATACGACCTCGCCGTTGGTCAGCGACCGCTCCATGTCGGTGACCTCTTCGGGCCGCTCGTCGACCAGGAGAACCAGCAGTTCGACCTCGGGGTTGTTGGTCTCGATCGCCCGGGCGATGTTCTTCATGATCGATGTCTTGCCGGCCTTGGGCGGGGACACGATCAGACCGCGCTGCCCCTTGCCGATCGGAGCGATCAGGTCGATGATCCGTGTGGTCATGTTGAGCGGCTCGTCGCGCATCTCGAGAACGAGACGCTCGTCGGGGAACAGCGGCGTCAGATCATCGAAACGCGGTCGGGGCTGCTGATCGCCGGCCGGGACGCCGTTGATCGAGACGATGTCGTGCAGCGCCGGGTTCTTCTCGTTTCGGTTGGCCGGCCGGGCCTGGCCGACCACATGGTCGCCCTTGCGCAGCCGGTACTGGCGAACCTGCTTGACCGACACATACGCGTCGTCGCGGCTGGGCAGCAGACCGTTGACCCGGAGGAAGGCGTAGCCCTCGTCGCGCAGGTCGAGATAGCCCTGCACCTCGACGGGCTCGCTGGAAACACCCTCGTTGCCGGCATCGGCGCGATCGCGGCTCCGGCCCCGACCCCGGCCCCGTCGGGTACGGCGGTTGCCCTCGTCACCATCGTCGTCGTCGGGCTTCGAGGTGGAGTTGGCGTTCGCGTCGGACTTGCTCTGACTCTGGTTGTTCCCGTTGCGCTCGCGCCGGTTCGACTGGTTCTTGCTGTTGCGACCGCCCCTGGATCGTCCACCACCCTGGTTGTCGCCGCCGGATTCCTCCAGCACCTGGATCTCCCAGTCGGCCAGCGGCTCACCGTCGGGCCCGGTCGGATGGTCGGACGCTGACCTCGAGTCGCCTTTGGCCCCACCCTTACTCTCGCCGTTCCCGCGGCCGGGCGAGCCATCGCGACCCTTGGATCGGCCGGACTCCGACGCCGAATCGGCCTTCGCCGTCGTGGCCTCCCGGGACCCGTTGGAGTCGTTCGATGCGTCGTCGTCCTCGGGGGAAACGTCGGCGTCGGTCTTCGTGTCGGCGTCAGCGCCCTCGTCGCCTTCAGCGCTCTTGTCGCCCTTGGAGTCGTCGGTCCCGGAGGCACGGGCGGTTGCGCCTGAGAGTTCGAGAATCTGCTCCACCAGTTCCGACTTGCGCATCCGAGCGGTGGACGTTCCCCCCAGTGCGGACACGATGGCCTGTAACTCCGCCTTGTCCTTCTTCTCCAGACCTTGGCGCTCCTCAACCAGTTGGTCGCTCACGGTTGCATGCTCCTCACAGCTACTTCACAGCTATCGAACGTAGGAGTACTGAAGTCGTGTTGACGGCAACCGTCCTCGATGGCTCGTAACCCCATGGGGAGCGGACGCCGGTACGGACGGTGATGACAACACGTTTTCAGTCCATTGGCAGTATCAATCCATTGACATCAAATACATTTGACGCCGAGGCCACACCAATTGCGCCGATCGGGCTGCAACTGCGGCGGAAGTCGGCGTACATCGTCCAGACGAGCCGGACCGGCTCCGGACGGACGAGACAGGTGCCGCCACCAGACCTCAGATTCTTCAGGCTATCACCGTGGCCGGCGACTTTGCGGATTGACTCCGAGATTCGTCCCAGCAGCGGTCACCCGGCAGCGCGTAGCATCGCAGCCAGCGAATCGCTCGAGTTGTCGATCACGTCATAACGTTCGACGCGGTCGAACAGCTCGGCCAGGTGCGGCGGCAGCTCGGGCCGGCGACCGGTGGCCGCCTCGACCGCGTCGGGGAACTTCGCCGGGTCGGCGGTGGCCAGCGTGATCATCGGAACGCCGGGTCTGCCCAGCTTCCGTGCGGCGTAGGTTCCGACCGCCGTGTGCGGATCGACGACCCGTTCGGTGACACGCAGCACCTCGGCGATCTCGGCCAGCGTGCCCTCGTCGTCCAGTCGCAACCCGTCGAAGTCGGACGCGATCACCTGGCACCACGATGCCGGAACCACCACACTGCCGGTGGCACGCAAGTTGGTGAGGAGTTCGATGACGGCCTCTCCGACCCGTCCCCCCGCTTCCCACAACAGCCGTTCGAGGTTCGACGAGACCTGGATGTCCATGCTCGGGCTGAGCGACGGTTCGACCGAGTCGATTACCAGCCGACCGGTTTCGAAGAACCGGGTGAGGACGTCGTTGCGGTTCGACGCCACGACGAAGCGGTCGACCGCCAACCCCATTCGTTTGCCGTACCAGCCGGCGAGAACATTGCCGAAGTTCCCCGTGGGGACCGAGAACGACACCGGCGCCCCATCGGGACTCACCCGTCGGGCGGCAACGATGTAGTAGGGGATCTGGCTGACCACCCTGGCCCAGTTGATCGAGTTGACCGCGGCAAGGTTGAGTTCGGCTCGCATGGAGCTGTCGGCGAAGGCGGCCTTGACCAGATCCTGGCAATCGTCGAACGTGCCTCGCACCGCCAGGTTGGAGATGTTGGCGGCATCGACCGTGGTCATCTGACGACGCTGAACCTCAGACACCCGGTCGAGCGGATGCAGGATGACGACGTTGATATTGGCACGACCGGCCAGGGCCTCGATCGCGGCCGACCCCGTGTCGCCGGACGTCGCGCCGATGACGGTCACCTGCTCACCCCGGCGCTGGAGCTCGGCGTCGAGCATGCGGGCCACCAACTGGAGCGCCACGTCCTTGAAAGCGAGTGTAGGACCCTGCGTGAGATCGAGCAGATACTGATCGGGTCCGATCGCTTCGACGGGGCAGACGTCGCGATGGCGGAAGCAGGCGTAGGCGGAGGTGACCATCGCCGAGAGCTCGGCCTCGTCGAACGTGCCGGCCACGAACGGTGCGATGACGGTGGTCGCGGCCTCGAGGTAGGGGGTGTCGGCGGTGATCGGCGCCAGGTCCGACAGGGCCGGGATGTCCACCGGGCAGTACAGGCCACCGTCAGGAGCGAGACCGGCGAGAAGCACATCACCGAAACCGGGATCGGAATCACCGCCAGTGCCGGTGGCCCGGGTCGAGCGGTAGCGGATCATGATCCGATGACCCGCAGCACGCTCCCGATGCCCTTCACCACGTCGAGCGCCCGGAGGTCGCCCAACGTCTGCTGGACGTCGCGCTCATACGCGCTGTGGGTGATGAAGGCGATACGGGCCTGGTCGGCCATTCCCTCCTGCTCCATCGATCGGATGGAGACCTGGTTGCGGCCGAACGCGTCGGCCACCTCCGACAGCACGCCCGGGGCGTCGACCGTTTCGAGATTGATGTAGTACGCGCTCTTCAGCAGGTCGACGGAGCGGATCCGGGAGCGATCGCCGGACGGCACCGGCCGAAAAGTACGCTTCCGCAGATTGGCCGAGGCGTCGATGAGATCGCCGAGCACCGCGCTGGCGGTCGGGGTCCCGCCCGCACCGCGCCCGTAGAACATGAGGTCGCCGGCGGCCGCACATTCGACGAAGACGGCGTTGAAGCTACCCCGAACCGAGGCCAGCGGGTGGGTGTTGGGCACCATGGCCGGGTACACGGTGACGCCGATCTCGCGTTGGGCACGCGTCGTCGGGCCGCCACCGGGATCGTCGACGTCGAACCGTTCGGCGATGGCGAGAAGCTTGATCGTGTACCCGAAGTGGCGGGCGAAAACGATGTCCTCCTGGGTGATGGCCGAGATGCCCTCGTGGTAGACGTCGCCGGCGACGACGTTGACCCCGAACGCCAGCGAGGCCATGATCGCAGCCTTCGCTCCGGCGTCGTAGCCCTCGACGTCGGCGGTCGGATCGCGTTCTGCGTAGCCCCGCTGCTGCGCCTCGGCCAGGGCATCGTGATAGTCGGCTCCATCCTCGGCCATCCGGGTGAGGATGTAGTTGGTAGTGCCGTTGACGATGCCGATCACCCGGTTGATGTCCTCGCCGAGCAGCGACTCCCGGAGGGGTCGAACGATGGGGATGGCTCCGGCCGCTGCCGCTTCGAACAGCAGATCGACCTGGTTGGCGGCCGCCAGGGCATAGAGTTCACTGCCGACGTTGGCCAGCAGCTCCTTGTTGGCAGTGACGACCGGCTTGTTCGCCTTGAGCGCCTCGACGATCAGGGTCCGGGCCGGCTCGATTCCACCGATGACCTCGACGACGACGTCGACCGATGGATCATCGACGACCTGGGCGGCGTCGGTGGTGAAAAGGTCCGGATCCACGGCCAGATCCCGCTGCCGGCTCGGATTACGAACCGCAATCCGTGCAATCTCGAATCGGACGCCGGACGCGTGCTCGATCGCATCGTTCCGTTCGTTGATCAATCCGACCAGGGCGGCCCCGACGTGGCCGCAGCCGAGGAGCCCGATTCGAACGGTTGACGGCGCTCCCTCATTCGGCTGGGGCGGTGGTTCGAGGTTGTCGTTTGCCACGGCCCCAACTCTATTGGCTGATTCCGCCGGTGGTTCCGGATAACGCGGTGTCGCGATCTGCGAGACCACACCCGGCGCCTAGAACATCAACGCACCTGACGGGCTGGTCTCCGGTTCGGCGATCGGCGTCGACGGCGTCACGGCCAGCAGCTTCTCGTCGACCGAGCGGATCAACCGTTCGATGGCGTCGGCATCGACCACCTCGAAGCCGTCGGCGAGATTGTTGACGATGATGTGCCTGGATACGGCCAGCGACCAGCCCATGGAGGTCATCGGAGGCTCCAGGCGACCGCTCAATGAGGCCACCGCCTGGATGACGTCGGAGGAAAACGCCCACAGTCCGAGGAGGTAACTGCTCACGGCAAACCGGTCGACGCCGAAGGCGAGCCGTTCGACGGTGTTGTCGTTGCTGTTGAGCACGGCCCTGGCGTCGACCGGGTCCACGTCTTCGATGGAGCCGAGCACCAGCGCTCCGACCTCGTGCAGCATGCCGGCCAGAAACACGTCGGCCAATTCCGATTGCGACGCCCCGGTGAGGATGCGATGGGCGTGGCGGGCCAGTGCGGCCACCTGTTGGCTCCGGCGGCTGACGGCGTCGGCGTCGACAAGGGTGTCGGGCTGGCTGAAGACCGAGTAGCCGGCGACGATCGCCCGGAGCACGTCGGTGCCCAGGAGACCGATGGCCTGGTCCACCGACTCGACCCGGCGGCCGAGGCCGAAGAACGCCGAGTTCAGGAGGCGGAGAATCTCAGCCGTCAGTGCCACGTCCTCATAGACGATGGCGGCCAGTTCGCTGCTGGTCTCGTCCGCCTCGATCGCCAGCACCAGCCGTTGGTAGACCTCACCGAGGGCCGGCAGCTGATCGACCCGACCGATCAGGGCACGGATCTCCTCCGACGACACACGACCTTGTGCGGCCCGGATCTCGGCGATCGAGCTCTTCAGCACGTCGATATCGCACGGTTTGGTCAGGAACTGATGGGCGACCCGGGCGGACCGGAAGATCATCTCGTCCTCGTCGCAGCCGGACAGTATGATGCGTGCCGTCGACGGGCTGCAGCTACGAACGAGGAACAGCAGTTCGGCTCCATCGGTTCCGGGCATCCGCATGTCGCTCACGACGACGTCGAAGACCTCCCGATCGAGAAGTTCCATCGCTTCGTCCGCACTCGTCACGAAGCTCATGTCCCACTGGTGGCGCATATCCTGCGTGGCGCGTTGCGTCTCCTCGAGAACACTCGGCTGGTCATCTACGAAAAGGATCTTCAGCACCGAAGGTCTCGCTTTGCTGTGGGCAGAACTGGAAGGGTGACACGTTCGTATCGGAGCTCGCCGGGTAGTCCTTTAGGGCACATGCCGGCGAACAGAAGGGGTGCGGTCACCGTCGAACAAGCCTCGATCCGACCGTCTCGGCAACCGGTGCCGTTCGCACGTCGCCCGCCAATTCGGTCTCGACAACCCGGGCCAGCGCATCGATCGCGGCGTCATCGGCGGCGTCCTCGGTCAGTCGATTGTTCGCCACGATGAAGCGGGCCAGTGTGAGCGACCATGCCATCGGACTCACGGAGCGGTCGGGCTGGGAGCTGAGTGTGCCGACCGCCTGAACGATCTCCGACGGGAACGCCCACAGTCCGAGGAGGTAGGAGCTGACGGCGTAGCGGTCGACACCGAACACAAGGCGATCGACCGTGGCCTCGTTGCTGCGGAAGGCGCCCTCGATGTCCAGTCGTTCCGTTCCGTCAATGGAGATGAGTACGAGCGCGCCCACTTCGTGGAGCATTCCGGCCAGATAGATGTTGGCCAGCTCAGCCGACGAGGCGTCGTTGCGGATGCCGTGGATTCGGCGGGCCAGGGCCGCAACGAGCTGACCGCGGCGGCTGATGGCGTCGACATCGACGGTTGAACCCGGACGTTTGTTGTAGACCGAGTGGCTGGCGACAATGGCTCGAAGTACATCGGCCCCGAGCAGACCGATGGCCTGGGCGACGGATTCGACTCGTCGACTGAGCCCGAAGAACGACGAGTTCAGGAGACGGAGGATCTCAGCCGTCAGGGCGACGTCCTCGGTGACGATTTCGGCCAACTGATCATTGTCGGCCCGACCGGACTCTATGGCGGACATCAACCGCTGATAGACCTCGCCCAGCGCAGGCAGCTGGTCGACACTTCCGACCAGTTCTCGGATCTTGCCCGACGGTACGGCCCTCTGGGCCTCCCGGATTTCAGCGATGGTCCGCTTGAGAACCTTGATGTCGTACTGCTTGCCGAGAAACTGGTGGGCGATCCGGGTAGAGCGGAACACGGCCTCGTCCTCGGCGTGCGCCGAGAGTGCGATTCGGACCGACGACGGACTGCAGGCGCGAACGACCAGGAGCAGGTCGTCCCCGTCGATTCGGGGCATCCGCATGTCGGCGACGACCACATCGAACACCTCCTCGTCGAGCAACGCCATTGCCTCCTTCGAATCCTCTGCGAATCGGACGTCCCACTCATCACTCATGTCCCGGGTTGCCATCCGGATCGCCTCGAGGACACGCTGGTCATCGTCAACAAACAGAATCTTCAGCACGAACAGTCCTCAATCTGCAGGGAACGACAGTACGGGTTTCATATCGGATCTTGACGGTCGCCTTTTAACAATTCGGCTGAAGGTTCTGCCGTTCAGGATCGCCTGGCGCGGCGCCGCCGACGAACGAGGGCTAGGTTCCGCGCAACCCGACGGTGCGGGTTGGAACGTACTCGACGGTGATCGGAGCAACGATCCCGATGGAGGCGTCGAAGTTGGACAAACGTTCCAGCAGCGACTCACCGATGGCCGTGCCGATACTGGCCAGCATCACACCGTTGACGGTGAAGACGTCCTGACCGAGCCGTGCGCCGACAAAGAGTTCGTCCACGGCGAGGTCGGCAACGACGAGCTGGTCACCCTTCGACATTCGGCGAGCGACGTCGATCAGCTCCGCTTCATAGGTCGCTTCCTCCGATAGGTGGTCGAGCACCGTGTCGGTGTCATCGCCCCGGAGCAGTCCCTCCGCAACGCTGTTGGCGAAGGCCAGCAACTCGACATGACGTTCGAGGCCGTCCGGCGTGTCGGCTTCGCTGGTCACCGCCCCGATGATGGCCGATACCCCCTCCATGCGGGGAATATGGCCGAGGAGCTTGGCCGTCACCTCGGGATGGCGTGCCAACATCGCCGATTCCGCCTCGGTGAGCGGCTGACCGCGCTCCGCCTTCTCCAGGACCGGGCCGGGAACGGCCGCATACCCGACACCGCTCAGGAGGGCACTGAGGCGCAGCTGCCAGTCGGATTCGAGTTGGTACAGCGGAGCCACCTGCTCCACGATGTCGACGACGTGCCTGGTACGTTTCGTGACCTGGGGGCTCACCAGGGCGACCACCTCGGTCAGGGCTTCGACGGCGCCCGAGAGCGTCCGCTCGAGAAGCTCCCGCTCGGCGGTGACCAGGCGATGCTGTTCCAGCGCCTTGTCCAACGCGGAACACAATGCCGATTTGTCCACCGGCTTGATCAAGAACCGAAATATGTTGCCGTCGTTGACCGCAGCGACCGTCGAGTCGAGGTTGGCCTGACCCGAAAGGATCATCTGAATGGCATCAGGTTGTTCCCGATGGGCGGAGGCCAGAAACTCCTCGCCGCTCATCTTGGGCATTCTCATGTCGGACACCACCACGGCGTAGTCGTGACAAGACATCAGCTCGAGGCCTTCATGTCCACCGACCGCCGTGTCGAACTCATACTCCCGGCGAAGGGTTCGCCGAAAGCCGTCGAGGACGTTCACCTCGTCGTCAACGAAGAGAATCCGCTGGGTCATCGTCAGCGAAGCCTCGATCCGACCACCTCGACGGGTGATGGCGTGGCGTCGCCAATCAGTTCGGTCTCGACACGGTTGGCCAGGGCCTCGAGACCGGCATCGTCATCGATCGTGTCCTCGGTCAGCAACCCGTTGACCACGATGTGTCGAGCCAGGGTCAACGACCACGCCAGGAGACCAACCGAAGGATCGGGTGGTTGACTCAGCGAGCCCACCGCTTGAACGATCTCCGGCGGGAAGGCCCACAGCCCGAGCAGGTAGGAGCTGACGGCGAACCGGTCCGCGCCGAACACCAGGCGATCCACGGTCGCATCGTTGCCCGTGAAGGCCCCCTCGATGTCAAGGCGGTCGGTTCCGTCGATGGCGCTTATGACCAACGACCCGATTTCGTGGAGCATTCCGGCCATGTAGATGTTGGCCAGCTCGGACGAAACGGCGTCCGACCGAATGCCGTGGAGTCGGCGGGCCAGCGCTGCGACCTGCTGGCTCCGCCGGCTTATCGCATCGACATCGACGGCGGACGATCCGCACTGGTTGAAGACCGCATGACCGGCGACGATGGCTCGAAGCACATCGACGCCGAGGAAGCCAATCGCCTGAGCAACCGATTCGACCCGCCGGCTGAGGCCGAAGAAGGACGAATTCAGGAGGCGCAGGATCTCAGCCGTCAGTGCGACGTCCTCCGAGACGATCTCGGCGAGCTGCTGGTTGTTGGCCTGCCCGGACTCGATGGCCGACGTCAGCCGTTGATAGACCTCGCCCAGCGCGGGCAGCTGCTCGACACTGCCGATCAGATCACGGATCTCCGCCGAGGATACGGCCTCCTGGGCGGCGCGGATTTCGGCGATCGTCCGTTTCAGGTCGTCGACATCGCACGGTTTGCTCAGAAACTGGTGGGCGACCCTGGTGGATCGGAAGACCGCCTCCTCCTCTGCATACCCGGAGAGTATGATGCGGGCCGTCGACGGGCTGTGGACACGAACATGCATCAAGAGTTCGGCACCGTCGATCCCCGGCATCCGCATGTCGCTCACAACGACGTCGAACGCCTCCTCGTCGAGCATGGTCATGGCGTCGGCCCCGCTCTGCGCGAACCTGATGTCCCACTCGTGACGCATGTCCCGAGTCGCCCGCCGAGTCGCCTGAAGAACGTTCGGCTCATCGTCTACAAAGAGAATCTTCAGCACAAAGCGATCTCACTCCCGGGAGTCAACGGTTACGGGTCTCATATCGGACCGCTCCAAGCGCCTTTTAAAGGTTTGGCTGAACGCCACGACACTGATCGGCCCTTCTGCCCGGTTCCCTCATTCCCGCCGTTCCTTCAATTCCACCGATCGACACGCCGATCAGTGGATCAGGAGAAGCCATGGAGAACGTAAACGCAACAGCGACCACGAACCGTGCAACCGGCACGATGCCCCTCATCGACGAACGGCTCGACGTGTCCGGTCACGTGCTGGCCGCCATGTTGGACTCGATCGAGCACCACGTCTGGTGGAAGGGTCGGGACGGCCGCATCATGGGCTGCAATGATGCGTTCGCCCGGAGCGTCGGCTTGTCCACGTCGACCGAGGCCCTGGGTTTGACCGATCGCGACCTCGCCCTGCCCGAAGCCCAGATCGAGCAGTTCGAGATGGAGGATCAGCTCGTTCGGACCACCGGAACGGCAATCCTGAACCACGAGAAGGCCATCGATCTCGGCGATGTCACCGTTCACGTATCGGTGTCCAAGATTCCCGTCTTCGACGACGACGGTGAGTACGCGGGCATGGTCGGATTGGCCGTCGACGTCACGGAGCGGGTCTCGATGGAGGAGCAGCTGGTCGCCGACTTCCAGCTGTTCGACAAGATCCTCGCCAACATTCCCTTCCAGATCGCCTGGAAGAGCCGCGATCACCGCTACCTGGGTGCCAATGCGGCGTTCCGCGATCTCGCCGGGGTCGAGAACAACGACGAACTGATGAACCTCGACGTCACGGATCTCGATCCCGACCGTCGGGCGGTCATCGAGGCCATCGAGGCCGGCAGTGACAGGGTGATGGTTCGAGGCGTTGGAGAACTGCGCCAACCGGTGACGGTTGTCGATTCGGCCGGCCGATCCCACCACCTCGACGTCAGTCGGGTGCCGCTGACGGGCTCGGGGTCGGAACCGACCGGGATCCTACTCATCGCCGCCGACGTGACCGGTCAGCGCAAGCTCGAGGCCCAGGTGAGCGACGCATCGAAGTTCGAGGCGCTTGGCCAGCTGGCGGCCGGCGTGGCCCACGAGATCAACACCCCGGTGCAGTACGTCACCGACAATCTGTCGTTCCTCAGCCTGACCTCGACCGAGCTGATCGACCTCATCAAGGCGAGCCGAGAGGTTCTGGAGCGCCTGGGGCCGTCGATCCCGGACGAGGCGACCGCGGAGGAAGTCCGCCGGCTGCTCGAGCATTACGGTCGTGCCGACATCGACTTTCTGGCCGACGAGGTTCCTCGGGCTGTCGAGCAGTCGTTGGAGGGCACGAAGCGGGTCACCAAGATCGTTCGTGCCCTCAAGGAATTCGCCCACCCCGGCGGCGACGAACCGGAGCCGACCGATGTCAACCGTCTGGTGGAATCGACCGTCTCGGTGGCCTCCAACGAGTGGAAGTACGTGGCCGAGGTCGAACTCGACCTCCAGGCCGACCTCCCGCTCGTACCCTGCCAGCCGGCGCAGCTCGCCCAGGTCATTCTCATTCTCATGGTCAACGCCGCTCAGGCCATCGGGGAGCGGTCGGAGCGGTCAGCGATCGAAGGACGGATCAACATCTCGACGCGGGTCGACGACCGGGATCTCCACCTATCGGTCGAGGACAACGGCAGCGGCATCGCGGACGACGTGATGCCTCGGATCTTCGACCCGTTCTTCACCACGAAGGACGTCGGCGTCGGCAGCGGTCAGGGTTTGTCGCTGGCCCACAACATCATCACGAACAACCACCGGGGCAGCCTTGCCGTCGCATCGCAGATCGGCGTTGGGACGACGTTCACCGTCACCATTCCGCTGATCACGGCGGAGGAGCTCAGCACGGATGAACCAGCCGGCAACTAGCGCCGACAAGGGGCCACTGGAGTGGTTCCGAAACGAGATCCGCGAGCACATACCGACCTCGGGCTACATCGGTGACGCCGAGTGGGCCCACCGTCATCGCATGGTCGTCATCGGCTACGTGCTGTCGTCGGTCATCGCCAGCGCAATCACCGTGGGGCGCGACGTCCGCCTGGGTCAAGTGGACCCGGGCCACGTACTGCTGGAGATCACGATTGTGATGGCGCCAGGAGTTGCGCTGGTCCTCGGCCGATACACCCGCCGGCTTCAGCAGACCCTGGCCACGACAGGGATTCTCCTGGCGTGCGGGCTGCTCGTACACGGCACCGGTGGCCTCATCGAATCCCACTTCTCGTTCTTCGTCCTGCTACCCCTCGTCGCCCTCTACACCGACTGGCAGCCCTACCTGTACGCCGTCGTCTACGTCGCCGCGACCCACGGCATCGTCGGCACCATCGCCCCCGAGACGATGTACAACCACCCGGCAGCCATAGCCAACCCGTTTGGTTGGGGTCTACTCCATGCGCTGTACATCGGCTGGCTTTCGATCGTGATGGTCGTCCACTGGAACTTCTCCGATCGGCGGCGCATCGAACTCGCCGAGGCCCTGCACGATCTCCAGGCAACCCAGTCCCAGCTTCTCGAGTCGCAGAAGATGAGGTCGATCGGTTCACTGGCCGCCGGCGTGGCCCACGAGATCAACACGCCCATCCAGTTCGTCGGTGACAACCTCCGCTTCCTGTCGGAGATGACGGCGGAGACCAACCGGTTCGTGAAGGCGTGGCTCGACCTCCGGGACAGCTTGAACGATCCTGAACGGGTGCACGACGCCGTCCGTCGACTCCGCGACATCGCCGATGAGGTCGACCTCGCATATGCAGTCGACGAGATGGGGCCGGCCGTTGCCCAGAGTAGCGAAGGCATTGTTCGGGTGGCGGAGATCGTCCGGGCCATGAAGGGCTTCTCGCATCCCAAGAACGAGGTCGTGCCCTCCGACCTCAATCAACTCATCGAAACGACGGTCACGGTTTCACGGAGCGAGTGGAAGTACGTGGCCGATCTCGACGTGCGGCTCGACGGCGGCCTACCGGCCGTCGACGTACCGCCCGTATCGTTCAACCAGGTCATGCTCAACCTGATCGTCAACGCCGCCCACGCCATCGAGGATCGATTGACGGCGGGCGAAGGCGATCAAGGATCCGACGACGTCGATTCCAATGAAGTCACAGAACCGGGACGGATATCGATAACCACCCGACGGCTGAACGAGCTGAACGTGGAGATTGCGGTGACGGACAACGGCTGTGGCATCTCTCCCGACATCCAGGAACGCATATTCGAGCAGTTCTTCACCACCAAGTCGGTAGGACGGGGAACCGGTCAGGGACTCTCGATTGCACACTCGCTCGTCACCGGCCTCCGTGGTCGGATCGAGATCGACAGCGAGGTCGGCGCCGGCACGACCTTCCGTATCGTCCTGCCCACCACCCAGACCCAGGTCGTCGACGAAACCGAGCGATCGCCCGAACCGGCGCTCACCATCGTCTGATCGCGGGCCTACCCGGTCGGACCGCTCCGAAGCGATGCGCAGAGCTCCGACGGCTCGCCGTAGTAGGTCAGCAGGGTCGCGGTACCGGTGCAGACCGCGGGCAGGTTGACCCGCGTTGCCGGTTCTGACTCGCCCGCGCCCGCTCCGATCAACAGGTCGAGAAAGCCCGGCTCGCTGGGAAGCGACCGGTCGAGGCGCCAGTCCGAACCCTGCGCGCCGGCCAGCTCGGCCAGACGCTCCCAGGCCTCCTCGCGAGCTCCGATCGTATCGATCAAGCCGTTTCCGAGCGCCTGCTGCTCGCCGAAGATCAGTGCACCGAGATCGTTCTTGATCTCGGTCTCCGTCAGGTCCCGCCCGTCGGCCACGTGGGCCACGAAGTCGTCGTAGGCGTTGTCGAGCCCTTCCTCGAGGATCTTGCGCTCCTCGGCCGTCATGTCGCGGTAGGGAGAGCCCAGATCCTTGCTGCGACCGGCGGTGAGAAACTCGAATTCCACGCCACCGGAGGTCTCCACCCCACCGAACAGGATGCCGTTGTCGACAGCGGTGATGTCGTTGTACCGCACGAACGGGCCGAAGATCACGCCGATCGAGCCGATGAGGGTTCCGTGGTCCGCCACGATCTCGTCGGCACCCGCCATGGCGTACATCCCGCCCGAGGCGCTGATCCCGCCGACGTAGGCCACGACAGGGTTTCCGGTTCGGGCCCGGTACTCCGCCACACCGTCGGCGATGGCCTTCGACCCGTAGATCGTGCCGCCGGGCGTGTCGAGTTCGAGCAGCACGCCGTCGACACCGTCGTCCTCGGCCAACTCCAGAAGTCGTTCCTTGATCGAGTAGCCGTAGGTGACGCCCGTTGCCGCGGTGAGGAAGCCGCCGCCGCCACGATCTTCGCCCAGAATCGGGCCGATGACCGGTACCGCCACCAGGCGGGTGTCGGCCGAACGCTCGCCGGCCACGAATTCGGTGAATCCTCCACCGATCGCATCCTGGCTGTCGGCGGCGGTGGCTGCGCCGAGACCGGCGAGGCCGGCGATGAGCGCGATCAGGAACACGATGGGAAGTCCGAGGAGGATGATCAGCGCCGTGATCGACATGATTGCGGTCTTGCCGATCACCGCACCCGTGCTCTCGGTGGTCTTCATGCCCGGAGCCGGCCACGGACCGCTGTACCAGCCGCCCTGCGATCCCGCCGGAGGGGTCGGGCCGGTGGTCGCTGAAGGTTCGGGGGGCACGGTACTCGAGGGGCTGCCCGTCGGGGGAGGCGGTGTGGATTCGGGTCGTGTTTCGGGACCCGATGGCTCACTCGATTCCGCGGACCCGGAAGGTGAATGGTCGTCTTCCATCTTCCAGTTCTACCAGCAACGACAGCCGGCACCGCCGCGGCGTGACCTGCGTGGGGCCGTGGGTTCAGACCTTGGGATCGGGGTTCTCGGTGTTGCCGTCGACGGCGATCACCTGACCGGAGACCAACCGGGCCCGGTCGCTGCACAGGAAGACGGCCATCTCGGCGATGTCGTCGGCCGTGATCCAGCGGCCCATCGAGGTGCCGGCGGCGTAAGCGCGGTGGAGCGCATCCCGGGTCGTTCCCTTGGCCGCCGCCTCCCGTTCGAGGACCCGCTCCATCCTCGGCCCCTCGACCGCACCGGGACAGATGGCATTGGCCCGGATCCCAAACGGACCCAGTTCCGCGGCCAGTGTCTTCATCAGACCGATGACCGCCCATTTGGCCGCGACATACGGGGCCCGCTGGGGATAGCCGTATTGACCGGCGGTCGACGAGGTGATCACGATCGATCCGGCCCCGACTCTTTTCATCAGCGGGGCGGCATGCTTGGCGGCGAGAAACGCGCCTTCCAGATTCACCGAAACACAGTGTCGCCAGTCGTCGAGGTCGATGTTCTCGATCGATGCGGTGGGGCCGGCCACGCCGGCGTTGGCGCACAGCGCCGACAGCTCGCCGGTGCCGGTGGCGGCCAGCTCCCAGAACACGGCAACCATGGCTTCCTCGTCGGCGGCGTCGGCCCGTCGCCCGTTCCAGTGCGGAGGCAGGGTGATGAGAGCGTCGTCGTCGACGTCGGTGACCCAGATGCCGTAGCCCTCACGGTCGAATGCGTCGGCCATCGCCCGACCGATACCGGACGCTCCGCCGGTGATCAGCACGCTTTTCGTCACCGCTCCCTCCTGCCGGTCAGCCCAAGTCGGT
>JBFHEP010000026.1:0-21295 GCA_041584095.1 Acidimicrobiales bacterium | reverse complement strand
GTGAACCCACGCCACCTCGGCCATGGCCGGGTGGGTTTCGAGGTCGGCCGACATCAGGCCGTCGGCCACGAAGTTGCAGTCGTTCGGTTCGTCGCCGAACTGGCCACCGTAGGCGAGTCGGACGGTGCCGTCGGGAAGATGCTGGCGAAGCCCATGGTCCTTCCACTCCCACAGGAACCCGCCCTGCAGGCCGGGGGTTCTGGTGATGACGTCCCAGTAGTCGGCCAGCGAACCGTTGCTGTTGCCCATTGCATGGCTGTACTCGCACATGATCAGCGGGCGATCGCCGGGCCCCTGGCCGTACGCCTCGATATCGGCGATCTCGGGGTACATGGGGCAGACGATGTCGGTGGCCGGCCGCCCGCCGTCCACCCAGCCCTCGATGCGTATGGCGTCCTCGTAGTGGAGCGGACGCGACGGGTCGGCCTTGCGGATCCAGCCCGCCAGGGCGTCGTGGTTGTCGCCGTAGCCGCTCTCGTTGCCCAGGCTCCAGGCGATGATGCTGGGGTGGTTACGATCGCGCTGGACCATGCGTGCGCCTCGGTCGAGGAAGGCCGCCCGATAGCGGGGATCGTTGCAGACGGCGGAGTTGTAGGCGTGGCTCTCGATGTTGGCCTCGTCGATCACATAGAAGCCGAGTTCGTCGCACAGATCGTAGAAGGCCGACTGGTTCGGATAGTGGGAGGTTCGCACGGCATTGATGTTGTGGGCTCGCATGGCCACCAGGTCGGCCCGCATATCGTCGACGGTGACCGCCTTGCCCCGGTCCGGGTGATGATCGTGGCGGTTGACCCCGAAGATCCAGATCGGCTCACCGTTCACCAGGAGCTGCCGGTTGCGAACCTCGATCCGGCGCAGCCCGACGTGTTGCCGCTCGGTCTGGACGACCCTGCCCGCCGGATTCAGCAGCTCGACGACGACCTGGTAGCGGTCCGGCCGCTCGGCACTCCACGGCTTGGCCCGACCGATGCTGAACGAGTGCCGGGTCTCGAACCCGGTGAACTCGAGGGGGCGGGCATGTTCGTGCGGCACCGGTTCGGTCAGGATCCGCCCAACACGGCGGCCGCCGGGCCCGTGGACGGTGGCCCGGACCGTCCAGCCCATCTCCGGCCGTCGACCGTTCGCAGACCCCGGGTCGATCACCGTCGTCACCTCGATGGTGCCGCCGCCCGTCTCGGGGTCGAAGTCGGTGGCGACCGGAACGTCGGCGATGTGGACCGGCGGTCGGGATTCGATCCACGACGACCGATGCAGGCCGGCCATCCACCACTGGTCCTGGTCCTCGATGTAACTGTGGGCGCTGTATCGAACGACGACGACGGCGATCTCGTTGGCACCCGGCCGAAGCCGGGCGGTGATGTCGTACTCGCTGGGCAGGCGGCTGTCGGTTCCGTAACCGGTGAACGCACCGTTGACGAACACGCCGTGCACACTGTCGGCACCACCGAGGTGGAGCACCACCCGCTTGCGTCCGGCCAGCCACGACTTGGGCACGTCGACGGTGCGACGGTACACGCCGGTCGTGTTCCGTTCCGGGAGTCGGGGCGGCGGCCCCTCGAACGGCATCTGGACGTTCGTGTAATGCGGCGGGTCGACCCCGGGAAACTGCATGGTCCAGTTGCCCGGTACCTCCACGTCATCGACAACAAGGGGATCGGCGGCGGCGAACAGGTCGGCCGGTGTCGCGAACAGTTCGAGCGACCAGCGGCCGTCGAGTGATCGCCGGCGGAACCCCTCGAGCGGCACATGCATCGGGAGACGGCCGAGCTGCAACAGAGTCGGATCCGACCACGGCGCGAGTTCATCCACAATCCGGAACGGGTGCGTCACGTCGACGAATCTAGCGCCGGCTCGAGGCAGAGGTGCCGAAACGTCTCGACGGCGGGCACGTCAGATCGGTCTACGTCCCGGCGATTCCTGAAAATCCTTCGAGCCGGCCCGGATCGGACAGCGTGCTGTCGACGTCGTCGACGGCACGTAGACTCGCCGGTGAGCCGACGACCAGCCGGCCGACCCGGTCCGACAGGATTGTTCGAGCCTCCTCGGTGAGCCCGCCGTCGGTCACGCAGACCGCAGCCTCCTCCAGATCGGCGATGGTGGCCAGGCCGGTGACACCCCACTTCGTGTGGTCGGCGAGAACCACCAATTCATCGGTCGAGGCGACGAAAGCCTGGTTGGTCTCCGCCTCCAGAAGATTGGGCGTGGTGAAGCCCGCACGCTCTGCGATCCCATGGACGCCCATGAATACGGTGTCGAGATGAAAGCCGCTCAAGGCCCGAACGGTGATCGGCCCGACCAGCGCTTCGCTCGGTGTTCGTTCCCCCCCAAGAAGTATCACCTTGCGATCAGATCGCTGGTGGGCGTGGAACACATCGGCAACCCGCACGCTGTTGGTGACGACGGTCAGGTCGGGGACCGTGATCAGCTCAGCGGCCAGGTGGGCGGTGGTGGTGCCTGCGGTGAGGCCGATGGCGGCGCCGACCCCGGTCAACACCGCGGCGGCTGCGGCGATGGCCCGCTTCTCCTCGACATTCTGCGACGCCTTGGTCTCGAAACCCGGCTCATCGGCGGCTCGCTCGTACCGGATCGTCGCTCCCCCGTGAACTTTTTCGATCAATCCGTTCTCGGCAAGAATGTCGAGATCCCGTCGGATGGTCATCTCCGACACGTCGAGCCGCGCGGCCAACTCGGCGACACGAGCCGAGCCGTGACGGCGGACATGGCTGACGATCAAAGCTTGCCGCTGGCGGGCCAGCGACGGTCGTCCTCGTTTGGCCATGGCGCAGAGTATGCTCGCTATTCTTGGGTTGTCAAACAATTTCTTACATAAAGACACCATTTTTGAACATGAGCCGTCGATTAATCTTCAAATCGTGCGTCGTTCGAACGAAAATGGTTGACAGTTGGACCCGGGGGTGCCAGATTCGAGTAGTATCATGTACAGCCCGGGGGGTGATCCGAGACTCGCTCCCTGTTCACGTTTTCAGATCAAGGGAGAATCATGTCCGGACGCGTACAACGCTCACCAAATCCGAGCCAGGTCGGCTTTCCGCTGACCCGGCGGAAGTTCCTCGTCGGCGGAGCGTCCGCCATGGGGGCCGCAGCCGTCCTGGCGGCCTGCGGAAGCGATGACGAATCTACCGACACGGGCGGCGGCGGCGATGGCGCCTTCGAAATGGGAACCGCATCCGGCACGCTTCGCGTCGGCTCCAACTACTCCGACGCCAAGCCCAACGAGGCGCTCAAGGCCGTGCTCGACGCGTTTCCCAACGAGGACGTCACCATCGAGTTGAACGAGGTGGATCACAACACCTATCAGGAGCAGATCGTCGCCTACATGCAGGATCCGCCCGACGACGTGGCCCCATGGTTCGCGGCGTTCCGGCTTGTTCCGCTGGCCTCCGCCGGCCTCCTGCTCGACATCAGCGACGTGTGGACGGCGGTACTCGACGACGTGATGTCGGAGGGGTTCAAGCAGGCGTCGAGCTACGACGGCAAGCAGTATCTCGTTCCGTGGAGCTTCTATTCCTGGGGTATCCACTACCGCAAGAGTGTCTTCGAGGAGGCCGGTGTCAGCCCGCCCGAGGACTGGGACGGCCTGCTCGCCCTTGCCGAGGAGCTGCAGGGTCAGGGCATCACCCCGTTCGCTCTGGGCAACGACGGTCGGTGGCCGGCCATGGGCACCTTCGACCAGATCAACTTCCGCCTCAACGGCTATCAGTATCACGTCGACCTGATGGCCGGTCGGGAGAGCTGGACCGACGACCGCACCAAGGAGGTGTTCGCCCGCTGGGCTGAGATTCTGCCCTACCATCAGGAGAATCCCAACGGCCGTGAGTGGCAGGACGCCGGCCAGGCCCTGGTCGACGGCGAAGCCGCAATGTACACGATCGGCAACTTCGTCGGCGACCTCTTCCCCAACGAGGAGCTCGAAGACCTCGACTTCTTCCCGTTCCCCGTGCTCAACGAGGAACACGGCCAGGACACGGTCGAGGCCCCGATCGACGGCTGGGTCGTGGTGGCCAATCCGGATAACGAGCAGGCGGCCAAGGAAGTGGTGGCCTACATGGGTGGCGCCGACGCCCAGAACACCTTCCTGTCGATCGCCCCCGGCGTCCAGGCGCCGGCCGAGGGAGTCGACACGGCGGCCTACAACGCGCTGCAGACCAAGTCGGCGGAGCTGGTGCAGAATGCGGAGAACGTGACGCAGTTCCTCGATCGCGACACGCTGCCTGCATTCGCCAACGAGGCCGGGCAGGCGTTCGCCGACTTCCTCAACGACCCCTCCAACGTCGATCCGATTCTGGAGGATCTGCAGACGAAGTCCGAGGCACTCCTCACCGAGTAGTCGGGCGGTTCGATCCACAACCGAACAGAGGGTTCCATCGCTCGCGGTGGAACCCTCACCACAACCAAAAGGGGGTACTCGTGACGACTACCGATTTGTCGTCCGCCGAGACCGAGGACGTTCCGCCGTCCGACGTCAGCGGTGGCCGGACCGTTGGCAAGGGACGACCGCAGTTCGAGGGAGCCGATCGCCGGGTCTTCCTGGCCATGCTGATCATCCCGACCGCCATCCACGTGCTCATCGTGTGGATTCCCACGCTGCTGTCGATCGTGCTCTCGTTCACCAAGTGGAACGGGATCCAGATGAGCGACATCTCCTGGTCGGGGTTGCAGAACTACGACCAGATCATTTTCGGGGCCTTCCAGACCGACTTCTTCCAAGCGGTTCTCAACAACGTCTGGCTGCTGCTTTTCCTGTTCTTCGGGCCGACTCTGCTCGGCATGTTCCTGGCCTACCTGCTCGACAAGAACATCCGAGGCACCCGGGTCTACCAGAGCATGTTCTACACCCCGGTGGTTCTATCGCTGGCCGTTGTCGGGTTCATCTGGCAGAACATCATGTACGACCAGGAGTTCGGACTGGCCACCTGGGCCTTCGGCGGTGGTGAGAACGTAGCCTGGCTCGGCAATCAGGAGTTTCTGTTCGAGTTCGGCGGCTACGGGCTGTCGAAGAACTTCCTCGCCATCCTTGTGGCCATGGCGTGGCGTCACACCGGCTACATCATGGTGCTGTACCTGGCCGGGCTGAAGAGCGTCGACGCCTCGCTGAAGGAGTCGGCGTCCCTCGATGGCTGCAACGAGTGGCAGACCTTCCGCCACGTGCTCTTCCCGACGCTCAAGCCGATCAACGTGATCGTCGTCGTCATCACCGTCATCGAAGCCCTCCGGGCGTTCGACATCGTCTACGTGCTGAACACACCGAGGAACACCGAGCTGCTGTCGATTCTCACCACCGACAACCTCATCGGTGAGGGTGCCGACAACATCGGCCGGGGTTCGGCCTACGCCACGGTGCTGTTCCTGCTGTGCATCGGCTTCGTGCTCTGGTACGTCACCAACCACTACCGCAACCAGGAGACCTCGGTATGACCGAAACCGAATCCGGCCAGGTGACCGCCACCGATGTCATCGCCGATGCCCCGCAGATAACCGAGCGCGTTCGCCAGCCGATCGTCAAGAAGAAGAAGAAGACCAAGCCCGCCCGTTACGCCCTACACGTGTTTCTCATCGCGCTCGGGGTACTGTGGCTGGTGCCACTCGTCGTTTCGCTGTACGCCTCGTTCCGGCCCTTCAGCGAAACCCAGGCCAACGGGTTCCTCTCGTTACCCAACGAGCTGAGCCTCGCCAATTACGAGGCCGCCCTCGACCAGGGCGACTTCATCGACAAATACTGGAACACGGCGCTCATCCTGATTCCGTCGCTGATCCTCACCCTGCTGCTGGCGTCGATGGTTGCGTTCGTGGCCAGCCGCTACTCGTGGAGGTTCAACGTCTTCTTCCTGGTGCTGTTCACCGCCGGCAACCTCCTGCCGCCCCAGATCATGGTGGCCCCGCTGTTCCAGGCCTTCCGCCGGATCCCGCTGCCGGAGTTCATGTCGAACTCCGGGAACCTCAACGGGTCGAACTGGGCCATCATCCTGTTGCACGTCGGGTTCCAGATGGGATTCTGCACCTTCGTGTTGAGCAACTACATGAAGCTGCTGCCAAAGGAGCTCAACGAGGCGGCCATGGTCGACGGCGCCAGCCTCTGGACGATCTACTCCAAGGTCGTGATGCCGTTGACCCGTCCGGCGCTGGCCGCTCTCGCCACGTTCGAGTTCGCCTGGATCTACAACGACTTCTTCTGGGCCGTCATCTTCGAGCAGCGAGGCGACGACCGCCCGATCACCTCGGCGCTGGCCAACCTGGGAGGTGAATTCGTCACCGACACCAACGTCGTGGCCGCGGCGTCGATCTTCGTGATCATCCCGGTGATGGTCGTGTACTTCGCCTTGCAGAAACACTTCATCGCAGGTCTGACCATGGGATCAACCAAGGGTTGAGACCAGTCAGACACTCTGACCATGGGATCAACCAAGGGTTGAGACCAGTCAGACACTCCGACCATGGGCTCAACCAAGGGTTGAGACCAGTCAGACACTCCGACCATGGGCTCAACGAAGGGTTGAGACCAGTCAGACACTCTGACCATGGGCTCGACGAAGGGCTGACACCGACGCTCAGACGTAGCGGCCCTGGAGTTCGGTGATCTCAGCCAAGCCGATCAGGTCGGTGAAGTCTTCGAACGACGGTAAACCAGCCTCGACGTCGACCGGCGTGCCGGCGGCTCTCACCCCGTCGAGCGTCGAGCGGACGGCACCGACCGCGGCGAGCAGGATGGTGATCGGCATGATCACGAGGGAGAACCCGAGCTGGGCCAGCTCCGCATACGGCAGCGACGGCGACTTGCCTCCCTCGACCCAGTTGTACACGAGCGGCGTGTGGCGGTACTCGGCGGCGACGGCTTCGATCTCCTCTGTGGTTTCAAGGGCTTCGATGAACAGCACATCGGCTCCCGCTTCGAGCGCGGCGTCGGCCCGGCGGCGGGCCTCGTCGAGCCCCAGCGGTGCCCGCGCGTCGGTACGGGCGATGACAAGGAACTCCTCCGACGAACGAGCCTCGACCGCCGCCCGGATCTTGGCCGCGAACTCGGTCACCGGCACGACCTCCTTACCCTCCATGTGCCCGCACCGTTTCGGCATGACCTGATCCTCGAGATGGATGGCGGCGACGCCGGCCCGCTCGAAACTCCGCACGGTGTGCACGACGTTGACGGGATTGCCGTAGCCGGTGTCGGCATCGGCCACGACAGGGACGGCGACTGCCGCTGCGATACGGCGGGCGTTGTCGACCATCTCCGCCAGACCGAGGAGCCCGACATCGGGACGACCCAGCAGCGACGCGGCGGTGCCGAACCCCGTCATGTACACCCCGTCGAAGCCGGCCTGCTCGATCAGGCGCGCCCCGAGGGCGTCATAGCAGCCGGGTAGCAGCACCGGCCCGTCGTCGGCTTCGATCAACGAGCGAAGACGACCGGCGGGAACGGGCGACGACAAGAGATCAGCCATCCCGCCAATGTAGGGCAGTGGCTATGAATCCAGCGCCGGTGCCGGAATCCGCGACGTTTGGCGCAGCCAAACTCGGGGTGAGCCGCACCGCGGCGAGCACAACTTGAGGCCCTGACACGGGGTCTTTAGACTGGCCCGGTGGCTGACCCGGATGACGAGCTGGCGGAGGACTACCGGAGCGCAGGGTTCGGGCAAGGATTAGGGGTCGGCGACAAGGTCGGCGTGTTGGTGGTCGACGTCTGTCGGGCCTATGCGGATCCCGAGTCGCCGCTGTTCGCCAACTGCCAACCGGCGTTCGACGCCTGCGCCGACCTCGTAGACAACGCCCGCTCCAGCGGTGCGCCCGTCGTCTGGACCCGCGTCCGGTATCAACCCGGCGGTGCCGACGGCGGCCTCTTCTACCGCAAGGTCGGAGCGTTGAGCTGTTTCGACGACGGCAACCCGCTGGGGGCCTGGCTCGACGACCTGATCCCGTCCGATGGCGAGATCGTGGTCACCAAGCAATACGCCTCTTCGTTCTTCGGAACATCGCTCGCCTCGTCGTTGAACACCGCAGGCATCGACACCCTCCTGATCTGCGGCGTGTCCACATCCGGCTGTGTACGGGCCACGGCGCTCGACGCCCTGCAGCACGGCTTTCGACCGCTGGTGGTGGCCGACGCCTGCGGCGACAGGGACCAGCGGGTTCACGACGCCAACCTGTTCGACCTCGGCGCCAAGTACGCCGACATTCTCGATCTGGCCACCGCCACCGACATTCTCGCCACCCAACGATCACAGACAACAAAGGGGAACTGACCATGGACCTGGGAATCTTCATTCCGATCGGCAACAACGGCTGGATGATGTCGAAGAACGCGCCGCAATACATGCCGAGCTTTGCGCTCAACCGCACGACCGCCGAGCGGGCCGAGGAGGCCGGGTTCGACTTCCTGTTGTCGATGGTGAAGCTCCGGGGGTTCGGCGGCGAGACCGAGTTCTGGGACCACAACCTGGAATCGTTCAATCTCATGGCCGGGCTGGCCGCCGTGACCAACGACATCCAACTGTTCGCCTCGGTGGCGCTCCCCACGCTGCATCCCGCCATGGTGGCCAGGATGGCATCCACGATCGACGACATCTCGGAGGGGCGATTCGGCATCAACATCGTGTCGGGTTGGAACCAGAGCGAATACGCCCAGATGGGGGTGTGGCCGGGTGACTGGTACTACGAGAAGCGCTACGACTACGCCACCGAGTACGTCACCATCATGAAGGATCTGTGGGCGACGGGAGTGAGCAACTTCCAGGGCGAGTACTTCCAGCTCGACGACTGCCGCATGTCACCCCCACCCCGAGACGGGAAGGTGCCGCTGGTGTGCGCCGGCCAGTCGGATCGGGGCATGGAGTTCTGCGCCAACCACGGCGACTACCAGTTCATCATCGGCACCGGCGACCTCGACGTGGTCCGCAGCGACGCCGCCCGCCTCATGGCCGCCGCCGAGAAGAGCGGCCGCGACGTCGGCGTGTACGTGCTGTTCCAGATCACGATGGGCGATACCGACGACGAGGCCGAGGCCAAGTGGCAGCACTATCGTGAAGGCGCCGATCTCGAGGCCATCAAGTTCATGACCGGCCAAGCCGAGCTCGACACCGGCGGCGCCACCGCCGAGAAGATCACCGAGATGCAGGGCGCCTTCAACCTGAACATCGGCCCGATCGTCGGCTCGCATGCCACGATCGCCTCCCGCCTCGATGAGGTGTCGGAGATTCCAGGCGTCAAGGGCGTCATGTGCGTGTTCGACGATTACCCGCCGGCGACCGCCGAGTTCGGGGCCGAGGTCATGCCCAAAATGGCGAGCCGGTCGTGACCAGCGGGGGCCCAGGGGCGGTGATGGTGCGCGCCGTCATCGGCAATCCCAATCCCGGCGGGCGTACGACGACCGTCGGCGAGGCCGTGGCTGCAGCGGTGGTCGACATGATCGGCGGCGCAGCTGGCGGGACCGAGACCGAGACCATCGAGCTGGCTCACATCGGACCGCATCTGTTCGAGTGGGGCAACCAGGAGGTCAAGGCCCTCGCCGATCGGGTGGCGACGAGCACGGTGAACGTGTTCGCCTGCCCGACCTACAAGGCGACCTACACAGGACTGCTGAAGGCGTTCCTCGACAATTACGGCAACGACGGCCTGGCGGGGACGATCGCCGTACCGGTCATGGTCGGCGGAACACCCCGTCATGCGCTGGCCCCGGAGGTGCATCTCCGACCGCTCCTCGTGGAACTGGGCGCGTCGGTGCCGACTCGCGGCCTGTACGTGCTCGACTCCGAGATGGACGGTTTGGCCGCCGCCGTCGAGTCGTGGGTCCGGGCAGCCGACGGCCAGCTCCGCTGACACGGGACCTGGTCGCCCCCAAAACGCGTTCTGTGCCCGCCAACTCCAAGAAATGGGAGCTGACGGGCACAGAACAGTCTTTGAGGGGGTTTGGGTGGGGGGTTTGGGAGGAGCTATTCCTCGATTTCCTCTTCGCCCTCCTGGACCTCTTCCTCCACCTGGTCTCCGGCGTCGTCGAGTTGCTGGTCGGCATCCTCGACACTCTCGTCGACCTGATCGACCTCTTCGTCGGTGACGGCTCCGTCAGCGTCTTCGTCGGTGCAGGCGGCGAGTCCGCCCATACCGATTGTCATGATGGCTGCGGTCAGTAAGCCGGCGAATTTCTTTGAATGGCCCATGTCAGACTCTCCTTGTGGTTGGACCGTATGACGTCGGTGGACTTACCCCGGCCGACGGAACCCAAACGTGACGTCAGTCCTCGACCTCGTCGGTTCCTTCGTCGATCTCCTCCTCGAGCTGGTTGACGCCGTCCTCGAGGCCTTCGTCGACTGCCTCGATCTCCTCGTCGAGCCCGGCTCCGTCGCCGTCTTCGTCGGTGCAGGCGGCCAGGCCGCCCATACCGACGGCCATGATGGCCGCCGTCACAAATCCTGCGGTACGTGATCGCATGTCACTCCTCTCTGTTGAAGGTGGTTTCGCGGCCGAAGTACCCAACGGCGAGCAACCTGAAACACGGACCCGGTGACCGACTCGAGTCGATCACCCTGGTCCGCTTCCCTCCGATGTGGCTTTCGTCTACGGAATCTCGGCCGCGGCCGCGGCCTTACGGGCCTTGGCCGCCCGCGCCCGCACCATCGGGTCGAGTTCGACCTTGCGGAGACGGATCTCGTCGGGGGTGACCTCGACACATTCGTCGTCGGCGATGAACTCGAGGGCCTGCTCGAGCGACTGCTGCTTGTGGGGCGAGAGCTTCACGGTGGCGTCGGCCGCAGCGGCCCGATGGTTGGTGAGCTGCTTCTCCTTGCAGACGTTCACGTCCATGTCTTCGGAGCGGCTGTTCTCGCCGACGATCATCCCGCAGTAGACCTCGGTTCCCGGCGGGATCAGCATCTGGGCCCGCTCCTGCAGCCCCAACATCGCGTAGGGGGTGGCCGGGCCTTTCCGGTCGGCCACCAGCGAACCGGAACGCCGGGTGCGGATCTCACCGAACCAGGGTTCGAAGCCGTCCATCGACTGGTTGACCACGCCCGTTCCCCGGGTCTCGGTCATGAACTCGGTCCGGAATCCGATCAGGCCACGGGCCGGGACGAGGTAGTCCAGCCGGACCCAACCAGTGCCGTGATTCACCATCTGATCCATCCGACCTTTGCGAGCCGCCAGCAACTGCGTCACCGCGCCCATGTGTTCCTCGGGCACGTCGATCACGACCCGCTCGACCGGCTCGTGCACGGCCCCGTCGACCTCCCGGGTGACGACCTGCGGTTTGCCGACGGTCAGCTCGAAGCCTTCCCGCCGCATCGTCTCGACGAGCACCGCCAGTTGCAGCTCACCGCGAGCCTGGACCTCCCACACGTCGGGCTTCTCGGTGGTGAGCACCCGGAGGCTCATGTTGCCCACCAGCTCTGCGTCGAGCCGGCCCTTCACCAGGCGGGCGGTCAGCTTCGAACCGGACTGACCGGCCAGCGGCGACGAGTTCACGCCGATCGTCATCGAGAGTGACGGTTCGTCGACCTCGATGACCGGCATCGGACGCGGGTCGTCGGGATCGACGAGGGTCTCGCCGATCAGAATGTCGTCGATGCCGGCGACGGCCACCAGGTCGCCGGGGCCGGCCTCGTCGGCCGACACCCGGTCGAGTGCTTCAGTGAGAAACAGTTCGGAGATCTTGACCCGCTCGACCGTGCCGTCGATCCGGCTCAGGCCGACCGACGAACCCTTGCGCAGCGTGCCGTTGATGATGCGGCAGAGGGCGAGGCGGCCGAGGTAGGGGCTGACGTCGAGGTTGGTGACCCACGCCTGCAGCGGATGACCGTCGGTGTAGACCGGGGCGGGCACCACGGCCGTGATGGCGTCGAACAGCGGGCTGAGATCGGCGCCGCCTGCGCCGGCCGAGGAGCCCATGGCCTCAGCGGCCACGAGGTCGGCGACGGCGTCGATGTCGTCGGTCGCCCACCCGGTGCGGGCGGCGCAGTACAGGATCGGAAAGTCGATCTGGTCGTCGCGGGCGTCGATATCGAGAAACAGCTCGTAGACCTCGTCGACCACCTCTTTCAGACGGGCGTCGGAGCGGTCGACCTTGTTGATCACGAGGATCACGGGCAGTTCCCGTTCGAGCGCCTTGCGGAGCACGAAACGGGTCTGGGGCAAGGGCCCGTCGGCGGCGTCGACCAACAGCACAATGCCGTCGACCATCGTCAGCGCCCGCTCGACCTCGCCACCGAAGTCGGCGTGGCCGGGCGTGTCGACGATGTTGAGGGTCAGATCACCGAGCCGTACCGAGGTGTTCTTGGCCAGGATCGTGATGCCCTTCTCCCGCTCGAGGTCGTTGGAATCCATGATCCGGTCGGCGACATCCTCGTTGGCCCGGAAGACGCCGGTCTGACGCAGCATGGCATCGACCAGGGTGGTCTTCCCGTGGTCGACGTGGGCCACGATCGCCACGTTCCTCAGATCGGAGCGGAGATCCTCCCGACCGGCGGTTGGCTTCTCCGGCGCTGGTTGTTGGCGGCCTTCGGCCATTGGCGATTCCTCTCAGGGACCTTGACCAGTCAACGATAGGGCCTGGCACACCCGGAGTGACCCGGGGGTGGCAAACGGCTCATGGACGAGGAACCCGGCATTGCCGGCCTCGACGGAAGTCCGCGTCCGAGATTATTCTGGAGGAAAACGTCCGTTTGGGGTCGCCATGGCTACGAAGCCAAGTCCGGTCGAAGTCTTCGGGGTCCGGTCCGACGGCGAGTTGATTCCGCTCAGGTCTGGATTCTCCCGCACCCGGAATCCGGCGCGGCCCGAGCCGCAGGCGCCGTCGGTCGACTCGGATCGGGTGTGGATACTGGGTCCGGTCCGCGACGATCCCGGTGAGGGCCGGTCGGGCAACGCCTCCTCCCATGCGAGGAGGGCGGGCAGACCAGGAGGCTATCGAGATCGACCGACCCGCGACGGCGGTCGGGAGGACGTCGTGGCGCCGGTTCCGGTGCTCCCGGGGCGGGCCAGCCGGGCATTGCACACCGGGGAGCTGTTCGACGATCCGCTACCGGGTCTCAGGGTGGATGTCGAGAGCCTCGTCGTCGGTGCTCACGGTTCGTCTTGGGACGCGACCGTCTCGTGGGGGCGTCTGCGGCGCCGAACCCGTCGGGCGACGCTGCGGGCCTATCCGTCGAGATCGGCCAATCTGACCGTGCTGGAGCTCGTTCCGACGCGACCGAGATTGATCCATACCCGAGCCTTCATCCGAGCGGGCGTGCCGGCCATCGCCACACTGTGCTCCCGGATCAATCGGGCCGCCGGGCCCCGGCCTTCGACACCGATCGCTCCACCACGGCTGGCCGCCGACCTTCGCTGACCCCACCCGCCGGATGGTCGGCCTTCACCTCGACCACGCCTCGATGGTCGGTTCCGGCGCCGGACGGGCCGTCACCGAGGTCGTCGACCACGCCGTCCACATAGCAGAGACGATCGATGATGATGCCGGCGCCAACCGGTACACGCTCGAATCGGAGACCGAGGGTGTCGCCGATCCGCCGGATCGAGCACTCGATCGGTGTCTCCATCCCGTCGGTCGAGAACAGGATGGCATCACCCAGTCCGATGTCCAGGTCGTCGTAGATCTCGACGGCGGCGCCCGACGGTGAGAGGTCGGCCAAGCGACCGTACACGGCTTTGTCGCCGAGTTCGAGGATGGCCCGCCGACCTTCGATCGGGACACGGTAGATGCGCCGCCGCTGCTGGTAGCCGAGACCGTAGCGCCAGGCCAGGGCGAGCTGTGTTCCCTCCCAGATTGCCAGCAGGAAGGTGAGTGTGGCGGCGAAGGTGTAGAGACCGTGTCCGGTCAGCTGGCGGACGATCCCGATTGCCACGCCGACCACGAGGACGACCGTCAGCAGGAGCAGTGCCTTGTTGGCTCGGAGGAACACGCCCCAGTGTTCAACCGTCGAGTCCTTGGCGGTGACCTTGAACACCTGTTTGCGGGGCGGCCCCAACACGAGCGTCCGCAGGGCCGACAGCTGAGCCGGCAGCGACAGGATCTCGGACCGACTGAGGTCGCCGAGCGAAACCCGACCGCGGGAGAGGGCCAGCATGCTGAACCCCCCGCCGAATACCGCCCCGCCGAGGACGGTCACCATCACGATCGGCTCGGCCTCGAACGGAATCCGACCCGATCCGAGAATCAGCGCCACCCCGACCACGAGGAGTATTCGACGCACACCGGCGAGAACCGCTATCAGGGTGGCGACATAGGAAAGCCGCTGCCGCAGAGTCAGACCGGAAACGGTCAACGGGCTGTCGCCGGTATGGAGCAGGGCGATGTTGCCCGACCCCCACCGGTCACGCTGGCAGATGTAGCTGCTGTGGTCGGAGGCGCCGAGACCGAACGACAGGGCAACCGGGTGATAGCGGCTCCGCCAGCCGGCGGCGTGAAGGCGGACCGAGGTGTGGAAGTCCTCGGTGATGGTGCCCTCGGCCACGCCCCCGACGCCTGTCAGGGCCTCGGTTCGCAGCATGCCACCGGTGCCGCACCAGTAGGCGGAGTTGTGACGGTCCTTGCCCCACTGGATCACGTCGTAGAACAGTGACTGGTCGTGGCGCGATTCGGAGTAGTGCTGGAAGCTGTCGGTGTTGTAGAACCCGTGCGGCGTTTGCACCAAGGCGACGTCCTCGTCCTCGAAGTAGGGCACGAGACTCGACACGTAATCGGGTTGCGGGACCATGTCGCAGTCGAGCATCGTGACGAGCTCGCCACGCAACAGGTTCAACGCATGGTTGATGTTGCCGGCTTTGGCCCCCCGGTTGTCCGGCCGGGTCACGTAGGTGACGCCGAGCATCTCGGCCAGTTCGGCCAGCTCGGTCCGCCGCCCATCGTCGAGGAGCCAGATCTCGAGGGGCCCGTCGTAGTCCTGACCGAGACAGCCGGCCAGCGTGGGCCGCACGACTTCGACCGGTTCGTTGTAAACCGGCACCAGCACGTCGACGGCAGGCCGAGCAGTTCCGACCGGCGGTTCGAACGGCGGAAGTCTCCAGCCGTCGTAGACCAGCGCCACCTGCGCCACCATGGCGAGGACCTCGCCGGCGATCAGCACCAGGTTGATGGGCCAGAACGATCCCTCGTCACCGAACGTGCTGATCCGGAACAGGGCGTAGAGCACCATCGCCAGCAAACCGATCACCATGATGAGGTGCGCGAACGCCCATTCCTGTGCCAGCGGGCGGCGGGCGTGGTGCCGCGGCACGGAGGATTCGGGGTCCTGACGATCGTCGGGGCCGGACGGAGTCGTCACGGGACTCCGCTGGTTCAACGGACCCATGTTCAGTCCGTCGGCCGAAAGGCGGAGGATTCAAGAGGCCGACGCCGCGCTCGTTTGTGCGGTCGCCGGTCGAGTGTGGTCAGATTCGGGGATGGCATCCACCACGTCGAATTCCACGAATCCGCTGCTCATGACCGCCGGTTTGGCCGTGGTTGCCGTTGCGCTGTCGGGCTGGCTCTACACCTCCGCCTTCGACGATCAGTTCCGCTGCGACTACCTGATCGTCGACGGCGTCAACGCCCCGCAGTTCATGTGCGACGGTGCCGACATCGGAGGCGCCACCGGTGTGGCCGGGGCGGTCGACTCGGTGGCCGACGCCCTCGGCCTCGGTGGCGACGAACCGATCGTCGGCGATGCACTGACCATCCCCGGCCTGTCCCGCCTGATAGACGGACCGCTCGACGTGATCCGTCGGATCGGAGTGGTGGCCGCTCTGCTACTACTGGCCGGAGCCAGCGCCGCGATCGTCTGGGTACAGAATCATTTGCGCCGGGTGATCCGGCTGTTGCGCTTCGATCCGGAGGCGTGGCGTCGCGCTGCCGTGACCGGCCGGACGTTCCTGTCGATCTACGTGATGCTGCTCACACCCCTCGTCGTCCTGGCTCTGGTTGTCTGACGACCGGCGCCCGACGAACCGAAGCTGTAGCCGTCGAACGCGCCATCGTTCGGCTACTGGTTCGGCATGCGCGCCACAAGCGAGGCAAGGTGATCACCGAAGTCTTGGTGCGGTGGCGTCAGGTCAGCCGAGTCGCGACTCCAGCCGTGGCCGCAGAACAGCCGATCGAATCGCAATCCCGACGCCGCGAATCGGGCCAGCGATTCGGTCTGGGCGTCCCACGAGTACCAGCAGGCCCGGCGGAAGGCCATCAGCTCGCCGGCCCGGGGGTTCCAGGCCAGCGAGTCGCCGGAGAACAGGAGATGGCCATCGACGTGATAGAGCACGCTGCCCTTCGTGTGGCCGGGGACCGGAAAGGCGATCACTCCGGGCACGATCTCGAGCGGTTCGGTGCCCATGATCAGGTCGCTGGCGTACGGCGCCGCCGAGGCGTCGTCGGCGTGGATCCACACTCGGGCGCCGAAGGCGTCGGCATATCGGTCGGCGTCGGCCACATCGTCTCGGTGCGACAGGAGAATGTGGTCGACCCCACCGAGCTCGGTCAGCGGACCGGCCACCTCCCGGGTCCAGCGAGGGGCGTCGATCATGAGGTTGCCGCCCCGGCTCGCCGGACGCACGGCGAGATACGAGTGGGCGCCGAACGAGTCACGGGAGTTGTGGCCGAGACGGAACACGTCGTCGCCCAAGGGCTGGGGAAATACCGGGCGGGGCGGACGCCGCTCGGTCTCGTGGCCCACCGAGCGTGTGGGGCAGACAAGCACCGCCCGCCAGGCCATGTCGATCTCCTCGTCGGTTTCGGGCTGGCGCACGAAGTACGACACCCCGTCGCCGGGATTACGTGCGATCAGGTCGGGCGCCACGTGTCGGGCGGCGTCGCAGTCGATGCAGCGGTCGTCGACGAACCACGGGCCGGGCGCGCTCGCCGGATGACGGGCATCGAGACGGGCCATGCCCGAACCCTACGTAGCGATCACCGGTTTGGTCAACTTGCGCCGCGGCCTACAGTCGACCCATGGATCTGATCGAGTTCGAGAACGAGCAATCGATGACCAGGGAGGAGGCGGCTGAGGAATTGCGCAAGCTGGCCGACGCCCTGGCTCGCAACAACCAGGTGCAGTTCGTCAAGGGCAACCTCAAACACACGGTTCGGGTCCCGAGCCCTGTCACCGTCGAATACGAGGTTGAAGTGGGTGATGACGGGGGCAAGATCGAGTTCGAGATCTCCTGGTAGGAGCCGGCGTCAGCCGAGCACGATGTCGATCGCCCCGGCCAGATCGTGGCCGGCTCGAAGGTCCGCCCATTGGGCGATCTGGTTCTCCGTCGGGCGCCGGCCGGTGAGGATCCGCTCGAGCACCGTGCGTTCGGTGCGGAACCGGGACAGCCCGACGGCCTCGTCGCCTTCGCTGAAGTACACGACGATGGTGCCCCGGTTGACCTCGTTCTTTTCGAGTTGATCGAGCCAGTAGCGGTTGCCCGTTGCGTCGGGATCACGGTCGAGGACGTTGGTGTAGAGACGGTTGAGGAAGTCCTCGAACGAACCGCCGCCGTAGCGTCGTTTGAATTCGGAGGACTCGGCGAACCACTCGGCGATGTCTTCGAGCGATTCGCCGTGGCTGCGTTCGTGGATCCAGTAGTCGTAGCCGTCGGCGTCGGGAGTGCGGCCGAAGAAGATGAGGTAGAGGCGGTCGACCATGGCCGCCGAGTTGTTCTCGGCGACGACGTCGGCCAGCGTCTCCTCCACCGTCTGGCTCTGGAGGAGTTGGCTGAGTTCGCCGGCCTCTGCGCTCGACGGATACCGGCCTTCCGTGGCTTCGAAGATCTCCAACACCGCGGTCGAGATGTCGGGCCAGGGTGAACCGTCGGGAAGTGGGTCTTCCGAAACATTGGGTGGTGGCGATGTCGGGTTGGCTGCGGCCGCGTCGACGAAGGGGGTCGGGTTGACCGGGCTGACGCTGCCGTCACCGTTCGGCCTGTAGACCTCGAAGTGGAGGTGGGAAGCCGTCCATTCTGCGTTGCCGCTGTCGCCCATGTAGGCGATCACCTCACCGGCCTTGAACTCGAGGCCACGTTTGATGCGGTTGCCGTCGAGGCTGTTGCAGATCTTCGCTGCGAACGCCTGGAGACACGCCGCCTGGCCGTCGTCCGTACCAGGCCGGTCGTTGTTGATGTGGATGTACTGGTATTCCCACCCGTTGCGGTCGCGGAGGCGGACGATGTTGCCGCCGGCGTTGTCGAATTCGCCCCAGGTCACCACGGAATCGTTGGCCGCCACCAGTGGGATCATCCGTGCCCCCATGATGTCGACACCGATATGGGAGCGACCACCGCTGCGAGGCGCGCCCCAGGTGTCGGACCAGTAGACATCGTCGATGTGGTCGGGATGGACGGGGTGTGTGATGGCATACACCGCCGCGTCGGCGCGCTGAACTCCGACGGTCAGCGAACCGACCAGTGCGGCCACAAGCAGCAGCACGCGAAGCTGAACATCCAGATTCAGATCGACGAGCGGCGGATGGCCGATGAGCGCGGACTTGGTTTGACGCATTCGCAGGCTCTCGGCACGACTTCGGAAAACCTTGACCCGAAATCGTAAAGAAAGATTATCGGATATCCGGTCGATACACGGGTTTTGTGATCCGAAAGGCCTAACGACGTTATCCGACGGGGTGCGTCAGCCGTCGGTGAGGCGGGCCGTCATGACGACCCGGTCCGAGGCCGTGGGCGGCTCGTCCTCGTTCTGCAGCGTGACGATCATGATCGGGTAGCGGTCGGTGTCGACACCGCTCCACAACTCGATCGGAATGCCACCGCCTCGCCAATGAAAGCTGCCGATGCCGACCATCGGTGCGTCCATGGGTTCCTCGCCCGTCGCCGCCATGTCCTGCATGACCCAGGCCGCGTAGTACTCGTTCTCCCCCGCCGGCGGCAGTCCCCGGACATGGAGGGTGATGGCCACGCCTGCGGTCCTTGGGTCGACATCGACGGTGGCCATGAGATCGGGCGTGAGCGCGGTGCCGGCGACCTCGTAGGTGGTGACGTCGGACCGATCGAACAACGGCCCGATGGCCAGCACGGCGACCACGACGGCGGCGGCCGCCGCAACGAGACCTCCGGCCATCCACGCTCGCCGGCGCGACGGGGCTCGACGTCGGCTGAGCTCGTCGCCGTCGAGTCCGGCCGGGTCGTGATCGATCGATCGAGTTTCGAGCGGAGCGGTGCCGGCCCGTGTCTGGGCGTCGGCCTCGGCTGCAGCCTCGGCCAGCAGGCGGGATCGGAGATCATCGGAGGGCTCACCCCACACCGCCTCGCCGGCCAGGAGCCCACCGATGCGATCAAGGGCGGCGGTCTCATGGGCGTCGAGCTCGGCGGCCAGCTCGGATCGGGATTCGGGAGGAGTGTCGGGGTCGAGATAGGACGCCCAGTCGTCGTGGGCGGTCATGACGTCCCTCCTTCCGAAATGATGTGGGACAGCATCGAGGCCAGGCGTTTATGGGCCCGGTACGAACGGGACTTCACGGTACCAATCGGCACTCCGAGCTGATCGGCGATCTGCGGGTGCGACATGCCGTGGAAGTGGGCGAACCAGACCACCTCCCGCTCCTCGGCCGGCAGGCGACCCAGTGCCGACTTCACTTCCCACGTCTCCCACGCTCGTTCGATACCGGGGAGATTGAGCGCCACGTCCTGTTCCGGCTCGTGGCCACCGCGGGTCGGTCGGGACTCCCGCCGGATGACATCGAGGGCGGTGCGGCGGCCGATGGTCAGCAGCCATGGGGCCAGCGGACGAACCGGGTCGTAGCGGTCGGCGGCCCGCCACGCTCGCATGAACGCTTCCTGCGTGGCTTCGTCGGCCAACTGACGGTCGCGGAGCACACCCATGGCAACGCTCCACACCGACCGGGAGTAATGGTCGAAGATCTGGCCCAGAGCGCCTACGTCGCCGTCTACGAAAGCCCGACGAACATCCGCGCCCGGCTCGGAGCTCGCATCCAGCTTCGCTCGATCCGATGGTGATGAAACCAAACCCGCTCCCTCACGCCGCCCCGTCTCTCGTACCACGACAGCCTTCGATTCGACACACTGGCGGATCGTCGAAGCCGATGGCATCATCTCGGGCGCCGACGTCAGCATATACAAGGTACGTTCGGTCGCCCCCGTTTGGTTCGGGGGCGGTCGAAACCCCGATGTCGACGTGGATCCGGCGGCCGTATAGTGGCGGGGTGGCCGGCTCAACCTCCGATCGGAAGTTCATGGTTCATGTCGTCGACGGGACCTACGAGCTGTTTCGTCAGTTCTTCGCCCCCGGCCGACCGGCTCACATCAACAAGGCTGGTCTCGACGTCGGCGCCGCCCGGGCCGTGGTCCGCAACATGGTGACGATGCTCGAGGAGGGCGTGACCCATCTCGGGGTGGCGACCGACCACGTCATCGAGTCGTTCCGCAACGACCTCTATCCCGGCTACAAGGACGGCTCGGGCCTGGATCCTGCCATCACCGATCAGTTCGTTCCGTTGGAGGATGCGCTGATGGCGTGCGGCATCGCCACCTATCCGATGGTGGAGTACGAGGCCGATGACGGCATGGCGTCGCTGGTGGCGCTGGCCGCCGCCGACGAGCGCGTCGAGAAGGTCCTCATCTGCACGCCCGACAAGGACCTGGCCCAGTGTGTCCAGGCCGGCCGGGTTCTGCAGTTCGATCGACGCAACAACAAGATCCTCGACGTGGCCGACGTGGTCGAGAAGTACGGGGTCGAGCCGGAATCGATCCCCGACTATCTGGGCCTGGTCGGCGACTCGGCCGACGGGTTCCCGGGCTTGCCGGGTTGGGGGGCCAAGTCGGCCGCAGCAGTGCTGATGCGCTACAAGCACATCGACAAGATCCCACTCGCCGCCGGGCAGTGGGACATTACCGTGCGTGGCGGAGCGAAGCTGGCGAAGACACTGGCCGACATGCTCGACGAAGCCCTGCTGTTCCGCCGTATCGCCACGCTCGAAGCCGACGCTCCGACGGCATCGTCGGTCGACGAGCTGCGTTGGACCGGCCCGGCCGACAACCTGGCCGATGTGGCCGACTGGCTCGACGCCCCGGATCTCGTGAGGCGAACCGCGATGCTGGCCGGACAGCGGGCTTGACCGAGCCGGGCAACCCGACGTCGCCCCTCCAGTACCTACCACGTTCAACGTCTTGGCGAATTCGGCGGTGGGAGACCCACCAACCGTTCGCCACCATGGTGCGGCGTCAGCGATGGCGCACCTCGCGGTACCAGAACCTCGCCGCGAGACGGTAGTGATTGCGGGCGCGACCGCGTATCCAGCACTTCGTCGACCTCGGCATTCGCCCGGCCTGGAACCGGCCGCGACCCGGCTTGTCGACGCGGCCCTTCGCCACTTCC
>JBFHEP010000025.1:0-21454 GCA_041584095.1 Acidimicrobiales bacterium | reverse complement strand
GTCGGGCTCCGCTGCTCAGCCCGCGGGCGCAGGCCCGTTGGCGTCTGGAGATCTACTCCAACTCCGACGATCTCGACGGGGTCCTCGTTGATCGAGCCGACATACCGTTTCCGGTCAAGCAGGTTCGTTCGGCTCGGGGAGAACTGGCGAAAACGGCGACGGCAAACGCCTGGTCGCTGCCCAGGCTCGAGCTGGACCTCGATGTCGACGACCCCTACACCGAGGAGGTCGTCACGGGGCTGTTCGGTCCGGAGCACCACGTCCGATTCGTCTCAGGAAACGAAGCGATGATCGACGTGCCCGGTCCGGTGCGGCTGCGCCTCAGGGCACTGCCGTACCGATGATTCGATCGGTGACCGTTCCCGATCCGGTACCGGCACCTACGCCGCATCGGCTCAGACAACCGTCACGGACCGATACGAAGAGCCCGTGTATCGAACCGGTCCACGACCTTGCTAATCTGGCAGCCTGATGGAGACGCGTGAATCCCCCAAGGCCGATCGAATCGAACTCGACCATGGCGCCTTCGAACGCCACGGACTCAGCGATGTGATCACTCATTTCGAACGCTGCGGCTATGTGCCGCTCCCAGGGCTGCTTCCTGCATCGACCGTTGCTGTCCTGCGGGAGGAAATCGACGCCGTCCTGCCCTTGTCCAGTCGCAAGGATTTCGTGATGGAGTGCATGGAGAGCACACCACGCCACATGACGACCGTGAGTGGGCTGGCGATCGCCGAGCGATCACCGGCCATCGTGGATCTGTACAACGATTCGCGCCTCGTCTCCGGCATTTCGAGCGTCGTCGGTCGTACGCTCGAAGCTGCGGGCGACCCCGTGGAGCGTCATGTGTTGAACATGTTGCACGAGGCCGGCGACACCCACGGCTTCCACACCGATGACTATCCCGTCGCACTCGTCCTGTTCATCGAGTCGCCGAACTGTCCCGACGGCTGTGGCAAGTTGGAGTTCTGCTCCGTCGAGAACGTGCACGACGCCCAGACGAGGTCACATGCGGTTGGCGATGCGTACGTGTTGCGGTCGGATCGGCTCCGGCATCGGGTTCAGCCGATCCACAGGGGATGCCGTCGCACCGTCTTGAACTTCGCCTATGCGGTGCTCGGTGAAGCGGTCGAACACACCCCATCGGCGTCCCTGCTCTACAGCTGAGAGCGGCGTCCAGGGGGGCCTGTGGAGGTGGCCGTCGAGGGCGGTTCACGGGCCGATTTCCCCGCCGCTCGGATCACCTTGCACCTGTCCCGAAATTTGAGGTGATGACTGGCGTTGCCCCTTGATCCGACATAGGGTTCCTGTATCGACGAACGACGGTTAGACGAGCGAACGACCTACGTCCTGGATACGTCGGTCCTGCTGAGCGCACCGACCTCTCTCGACTCATTCGGCAACAACGATGTGGTCCTACCGATCATCGTGCTCACCGAACTGGAAGCCAAACGGCACCATCCCGAGCTCGGCTGGGCCGCCCGCAGCGTGCTCCGTCGGCTGGAGGCCGTTCGGGAGGACAATGGCGGGTTGTCCAACCCGTCGATCATCAACGACGAAAGCGGTACCGTTCGGGTCGAGCTCAATCATCGTTCCGACGGTCTCGTTCCCGAGGCGATGCGAGACGACGGGAGCAATGACCATCGCATCCTGATGGTGGCGCTCAATCTGCAGGCCGACGGCGAAGACGTGGTGCTCGTCACCCAGGACCTGCCGATGCGTCTCCGAGCGGGCGTACTCGGCGTGCCGGCGGTCGAATACCGGCATCACACCGGTGCCGACCTGGAGTGGCGAGGTGTGGTCGAGTTGGCGGTTCGGGCCGACACGATCGACGAACTGTACGAGCTCGGCGTCAGCGACATCGTCGAGGCCGCCGATCTGCCGTCCAACACCGGGGTCATACTCGAGAGCCCCAACCAATCGGCGCTCGGGATCGCCGTCGGGGACGGCAAGGTGCGGCTGGCCGCCGACCGCTCACTCTTCGGGGTTCGGGGACGCAACGCCGAACAACGTCTCGCTCTGAACCTCCTGGCCGACGACGGCGTCGGAATTCTCAGCATCGGCGGACCGGCCGGCACCGGCAAGTCGGTCCTCGCCCTCGCCGCAGGCCTCGAGTCGGTGCTGGAACGCAAGTCGCACCGGAAGGTGATGATCTTCCGGCCGCTGTACGCAGTCGGGGGCCAGGAACTCGGCTTTCTACCCGGCACCGAAGACGAGAAGATGCGTCCGTGGACCGACGCCGTCGGCGACGCGTTGAGCGCCATCGCCAACGAGCATGTCCGGGAGGAAGTCGAGCGGCAGGAGCTGGTCGAAGTGCTCCCGCTGACCTACATTCGGGGTCGCACGCTCACCGATGTGTTCGTGATCATCGACGAAGCGCAGAATCTCGAGCGAAGCGTACTGCTCACGGCCCTCAGCCGACTCGGTTCGGGCAGCCGGGTCATCCTCACCCACGACGTCGCGCAACGCGACAACCTTCGGGTCGGCCGCCACGATGGCATCGCCTCCGTTGTGGCCAGTCTTCGCGGGCACCGGCTCTTCGCTCACGTCACCCTGAGCAGAAGCGAACGGAGCGCCATTGCAGCGTTGGTCGGGGAGACACTCGACTTCGAGTGACGCCCCGGAGTTCAGGATGACGGGGTGAGGTGGTCGCCCGTCGCCGTGAACGGTGCCATCTGATCGCTGTGACCATCGACGACATCGGCTCTGTGGCCGGCCGCCTCGGTGTCGGCGGCGTAGACCGACTCGCCGCAATCACTCGGCGGAGCCTCGGAATCCTTGACGAAACAGAGGTCGGCGACCCGATCGATCAGCGCACGGTCGAGAATCATCGGCAAGCCGTCGTAGTTGCAGATACTGACCGCCAGCTCGCAGAAGTCGATGGCCACATACGGACGAAGCTCACCGAGGTGTTCCCTCGTCACGCGGTTGAGGTACTTGGCCGAGTCGGCGGTGACCTCGATGTCATGGCGGTCGGCGGCTCGGACCAGTATCCAGTTGAACGCCGTGTCGGTACAGGGCCCAACGTACACCTTGTGTCGCAGACGCCGGAGAAAGGCGTCGTCACCGAGCGCATTGGGTTCGAGATTGGTCGAGACCACCAATTTCAGCTCGAAGGGAACCGTGAACTTCGTCCCGGAGTTGGGTTTGAGAAAGTCGACACCGCGCGACAGGGGAATGATCCAACGGTTGAGGATCTCCTCCGGCGACGTGGTCTGACGTCCGAAGTCGTCGACAACGAGGATGCCGTTGTTGGCCAGCATTTGGATCGGCGCAGAGCTGAGCCCCGAAACGTGGTCGTAGCGGAGGTCCATCATCTCGAGGTTGAGTTCGCCCCCGACCATGATCAGCGGACGCTCACACAGCACGTAGCGGGGATCGAGACCGGGTGGTTGTTCGGGAACCGCCTGGTGAAGTGCCGGGTCGTAGACCGATATCAGCTGGCCGTCGACGGCGGTGAACCTCGGGATCAGCACCAGATCGTCGTAGAAGCGGCACATGCGCTCGGCGAGACTGGTCTTGCCGGTTCCGGGAGGACCGTAGATGAAGATGGCACCGCCGCTGACGAAGGCCGGGCCGAGTTGATCGAGGATGCTGTCCTCAACGACCATGTCCGTGAACGCCTTCTTGACGAGGACGCGATCGAGGTGCACGTCGCTCTGCTGCAGTTTGACGATGGTCTGGTAGTCCTCGATCGGAATCGGCATGCTGGCCACGTGCTGGGCGTTCTTCATGCGCTCGGCTGTGGTGCGGAATCCCAGTTCGGTCAACGTCACCCGATAATCGCGGCCATCGAGACCCTGATATTCGAGCAGCGCCTTCTCCCGCAGCGAGGCCGCGATCTCGTTGGCGACGGCGTGGGAGATACTCAGCGCCTGTGCCGCCTTGCCGACCGTCGTCGTTCGTTCCGCCAGGACACGGCGGCAGAAGAGGTCTTCGGCCAGCCCGGGCGAGACTCCGAGCTCACGCAGCTTGGCCGGCGCCTGCAGTTTCGTCAGTGCATCTGGTCCTAGGCCCATAGAGGATCTATCGGTCTCCCCATGGCATTCCTGACCACTTTGTGATCACGTGCGCGAGTCCAACACCTGGCGCCTGCCCGCCTACGGGCGGCGGTGCGGAATGCGTTCAGGCGGCGGCTCCGCCGAAACCGTGCTGCGTCTCCCGAGCTATGCGGAGTTGTTCGGCCAGGATCTGTTCGGTGGCCACATCTGAAGGTCCGGTTCGGCGGTGGAAGAGGGCCAGTCGGGCCAACGCGGAGTGGATCTCGTCGAACCCGTGGCGTCGGCGCCGGGGAAGCCTTCGCCTGGCCGCCAGAACCGACTTCCAATTGCTGAACACCGCCACCTCCTGGCTGGACATGCCGTATCGTTGCGCGAGGTAGGGAACGAGCTCGGCGAATCGTCGCTGATCATGGCGGCGAATTTTGGCCACGGTGACGGCAGCGGCGACGAAGAGCGCAAAAAACCCGGCGGCCGCCACCAGGAGAACCGACTCATCGCCGGTGTCGCCCGTATAGGTGAGGGTGGCGTTCCAGGCCGCGTGGCTGGCCACTGCCAGCCCGTATCCCCAGCACGCATTGACCAGGACCGACTGCTGGTGCACGACGGCCAAACCAATGGCCATGCCGATCCAGGCCGTGAACAACGGATGGGCAAAGGGGGTGAGCAGGGCTCGCACGATGAACACCTCCCGCCACTGGCCGGCCTCCACTGCGGTGGTGAAGTAGAGAAAATCCTCCACAATGGCAAATCCGAGGGCGATCCAACCCGCATAGACGATTCCGTCGCTCACACCATCGATCTCCCGCCGGCGAAGCGCCCAGTAGATTCCGAGGCCCTTGGTGAACTCCTCGATCAGCGGGGCCGACGCAATTGCGGCCCATGCGTCACCGAAACCGATCGCAACGGCCGAGTTCACGATGCCGGACACGAACCCGGCCACGGTCGCTCCCCACAGCACGGCGTGGAGGCGGGATCGAAAAGGCTCCGGTTCGACGCGATCGAGCCAGGCGAGCACCGGGAGGACGACGACCAACGGCACCAGACCGAGTGCGATACCGAGGAGGGCGGCCTCGGTCTGCACCACGAGAAGGCCCACAAGGGAGAGCACGGTGGCGATCCCGAAGACGGCGACGGGCCAGCTCAGCCAACCACCGAGCTTCGGACGGTGGTCGGTCGCGTGACCGAGATGAGCCGTCCATCGCTTGCCGTCCCACCATCGCCAGACGCTCTGCTGCCAGGGATCCGGATACCACCCCGGCGGCGAGGTCGACGAATGCACTGGCGCCAGGGGTGTGCCCACCGGGCCATTCTCGCTGCCGGACCGGCGATTCGCTACGTGTGGTCGTCGGCGACGTAGCGGGTCGACGGGTGGGTCGCAGTCAGTCGGACAACACGATGGTGGCCGGGCTCGCGTCACCGCTCCCGGGCCAGAGGGCCGACGCCGTCACGATGAGCGGTTGTCCCTCGCCGACGGCGCTCGAGGACGACGCGATCACCTCGGCGTTGAGCAAGAGCCGATAGGGGGCTCGCTCGACTTCCTCGACGACGGCTCCGTTGACCGTGAACCGGACGGTGGGAGCCGACTCGGCCGTGTCGACCACCTGCACCTCCAGCAGCCAGCCTCCCGCTGCGGTCTGGACCGGGTCCACCGTGAGCCGTATTCGTTCATCAGCCGAGACCGCTTCTCGGGGACTCGGATCGGGCTCGGTCGAGCTCCTCCCGGCGAGAGCGCCCTCCTGCTCGTCGTTCGACTCGAGTTGCCGGTCCGCCGCACCTGCGACGGCGCGACTACTGAGACTGCCGTGGGTCGATTCGCTGGACTCGTTGGCCGGAGCCGTCGCAAGCTCGGGAGCGGGCTCGTCCACGTCACCGACGGCCAGCACCACGCCACAGACAACGGCGACCACGGTGGTGATGATCAGCACTCGGCGGCGGGTGGCCGGAGCGTTCAGCCACCGGAAGAGCCAGGACGGAACCACGCTCGTCTCGAGGTCGAGCGTTCGGGGATGGCCATCGACCGCAGCCGGCGAGTCGTCGTCCGATGGTCCCTCCCACACGGTGCTCAATACGGTGGGTTGCGGTGTGGCTCGTTCAGTTGAGCTATCCGCTGTTGTCGCCGAGCGTCTTGCTGTCGAAGGTGAACGAACGTGGTCCCGGGGGATCATGAGGCCAGGATAACAACTCGTTCAAATCGAAATAAAGGCAATTGCGGCACGGCGGTGGAGAGGAGCGAATTGCGTAGCGCCCGCCAGGCTTGGCCGGTAGGTCGCTTCGCCCAGGCCCGATCAGGCTTCAACCGTGCTCCGAGCGCCCGTCGATCATCGACATAGCCGTTCAGCGCTGGGTATTGCCCAGGGGCCGATGGGCAATCACCCCCAATTCCTCAGGAGGAGCGGTTTGGCCGCCGAATTGCCGTCTCCGACGACGCTACAACCATCAACCGCCGGTTCTCATGGTGTCCGGAGGAAGCGGCGGTGTTGACGGTTGGTCGTCGGCGTCGGCCTCGAGGCGATGCTCCTCGCCCGGCAGTGGGGGAGCTCCCGATCCCGCACCGCCGAGTTGGAATTCGGGCGGCGGCACCGGGGGCACCGGACCGCCGGCCGGGCGGGCGGACGGATCGGACGGCACTCCGGGTGCCGGCGGCATCGGCGGATCGGTCGACAGCGGCGGTTCCAGCGGTGGTTCCAACGGTGGGATCGGCGGTTCTGACGGGTACAGCGATTCCGGCGGTGGTATCGGCGGTTCCGACGGGTACGGCGGCTCCGGCGCCAACAGCGAATCGGACGGCAACGGCGGATTGGTCGACAGCGGCGGCCCGGTCGGCGGGGGCGGTGGGGGAGGGGAGCCGAGTCCGGCGGGCTCTCCGGTCGAGGGTGGCGGCATCGGCGGAGTCGACGGCAATCCGGTATCGGTCAACGCCGGCGGCGGTTCGGACGGTGGCATGGGGGGTTCGCCTGGGAGCGGAGACTCCATCGCCGGAAGTGGTCCCGTCGGAGCCTCGGATGGCGCGGCCGGAGAACCACCGACGGAGCCGGCCGCCAGGGTGACCTCGCTCGGTTCGAACTCCATCGTGTGGCTCGCACCGGCCACCGTGGGACCGACCGGAACGCCCGTGCCATCGTCGACCGGGTCGCCGTCAGGTTCCCGATCGTGCTCGACAGGGTCGCCGAACAGCCCTGCGCCCTGATTCGACGGTGAGAACGGGTCCGGCGACCACTCCGACAAGGCCACAAACCCGCGTTCGTCGGGTTGTTCGGAATCACCGATCGGCTCAACTGCCTCCGTCGGCTCGAACCCGACCGAGCTATCGGCCGCCTCCGGCTGCCCGGCGGCAGTCGAGGCCGCAACGGACACGGCGTCGGGCGACGAGGACCCGTAGTAGTGGGTGAGCGATCGACCGATGCGGTCGGTCTGCATCTCCGTCGTTCCGTCGACGTAGCCCAGAATCCGGCTCTCGGATAGGAGCCGCCCGACGACCTGCTCGGCTCGCAGGCCCTCGGCGCCCATCGCCTGCATGCAGGTTTCGAGCGCCGGCTCGATCATCTCGGTGGCGAACTTCTTCGCATGAGCCGCAGCCAACGCACTGAGCCGAACCATGGCATCTCGACCATCGTCGGTCGCGACGGCAGCCTGCGACTCCTCGTGACGGTCGACGGCACGGGCCGTGAGTGCTTCAGCCGCTTCAAGTCGATTGGCCACCGCAGCAAGATTCCAGGCGAGGCCTTGATGAGCCAGGATCGGCTGGCCGAAACTCTCCCTGGACGAGCCGTAATCCACGGCCTGACCGAGCGCCGCTCGAACCGCAGCGCAAGCCATGGCGGCCACGTAGATGCGGGCCCCGTTCACTCCGAGCAATGCCTGCCGGAAGCCGGCGCCCGGCTCGCTGATCATGTCGTCCTCGACGGCTTCGTAGTTGTGGAGGGAGAAGCCGCCCACCCCGACCGTCGAACCCGACACCAGCTGATAGGCCGGCGTGGTCTCGCATCCGCTGCGCCGGCCGTCGACGACGAAGCAGGCGATACCGTCACGGCCCCGGTCCGGATCTGTTTGCGCGTAACACAGGATCACGTCGGCGATCACGGCGTTGGTGATCCAGGCCTTCTGCCCGTTGAGCACCCAGCCGCCGTCGGTCCGCACCGCGCGAGTGGCGATCGCGGCGAAGTCGCTCCCTGCCTCCGGCTCGGTCAGCGCAGTGGCGCCGAACCGTCGGCCGACGAGGAGATCGGGAAGATAGGTGTCGCGGTGTCGGTCGCTGCCGGTTGTGCCCAAGCGGGCGGCGACATTCTGAGTGTTGATGAGGCTGAAGGCGAAGCCGATCGACGAGCGGCTCAGAATCTCTGCGATCCGAACCTTCTCCCGAAACCCGAAGCCGAGGCCGCCAAGGTCCCGGTCGACCTCGATACCCGTCATTCCCAGCCGGGCGGCCTCCCGAAGGGCGGCCACGTTGGGGCCACGATCGGTGAATTCCGAGGCGAACGCACCGGACTCCAGGGTGGTCGTACGGAACTTCTCGGCTCGAGCCAACAGAGTCTCGGCCTGAGGCGTGAAGCCAACATCGATCGACCTACTCTGCACAGTGGCTCCTCTCAGCCCGCATGACCCGCTTGTAGGCCCCCACACTAGGTCTCTCGTTATGTCGCCTCAACCCGGAATGATTCACATCGGGCAAATCTTCGACGGCGCCCGGAGATCTGCCGCTGCCGCCCTCCTGGTCACCCACGGCGGCACGGACGATCCTAACCTGGTCGGCGATGTCGGTTGCCTCCGTGCTGTTCGACGTACTCGGACCGGTCGTTCTCGTCGTCGCCCTCGGCGCCGCGGCGGGCCCTCGACTCGGCGTCGACGTGCGCTCGCTGTCGAAGCTCGCCTACTGGGTTCTCGGTCCGGCGTTCATGTTCGACGTCCTGGCGGATGCCGACCTCGAGCGTCGCGTCATCCTGCAACTGAGCGGTGCGGGGCTGGCCGGCATGGCTGCGGCGGCAGGCTTCACCTGGCTCATTCTGCGCGGTTCGGGTGCCGAGGGCTCGATGGTGGCGGCCGGAGCGATGACATCGGCCTACGGCAACGTCGGCAACGCCGGGCTGGCCATATCGGCGTTCGCATTCGGGGACGACGTGTTGCCGGCTGCGGGCGTGTTCATGCTGGCCATCAACGCCACGGGGATGATGCTCGGCGTTGGTCTCGCCCACGGCCGGCGGGGGTCCATCGGATGGGCCGTGACACAGGCTCTACTGGCTCCGATGACCGTTGCGAGCCTCGCCGCCCTGGTCGCCAACAATCTCGGCCTGATGCCTCCACCGATCCTGGGCCGCTCCATCGGCCTGCTGGCCAATGCATTGATCCCGACGATGCTGTTCACGCTTGGCCTGCAATTGAATGCGAGCCGCCGCTTCCGGATCGGCTTCCCGATCGCCGTGTCGACGTTCGCCAAGTTGATCGTGGCTCCGGCTGCGGCCTCCGCCACGGCTCTGGCGGTCGGGCTCACCGGCGATCTTGCGGCCGTGTCTGCGGTTCAGTCGGCAATGCCGCCCGCCGTTTTCTGCATGGTGGTGGCCATCGAGCACGACCTCGAACCCGAAGCGGTCACATCGACCGTCGCATTCGCCACGATGACGGCGCTGTTCACGCTTCCGATCGTGCTGCTTCTCACGCCGTCGCTGGGCTGAAACTCAGATTCGCAGACGTCGGCGGCAAGCCGCCATCCGAAGAGTTTGGAGACGATTCGTGACCCGGCAATTGCCGATTGCCCGACGACTCAGAGCGACGAGCTCACCATCGGCCAGATGACCAGGCCGATCACGCCGACCGCCACACCCAGGAACGCGAGCTTCGCCACCCTGCGAACCAGACCGGACACCACGATGAAGATCCCGAGGCCGATGAGAGCCGTCGGCCAGTTGTCGGCAAACCAATTCATAGGCCGATCAGCGTACCGGACGTGCTAGTTGTCGTGGAGGATGATCACCTGGTCCGTTCCCTGGATCGCCACGACCTCGCAGCCGGTGATCTGGCCCGGTTCGAGCCACGGCCGGGGCAACACGGTGCGACGTTCACCCGGTCGTAATGCCGGAGCGGCGGCAACCACCGCAACACTGCTACCGTCGGCGAGGCCGACCGAAACCTCCGCCTGGTAGTCATCGCTTGCGGAGGTTCGGTTTTCGAAGGTCACGAGGAACGGAGACTGGCCGTCCACCGGCACGCGGCAGCCCACCTCGACCTGGCTGCCGTCGGCACCGACCGACACGGCTATCGTCGTGGCGGGCCCGGTCGGTTCGACAGCGGGCTCTTCGTCGACCTCCTCACCAGCGGATCCCCTGTTCACGATGGTCAGGGCGGCGACGATGGCCAGGATTGCGACGATGACGATGGCCAGAATGAGTGCCAGCTGCTTGAGTATCGGTCCGCCTCCATCGCTGTAGACCGCCCTTTGTCGGCCACCCGGTAACGAGCGCTCGAACCCCCTCGATCTTAGGCGGCGACCATCTGCCGGGCGATGAAGGCGATGAGATATCCGATCGACAGGATGATCAAGGTGATGGCCGAGCTGTACTCGGCAGCGGAATCACCGGCGTCACGGTGCATGAGGATGACCAGAACCTTGACCGCGACGAGCGCCAGCACACTGGGAATCCCGAGCCAGACCAGCGTCGAGCTGTCGAACAACGACGGCCAGCCCGCTGGATGGCTGCTCAGGGCCGAGAAGATCAGACCGAGCCCGCCGGCGATCTCCACCACTCCGACCCCTCGATACAGCTCGCGACCGAGTTCCAGGTGATCCATACGGCGCTGAATCCGGTGGGATCCCGTGAGGTAGACGATGCCGTCGGTGATGAAGGCGATCGCAAGAAAGAACCCGAGAATCCACAACGCGACGACAAAGGTCAACTGTGACGATCTCCTTCTTTCTGATGGATGGTGGTAGAACGAGCGCGCCGGAATTCTGTACCATGGTCCCGTGGCCATGGCGAACGTTAGCGGAAACCAACCCAGGATCCTGATGGGCCCCACCGGAGCGAGCAAGGAGATCGTGCAACTGGCGCGCTCGCTCGAGACCGACGGCTGTACCGTCCACACGTTCGATTCGATGCCTGTCGAGGTCGCAATGACCAAATTCGACATGGCGGTTCTGGTCGTCACCGACAACGATCCGCTCTCGATAGAAAGCACCGACCACCGCATCCAGCGAATCTTGCACGCCGCCGGGTTTCTCGAAGCGCGATTGGCCCGGGATCGGGTTTGCCTGCTGGTCGAGGATGCCGTCGACGAACTCCAGGCTCCACCGGTCACCCAGATCCGATACCCGACCGGCGATCCGATGGGCGGCAAGGGTGAGCTCGTCAAGTTCATCCAGGCCCAATACCCACGGGTTCATCGAGATCTGCATCGCCAGGTACCCATCAGGGAGCAGGCCCAGTCCGACGAACTACGGATGCCGTGGGCGATGCTGATCGCCGTTGCCCTGGCCGCTCTGATCCCGATCGTGCTGCTCGCTCGCAGCCTTGGTGGCGGCGACGATACCGAAACGTTGGCCGGTGTGGCCGACTCGCTCGAAACCGGTCAATTGGCCGGCCCCGCTATCACCGACGACTCGGCCGCCGACGCATCGGGCGAATCCGATGCTGCAACCGACGACGGGTTGGACGTCGGGGCCGGCTCCGACGCCGCCAACGGGGGTGACGCCGGAGCGCAGTTGGGCGAGAGCGAGGGTTCATCGGAGGGCAGCGACGGCGGTTCCGCCGGTCAGGCCAACGATGGCTCGGGAACGGATGACGACGCCAATGGAACCGGGCAATCCGGCACGGAGAGTGGCGGCGATCAATCATCGACGTCGCCGACGCTCACGCGAACGGACCCTGGCGCCACGGCGAGCCGATCGAGTTCCGGCGAGCTACGTTTGCCGGCGATCTGCACCGTCGACGTGCGCAAGAGTATCGAGCTGCGCGAAGCCTATGTCTGCGACAACGGGGGAGTCCTCGTCGCCGACGGCTACTTTGGCCCGTGGCACAACGAGATCTCCGAAATCGCGCTCAGCACCGGCGCAACCGGAACGGTGCTGTACGAGCTCGGCTGGGAGCAACCGCTCCAATCGGGCAATATCGTGCTCGATCAGGACGACGCCCAGTACGGTGTGACCTCGATCACGGTCGTCTTCAGCGCCGAAGGCCAGCACCTGCACCTCTATCAGCGACCGGAGCGAGGTGGCAACGCGGCCACCATGACCTTCAGCCTGGGTTGACCAGGTACCGGCCGGACCAGTCACGAGATCATGCTTCCCCCTGGACCGCTCGTCGATGCCAACTGGCTGGCCGACCACATCGATGCGGTCGAGATCGCCGATGTCCGTTGGTCGATCGCCACCGGCCCCAAGTTCGATGCCTTCGGCGAAGCACACCTGCCGGGGGCGGTCTTCGTCGATCTTGATACCGATCTCTCCGACCCGCCGGGGGATCGGGGCAGACATCCGCTCCCGACAGTCGATCGGTTTCGACGTAACCTTGGCGACCTCGGGCTCGGACGACGGCCCACGATCTGCTACGACGACAGCTCCGGGGCCACGGCGTCGAGAATGTGGTGGATGCTCGACGCCGTCGGCCATCCGGCTGCAGTGCTCGACGTCGGTCTCGCCGCGTGGACCGGGCCGATGGAACGCGGCACCGACACCGCAACCGACCGGCCTGCATGCGACCCGACCCTCATTGGTGATCCCACCGTGGTCGACTGGCCCCTCGATCGGGTGGTCGAGGTCGGTGAGATAGTGGAGGGCGTCGAAGGAGGGTCCACGCTCCTCGATGCCCGCAGTGCCGATCGATTTCGGGGGGAACCGAACGCGATCGACCCCGTCGTCGGACACATCCCCGGTGCTCGATCACGGCCGTGGACCGACAACATCGAAGACAGTGGCGCCTTTCGAAACCCGGACATCCTTCGGCGGGAACTGACCGCGTTGGGTGTGGAACGCCAACCGGGGTGGATCGCCAGCTGTGGCTCCGGAGTCACCGCCTGTCACAATCTGCTCGCCGCCCGAATCGCCGGACTGCGCGATGGCAGGCTCTATGCCGGGTCGTGGTCGGAGTGGATCGGCGACCCTTCCCGACCGGTGGAGGTCGGTCCGGCACCGCCGGCTCACACCGCCCGATGACGACGCGGCGGGGTGAGCAGGAAGCCGGCCTCAACCAGCTCGCGGCCCTCGAGAGGCAGTTGGATGGCGGAACCGTCGGTGAACACGATCTGGCGATCGAGTGACGACAGGTCGATCGAGACGATCTCCGCTCGCGAATAGACTCTCGACTGCTGGCCGTCGCGGATGACCAGCTGATCGCCGTCGAGCACCACGGCTCGGTGCCGGGCCCGCCACAGCCACCACAGACCGGCGACGGCCGCGAATCCTCCGAGCGACAGTGAGAAGACGGCGGGGCCACCGTCGAGCAGCACTGCTTTGACCAAGAAGTAGACGACGAGGATTGCGCAGGCCACAGAGAAGAACGGCGTGGACCGCGAGCGGATCACGACCGGTGCCGACGTCACCGATTCATTCCCGCCACCGCTGTTGGCAAGCCATCATGCGGCTCTGTGTGCGGTGGCCAGCCGAAGCAGCTCATCGACGGCGTCGTCGCCTCTCGACTCGAACAGGGTACCGAATCGCTCCTGCAAACCCCGGCGCAGCAGCGTCTGGGCAGCGGGCGACATGCCTACGGCGGCGCCGTGGATGGCTTCGGCCAACGCGAGGTAGAGCGCCCCGGCGTCGTTGATGGCGACGACAGCCGGCGCTCCCTGAACGCTTGACGGTGGTGACGAGATGCTTCCCGACATGCCCCCAGTATGAGCATCGGCAGTGACATTATCGTGGATGCCGCCCTGGTTGGGGGTGGAAATCGACCCTACACTTGCCGCATCCGCCGCCGGGTAAACCGCAGATCAGACTCCATGAGGCCCCAATCATGTTGAATCAGCCTGTTCGTCGACTCGGCGAACTGCTTGCGACCGGTGCCGTGAGTTCGCGAGCATTGATCGAGGCTGCGCTGGAGTCGATCGAGGATCCCGCCGGGGAGGGGAGTCGGGCCTTCATCGCCGTGACCGCCGATCGTGCCCGGGCCGAAGCCGATGCCTGGGATCTGTTGCGAAGCGCCGGCGGATGGGCGCCGCCATGCGGGGGGATTCCGATCGCCGTCAAGGATCTGGCCGATGTGGCCGGCGAGGTGACGACGGCCGGTTCGCGGGCACTGGCCGCAGCGGCTCCGGCATCGTCCGACTCGGTTGCCGTCGCCCGCCTTCGAGCTGCCGGGTTTGTCGTCATCGGTCGAACCAACATGACCGAGTTCGCCTTCTCCGGCCTCGGACTGAATCCGCATTACGGAACGCCGGCGAGTCCGTGGGATCGTTCCAATCGACGGATCCCCGGCGGTTCGTCGTCGGGCTCCGCTGTCGCCGTCGCCGACGGCATGGCTGCAGCGGCGCTCGGTACCGACACCGGTGGTTCATGCCGGATTCCGGCGGCGTTCTGCAATATCGTCGGTTACAAGCCGACGGCCCGGCGGATTCCGCTCGACGGGATCGTGCCGCTGGCACCGTCATTCGACTCGGTCGGTCCACTGACCAACACGGTCGACTGCGCAACGATCGTCGACTGTGTTCTGACTGCGAACACGGCTGGGACCGCCACCCCACCGGTCGATGGTCCGACGCCGTCGGCGATTCGACTCGGGCTGTTGACCGATTTCCTGCTTGATGATCTCGACGAAACGGTGGCGGCTCGATTTCATGCCGCCGTCTCCAAGGTGTCGAAGGCCGGCGTTTCGATCACCGACGCCGCCTTTCCCGAATTGAATGAGCTGGGAGACATCAATCGAGACGGTGGACTGGCTCCTGCCGAGGCCTTGGAGTGGCACCGGCGTCTGATCGCCGAGCGTGGCGACCAGTACGATCAGCGGGTCCGGCGGAGGATCGAAGGCGGTAGTCGCGCCTCCGCCGTCTACTACATAGAGGTCCTGAATCATCGTCGACGCCTGATTGATCGGTTCGACGAGGTGGCCGCAGGATTCGACGCTCTCATCGCCCCGACGGTCGCGATTCTGCCGCCGCCGATCGGCAGCTTCCCGCCCGACGGGGACTCATCCGATCCCGGTGATCGCTACTACACCACGACCAACCTGAAGGCCTTGCGTAACACGTCGGTCGGCAACTTCCTCGACTCCTGCGCCGTCAGCCTCCCGCTGTGCGGGCCCGAGGAGCGGGCCACAACCCCCGCCGTGGGTTTCATGCTCATGGCCCCCGCCATGGCGGACCGCCGGCTCCTCCGAACAGCGGATGCGCTCGAGGACCTCCTCCGGAACCTCGGCTGAGACGAAGCATCAAGGGCTTCGGCAGGGGGTCTGGGTGCTACTGCAACGTACCGATGTCCTCGGCGGTGACACCAAATGCGTCCCACGCCGGCGTGAGTGCGGTCCGGATCTCGTCGGGTCCACCGTTTGAGCCCGGTTCGGCGTCGAGGTCGAATACGGCATTGACCGAGTCGACGTCGGCTCCCCGGGCCGCTACCAGCGCCTCGATCACCCGGAAGAATGCCAGGCCCTCGACCCGATGTTCCGCCGCCGCGTCGAGATCGCCGTTCTCGACGTCCTGCCCGACCAGGGTGGCGTACCGGATCGCCGCCTGGCTGTAGGTGATGACGAGGTTGCGGATGATCTCGTCGACCGCGTCGGCCGCGGTCTGAGTGTCGCCGGCGATGAGCGCGTCACGACCGGCGTTCATCGCTTCGACGATGGCCACGTTGGCCTCGGCCACGCCGTCACCGGTCAGGGTGGCAAAGTTCTCGGCCCGGCTGTTGGCCGTGGCGAAGGGGGCGCACCCGGGGGCAGCCCCGTGATAGAAGGCCCACGCCTCGTCCCAGTTGTGTGGCGCCCCCTCGGCCGGATCGATGTCACCGGCCTCGGCCTTCTCCAGGGCACTGTTGAGCTCATGGATCGTCCAGGCGACCAGGATCTGGTTCTGCACACCCTTCTCGACCGCTTGTGCCCGGACGGCGTCCGAGGCGTCGGCGAACCGACCGGTCGCACCGAGCGCTTCGATCATCCAGTCGTCGAGCGGCGCGGCGGTGCCGTAGTAGTTGTCGAGACCGTGCAGTCGATCGTCGGCGGTGGCGAAGCCGGCGAGCGTGCGGACGCTGCCGTCGCTGTTGATCGAGTGCTCGCCGTCGGTGTAGACCGAGGATGCGGTATCGAAATCCGGTGTCTCGGCCTCGAGAAGCTCCTTGATCTCGCACACGTCGAGCGTGACCTGCCGATGGGCGGTCACGTCGGATGCGTAGTCGTAGCCGCCCTCTCCGTCGACCGCTTCACCGGCGGCGAGGTCGACGTCGGTGGAGCCGTCGGCCGGAGCACTGGCACTTGCACTCGAGCTCCCGCCGGCGCTCGATGCCGACCCGTCCGCTGTAGGTGCGTCCTCCTCGGCGAGGTTTCGGACCGTGGCGCCATCGTCGCTGCTACAACCCGCAATCAGCAGGCAGGCGACGACAGCGGCACTGAGGCCACGGATCCAGCGTCGGTTGTCCATGATGGAAGCTCCTCCTGGGAAACGATCGGGTCTCGACCCGGGTTGAGTTGGTGCCATACCGTCGGTACGACCTGTCGGAGATACGGGCCGAGGCGGACGAACGACTGCCCTGATCGGCGAAAGGAATAGCCGATGCCGACCTCGTGGTAGTCGAATCCCTTGGCCAGCAGATCGATCGTGAGTACCTGTGCGTAGTTGTAGTCATGGGCGATCTCGACTGCGGCGAGGGCGTCGGCCGACAGTGCGCGGTAGCCGGACTGGGCGTCGGTGACCGGGGCGTCGGTGATGAACCGGACCCAGCGGGTCAGCAGGCGGTTGCCGAGCCGACGGTGGGGGAGCATCCGGCCGATGTCCCCAATGAACCGGCTGCCGACAACGTAGTGAGCGCGTCCGGCGAGGATCGGGCCGACAACGGTCGCCAGCTCGACCGGATCGTATTCCCCATCGGCGTCGCAGAACACTCCGGCCGACGCACCAACACGCTTGCAGTGCTCGATACCGGTACGGACCGCAGCGCCGAGCCCTCGATTGGCCGGGTGGGTCAGAACCAGGGCGCCCGCGTCAAGGGCGGCTGCCGCCGTCCGGTCGGAGCTGCCGTCGTCGACAACCACGACCTCGACCGGATGGTCGCCCAGACGCTCCGGGGCCCGGGCGACCACGGCGGCCACCCGCGGCGCCTCGTTGTGCGCCGGGAGGAACAAGACGATCGGACCCGGGCCTGTGACGGGGGCTGGTTGGCGGGCACCGGGCCGGCCCATTCTGAATCGGCCGACGATCGACGGGTCGGGCCAGACCAGAGCGACCGTGCCGGCGGCGACGCTGTAGACGGTTTTGACGGCGTGCACCGCCACCGCCACGGCAAGCGCCGTCGAGGTTGGGACCCCGAATGCCACCAGCGCCGCTGCGGCAGCAGCCTCGTAGGTTCCGATACCACCGGGGGTGATGGCGACAACCTGGACGGAAACGGCGGCGGCCAGCACCGCGACCGCCTCCTGCGGTCCGAGGTCGATCTCGAACCACCGGCCAACCCGCCACACGACGATCGCCTCAGCGGCCCAGGCCAAAAACACCAATGCGACGGTGATCAGGTCGGGGAGTCGAACTGCAACCGTCTCCGGTGCTCGGGATCGGAGACGGACGAGAACGGCCACGGCGATCAGTCCTGCAACGGCGACGGCGAATGTCAGCACGACACCGGCCGGACGGACGACGCCCACCGCGAGGGAGGGCAAGGCGACCGCACCCAGAATCAGCAGGCTGAGGACGTCGGCGGAGCGCAACACCACGGTGGTGGCGGCGGCCTCCGCCATCCCGACGTCGGTACGCCGCAACACCGAGGAGACCCTGAGCGGCTCACCAAGGCGGAAAGGAAGCACGTGGTTGCCCGCCAGCGCCAGATGAATGGCGGCGAGGGCCTGGCCGAACGGCAGCCGATCCAGCAACCGCGTCCAGGCGACGGCCCGCATGGAGAACGCGCCAAGAAGCACAACCAAAATCAACCCAAGGCCAACCGGATCGACCAGAGCCCGGGTGGCGGCCCCTCGAAGCGCATCACCGTCGAGGCCTCGAACAAGCAGGAATCCGGCTACTGCCACGGCGGTCGTCGAGATCACGATCAGCGCCGGCGCTGACCTCGATCGGGTCCGATCAGGGGCCCACCGACCCTGAGTCAAGGCTCGTGGAATCAGGGTTCGTGGAGGAAAGGCCCGCTGCACAATCACAGAGGTTAAACATGCTTTACAGGGTGTTACAACCTTTCCTGACACGATATCGTTTCTGCGGCAGGCGATGACCGGCAAACCTCGTCAGCGCCGCCGCCATTGACCGATCTGAACGGCACCGGACAAGCGACGAAAGGACCGTTTGTGCCCCCAACCCGAGCAGGCCGCTCCGTCGGCTCGATAGCGCTCTTGGTGATGCTCACCGCAATCCTGACATCGTGTTCGGGGGGCGGCGAAGACGACGTCGTCCGAATTTATACCGGACGCCACTATGATCTGGAGACGGCGTTCGTGCAGTTCAGCGAGGAGACGGGGATCTCCGTCGAGTTCCTTCCCGGCAGCGACGCCGAGTTGCGGGAGCGGATTGCGGCCGAGGGTGAGGAGACGCAGGCCGACATCTACCTCACCGTCGACGCCGGCAACCTGGCCATCGCCACCGAACAGGGGATATTCTCGCCCATCGATTCCCCGGTCCTGGAGGCGGCGATTCCGGAGAGCCTTCGCGACCCGGACGGCAACTGGTTCGGCCTGACTGTGCGGGCCCGAACCCTTGTCTACCACCCCGACCGGGTCTCGGCGACCGAGATGCCGACGACGTACACCGATCTGGCCAATCCGGAATGGGCGGGCCGGGTCTGCCTTCGTGATTCGTCGAACGTCTATACCCAGTCGCTGGTCGCCAGCCTGATTGCTCATCATGGCGAGGACGAAGCTCTGCGCATCGTGTCCGGCTGGGCCGACAATGCCGAGATCCTCAACAACGACATCCTGATCCTCGAGTCGATAGCCGATGGATTGTGTGATGTCGGGATAACGAATCACTACTACCTGGCACGGCTTCTCGACGACGACCCCGACTTCCCAGTGGAACTCGCCTGGGCCGACCAGGACGGCTTCGGCGTGCACGTCAACATCTCCGGCGGCGGCGTAACCCGCTACGCCGATGATCCCGGCCTCGCCGTCCAACTGCTCGAGTGGTTGGCCACCGAGGGCCAGAGCGCCTTCGTGAACGGCAATCACGAGTATCCGGCCAACCCGTCGGTTGAACCGGAACCGCTCATCGCATCCGAATTCGGAACCGATTTCCTCCGCGACGAACTCCCTGCGTCGGCTTTCGGCGGCCTGAATGCGGAGGCCGTCAGGCTGATGGACGAGGCCGGGTATCGTTAACCGATGACGAGTGTCGTCGTCGACGATCGACCCGACTGCGAAGGGTCGCCCGACCCGGTCGGCTCATCGGAGCGGGCCGGGCGTCGGGTGAACCTCGACTTCGGTGACCGGCTGGCCGTTCTGTCCTGGCCTGGCGCGGCGTGGCTGGCCGCCGTGTTGGTAGTTGCACCGGTGGCCTTCCTCGCCACGAGCATCCTGTCGCCACGGGGCGACGTCTGGAGGCAGCAGTGGGAGACCCGGCTGCCGGGCGAACTGGTCCAGACCGTCGTCCTGCTGGCCGGGGTGTCGATCGGAACGCTCGTCCTGGGCGTCGGGTTGGCCTGGCTGACCTCCGCGTATCGATTCCCGGGATCACGGCTGTTCGGCTGGCTGTTGATTTCACCGTTGGCCATGCCCAGCTACGTGCTGGGCTTCGTGACGCTGTCGGTCATCGGCTTCACCGGGCCCCTGCAGGGATGGTGGCGGGCCCAACTCGGGGCTGACGCCTGGTTCCCCGACGTGCGATCCATGGGTGGCGCCATCGCGGTGTTCAGCCTCGTCCTCTATCCGTACGTGTATCTCCTGACCCGAGCCGCGCTGCGGGACCAGGCCGGGGCCGCCTTCGAGGCGGCCCGAACCCTGGGGGCGAGCCCACTGGAAGCCGCCCGCCGAGTGGTGCTGCCGCAGCTTCGTCCCGCCGTCGCCGCCGGTGTAGCGGTGGTGATGATGGAGACCCTCACCGATTTCGCCACGGTCCAGTATTTCGACGTCGACACGGTGTCGGTGGGCGTGTTCCGGATCTGGCGGGGCACCTTCGACCGAGATGCAGCCAGCGAAATCGCCACCCTCGTGCTGGCGTTCGCCCTTGCCGTCATCGGCCTCGAACGGCTCCTGCGAGGCCGGGCTCGATTCGGCGAGGCAGCGGGAAGGGCCTCGGGAATCATGCCCCGTCCCCTGTCGGGTAGGAAGGCCATGTTCGCCACTGGGCTCTGCACGGTGGTATTCGCGCTGTCGTTTCTGCTGCCGACCGTGCAACTGGTGGTGTGGGCGATCGAGCGGGCCGGATCCAACAACGGCACACCGGTCACCGGGCGGTTCCTCGACTTCCTCACGAACTCGCTCATTCTGGCCACCGTCTGTGCCGTCATCTGCGCCGCCGTTGCCATGGTGGTGACCAACGCCTCGCGCTTCGGCCACCGCCGCTCGACCAGCCTGGCCGCCCGTCTCACCGCAGTTGGTTACGCCGTTCCCGGGCCGGTTGTCGCCATCGGCGTGCTGCTGGCGCTGGTGGCACTCGACGGCGGCTTGGAGCGGATCGGGCTCGGGCTACCGGGCGTCGTCGCGACCGGGTCGTTCCTCGGCCTGGTGTACGCCTACTCGGTCCGGTTCATGGCGCCGGCGTTGAGCGCGGCGGAGGCCGGCTTGGAACAGGTGTCGGCCGACATGACCGCATCGGCCCGGACGCTCGGCCATCGACCGTCGAGCATCATGGCCCGCATACACTTTCCTCTTTCCCGAACCAGTCTGGCCACCGCCCTCGTGCTGGTGGCCGTCGATTCGTTGAAGGAGCTCCCGATTGTTCTGCTGCTACGTCCGTTCGGCTTCGACACGCTGTCGGTCTGGACGTTCAACCTGGCGTCGGAGTCCCGTTTCGAGCAGGCGGCATTGCCGGCGCTGACGATCGTGGTGTTCGCCCTCGTTCCGGTGGCCGTGCTGTCGCTCAGCCTCAACGCCCGATCCGATGCGGCGGCAGCCGCCGAAAGGGGCACCGCCCCCACCGGGGAAGGTCTCCTATGACCAGAGTCGCCAACGGGGCGCCGGCGCTGGTGGTCGACGGTGCCGTCAAACGCTACGACTCGACGACGGCCATCGACGGGATCTCCCTCACACTGACCAACTCCGACATCCTGGCCCTGGTCGGCCCCAGCGGCTGTGGCAAGTCGACCCTGCTCCGCTCGATCGCCGGGCTCACCCATCTCGACGAAGGTTCGATTCGGATCAACGGGGTCCTGGTCGATGATTCGAAGCGTCGGG
>JBFHEP010000024.1:0-21789 GCA_041584095.1 Acidimicrobiales bacterium | reverse complement strand
TTCGAGCAGCTGGTGGACCTCCATCACCGCGGTCGAGTTGCGCTGACTGTGCACCGTTTCCGGCCGGGCCTGAACGATGAACAGTTCGTCGGTGCGGCCGTCCTTGGCCCACTCGATGTCCATCGGGGTGGCGACACCGCGGCTCGCGCTGTAGTGGTCCTCGATCGCGATCGCCCACCGGGCCAGTTGCAGAACGTCGTCGTCGTCGATGCAGAACCGCTCCCGATCGGCCTCGGCCGTCCGCTCGTTGCGGATCCGGCCCGAGTGCTCGTCGAAGGTCATCCGGAGTTCCTTGGCGCCAACGGTTTTACCGACGAGCGGGACGAAGCCGGCACCCAGCCGCTCCTTGTGAACGGTGAAGCTGTCGGGCACCACCCGACCCTGCACGATGTTCTCGCCCAGACCCCAGGTCGCGGTGATGGAGACGACGCTGCGGTGCCCCGAGTCGGGGTCGAGGGTGAAGATCACACCGCTCGACGCCTGGTCGGCCCGCACCATGCGCTGAACACCGGCCGACAAGGCGATGTCGGTTTCGTCGATGCCGAGATGGCGCCGGTAGCTGATCGCTCGGGCGTTGTAGAGGCTGGCGAAGCAGGCGCGAACCGTTTCGAGCACCTTCGCCGCGCCGATGACCATCAGGAATGATTCCTGCTGTCCGGCGAATGACGCCTCCGGCAGGTCCTCGGCCGTGGCGCTCGATCGCACTGCCACCTCGACCTGGTCGGTATCGGCGTCGGTCGACAGCCGCTTGTAGGCGTCGACGATGTCGTCGGTCAGCTCGGGACCGAGATCGGCGCCGAGGATCATCTCGCGGACCCGTCGGGCCCGGGCCGCCAGATCATCGACGTCGGATCCGTCCCACGGTTCGAGCTCCTCGGCGATGCTCCGGTCAAGGCTGTTGGCGGCCAGGAACCGGCGGAACGCGCCGGCGGTGGTGGCGAACCCGAACGGCACCCGGACCCCGGTTCCGCTGAGCTGACGATACATCTCGCCCAGCGACGCGTTCTTGCCGCCGACGGAGCCGACATCCTCGATGGAGATCTCGTCGAACCAGCGGATGTTCTCGGAACGGCGTCGATCGGGTGCGGCGGTGTCGCCGTCGACCGACGATCCGGGGCGTTGTGTGGTCGTGCCGTCGGCCATTCGTTCACCTCGTTCCGTCGCCGTGAACGACGACCGTCGGGACCTGGGGATGCTGAACAAGCGCGCTCGAAACCGACCCCAGAACCAGATGGGGGACGGGGCCGAGACCTCGGGCTCCGACGACCAGAAGGTCGGCGTCGGAGCCGGCCAGATCGCGCAGTACGACACGTGGGTTTTCGACCACGGCGTGGATCTCGATGAGAGGGCCGTCGTAGGGATAGCCCCGGACCCTGGCCACGGACTCCTCGACGCGGCTGCGGATCTGCTTCTCGAGCACCTCGGATGGCGGGAGACCGGGGACCGGCTGCTCGTCGTCGATCGGGATCTGCGTCGGGAGGGCGCCGACCGCCTGGATGCGTCCGCCGTCAGCCACATGATCGACGGCCCAGCGCAGCGCCCGGTCGGCGTGCGCGGATCCGTCGACGCCGACCACGATCCTCCCCAACGGTTGGTCGGTGGGAACGTGGGCCGGGATGACGGCGACCGGGACCGACGCATGCAGCGCACAGTGGGTGCTTGTCGACCCGAGCGGATGGACGGAATCGCTGTCGCGGCCCTGCGTGCCGACGACCAGGAGTGCCGCCTCCGCCGAAACCTCGCACAGCTTCACCCCCGGATGGCCCTCGACGAGGCGAGCCCGGTGCAGCAGGTCGGGGTTGGTGGCGCACACCGCCTTGGTCAGGTGCGCCTCGGCGGCGCGCCGGATCACCGATCGGTCGATGTCTGCGCCGAACCAGGCCTCCAGCTCCGATCGGCTCGGTTGGGTGAAGACGTGGACGAGGCCCACCCGACCCAGGGCGTCGGACTTGGCGACGGCCCAGGCCAGCGCGTGGACGGCCCCGGGGGAACCGTCGACTCCGACGATAACGGACGGGGAATCCGAAGGGTCCGCAGTGGGGGAGGGGGCCATGACCTCAGACTCGCTCGCCCGTCGCGAATGGGAAAGGGCCCTACGTCACTTTCCTTGGCGATCAGTCGAAGCGGCGTCGTTGCCGTTCGTCGATCCTGGCTGCCAGCGCCGCCGCTTCGGTTCGACGGGAGATACCCAGCTTGGTGAACAGGTTCGAGACGTAGTTCTTGACCGTCTTCTCGGCCAGGAACATCTCCTCGGCGATCTGGCGGTTCGACAGGCCTTCGCCGATCAGCTCGAAGATCCGGTTCTCCTGGGGCGTGAGCGTCAACAGCAGACCCTCGTCGCTGTCTCGCAGCCGCCGAATCCGGAGCCGGACCTCCGCCCGGTCGAGGAGCACGGCCCCGCCCGCCACTTTGCGAATCGACTCGACCAAGTCGTTGCCGGCCACCTTCTTGAGCACATAGCCGGCGGCACCGGCCATGGCGGCATCGATGGCCGCGTGGTCGTCGGCGAAGGAGGTGAGCATGAGGCATGCGACATCGGGGTGCTCCGAACGGATCTCCCGGCACACCTCGATGCCGGTGCCGTCACCGAGTCGGACGTCGAGCACCGCCACGTCCGGCCGGCTGGCCGCCACCGCTGCCAGGGCTTCCGCCGCCGAACTCGCCTCGCTCACGACCTCGATGTCGGCGTGGCTGTTCAGGAGGTCGATCAGACCGCGCCGGACGATCTCATGGTCGTCGAGAAGAAAGACGCGGATGATGCGATGCTCGCCGTCGACCCCCTGTGCGTCCGCCGTCATGCCGCCGGGCCTCACCGACGGCGCGAAGCCGACCGCCGGCCCGTCCTCGTTGTCATGAGTCCATCTTCCACTGATCCTTGACGCGCCCATCAGGGCCGAAGGTCCCCCATGGGAGCCCTAGGACCTTCGGCCCTGGAGGGGCCGCCGCCGGAGGCGCACACTGAGGATGAATCGAGAGGAGGCATTCATGTTCGACCGTCTACTCGTACCGCTCGACGGCACGCAGGGGGCAACGTCGGCTCTGCGAGTTGCGGAGCTACTGGCCGACCGCTGGGACGCCGACATCACCGTCCTGACGGTGCTCAACAAGGAAAACGAAAGGCTCGGCCTCGACGAGATCGTGGCCCGCCAGGTCGCCGGAGTTCGCCACGCCCGGGCGATCGACGTCCGACCGGCTTCCTACACGCTGGCCGATGACATCGTCACGGCGTTCGAACAGGAGGACGACACCCTCCTGGTGATGAGCACCATGGCCCGGGGCCGGGTCGCAGGCGTGGCCGCCAACGTGGCCGAGGAGGTGATGCGACAGGTCCGGGAGCCGATGTTGCTCGTCGGCCCTTCCGTCGACCTGCCCGACGACTGGCCTGAGGGCGATCTGATGATCTGCGTCGACGGCTCCGACTTCGCCGAGACGATCGTGCCGGTGGCCGCCCGCTGGTCTGATGCGCTTTCGTTGGACCCGATGATCGTCGGGGTCATCGATCCGGCCAAGATCCCGGCCGGCGTGCCAACGGCCTACGAGAGCAACGCCGTTGCCCGAGTGGCGGGCGGTATGGAGGAGCTGGTCGATCGTCCGGTCAACTACGACACCCTTCACGGCCCCGATCCGGCGAAGGCCATCGTGGACTACGCCCGGAAGGGCGATGCAGCCATGCTGGCGATGGCCACCCACATCCGGGCCGGTGTCGACCGTGTCCTCCACGACAGCGTCGCCATGGCCGTCGTTCGCACCGCCACGGTTCCGGTTCTCGTCAACCGGCCGTCCGTGGATCCCAGTAGGTAGTCACAGACCGGCCGTAGTTGGAAAGGTGAGGCCGATGACGTCGACCGCGAGCAGCTCCATCAACGAGATCCGCACTCATGGTCCGACGTCCGGCATGGTCGTCGGGGTCGACGGATCGGGTTCCTCACTTCACGCGCTGCAATGGGCGGCCCGGCGAACGGATCGGTTCGGTCCGATCCAGCCGGTGATTGCCTGGCATTATCCGTGGTGGGCATACATCGGACCGCCCATCCCCGTAGCCGATCCTTTCGAGTCCGAAGCCCGAGCGCGGATCGAGCAGGCCGTCGCCTCGGTTCGGTCATCTGACATGGCGGAGCCGATCGTGGTGCGGGCCCGGGCGACTTCCTCGCTCGTCGACATCGGCGCCACGGCCGGATTGATCGTGGTCGGCGCCCATGGTCGAAGCGGTCTCACCGACGGTTTCGTCGGATCGGTCGCCTCGGGCGTTGTGGCCCGGTCCCCGGTTCCTGTCGCCGTCGTACCACCGTCCGCACCGCTCGACGATCATCATCGCCGCGTGGTCGTGGGGATCGACGGATCACCGAATTCGATTCGGGCGATGCAGTGGGCCGCCGCCAACGTTCCCGTCACGTGCGTCATCGAGGCCATCCACGCGTGGACCCCGGAGCCGAAGCCGGCGGGGCTGTCGTCTGATCATTACGAGGCCGCACACACGGCTCGGGCTCGCCGGGTGCTGGATCAGAGTCTGTCGCACGCCGCCCAGGCCGGTCCGGTCGAACCGCCGGTCCGAGCCCACCTGGTCCAGGGCGACCCTCGATCCGTGTTGCGGGACTGGTCCGCGAAGTGTGACCTGCTCGTGCTCGGAGCGCGCGGCCGCGGTGCGGTGGCGGACCTTCTCGTTGGCAGCGTCACCACCGCCCTGATCCAGCGGCCGCGCGCCACGACCGTCGTCATTCCGGCGGAGGTTTGAGCCTCCCCGAACCGCGGTCACCCTGAACCGGGGTCACCCCGACTGGCGGTCGAGTTCCGACTCCGTCGCCGACTCGGTCAGGGTGATCGCGATGCCGCGTGTCCATTCCTCGATTTCGGCCCAGTCGCGCAGATCGCTGTCGTGGGCACCGACCCACTGAGCCATGAACCGCTCCCTGGTCGGTAGACGGTCCAGTTCGAGCCGGCCACCGAACAAGCGGTGCTCGACGGCCCCGGTCAAATCCGTGAGCCCGTCGACGACGCCGGCCCGGATCGGTTCATCCGGCGTACCCGGACCGAACGGTCCGCTGCTGAACAGCCATGTCGGCTTGGCCCGGAGCTCGGCCGCGTGTTCCTCCACGAACGTGACCGCCGAGTTCAGCCACTCGCCGAAATACACGCTGCTGCCGATGATGTGGGCGCCGTAGGGCGACAGGTTGAACATCTGATCCGGCTGGCTGACGTCGACGTCGAGCCCTTCGGCCCGCAGGGTTCGGGCAATGGCCCGGCCGATCTCGGCGGTGCCGCCGAATCTGCTGGCGGGGACGATGAGCACTCGCATGACGAACCTCCGATCCGCTTCCACCATCGCCCGAAATCGTCGGCCGGGCCAGGGACCTTGGGCCCTGTCCGCGTCGGGCCGATGGGTCCACGATGCGAACAAAGATAGTTGCGAAACCTACGACCCCTGTTTGTGCCCGTGAACACTCAACCAATCACCGTCTATCTCGTGGAATCGTCCGAGGAGACCCGGGCCCTCGTCGCCGGATTCCTCGAACAATCCGGTCGTGTTCGAGTCGTGGGGACGGCTGCCGACCTGACCGGTGCGGCCGGGCCCATCGAGGAGACGAATCCCGATGTCGTGGTCGTCGACCGGTTTCCGGGATGCGAATCCTTGGGGGGCGGGCACCGGGTCGTGCTTCATGCGACGACGGTTCCGGATCGGACCGCAACCGAACTGCAGCGGGTCGGGATCCACGCCATCGTGTTCAAGGAGGTCGGGATGTTGGGCCAGCTGGTCGACACCGTGGAGCGAGCGGCGATGAACGACATTCCGCTCCGATCCTCAGTGAAAGACGGCGGAACGGCGGGCCACGGCGCCATCAGGGCGGATCGAGGAGGCGAGCCCTCCAGATGAGCTCGGTGCCGCCTCCCGGTCCCGGTCCAATCGTCATGTCGGCTGCGAGGTCGGTGGTCCGGCGCTCGATGTTGCGCTCCGCCTGACCGTCGAGTCGGCCGATCGAAGGTTCGACGTCGGTTGCGAAACCCCGACCGTTGTCGATGACTCGGAGCACCACTTCGTTGCCGTCGAACTCGGCGATCACCTGGGCCGCCGTCGCTTCCGTGTATTTGGCCACGTTGGTCAGTGCCTCACCGGCCGCAGTCATCAGCCGATGGCGCAGTTCCCGTCCGATGCCGTCGACGCCGGGCACAACTCTGATGGTGGGACGGAAACCGAGGGATCCCTCCATGGCGCCGGCAAGCTGGCCCAGTTCATCGGCGACGGTGACTTCGTTGGCGGTCTGGTAGATGTTGAAGATCGCTTCGCGCAGTTGGTGAATTGCGTCGTCGACCTCGTTGGCCGCCTCCAGCAGCCGGGTTCGGACCGCCCCCTCCCCGGTTCGGGTTGCCAGGGCCTGCAAACCCATACCGGTGGCGAACAGCATCTGAATAACCGTGTCCTGCAGATCGCGGGCGATCCGCTCCCGCTCGTGCATCAGGTTCAGGAGTTCATTCGTGGTGTGTAGCTCGGTCTCGGCCGCGAATCGGGTGATTGCGTAGCGGATCGCCCGGGCCAGTAGCTCGACGTCCATCGTCCGTTTTGTCAGGTAGTCCTGCGCCCCCCGCTGAACCGCCTCCACCGCAACGATCGGATCGTCGAGACCCGAGAGCACCACCACCGGCGCCGCATCGTCCTGATCGAGCATGGCGTCGACGGCCGCCAGCCCTGTCGAGTCGGGAAGCGTCAAGTCGAGCAGCACGCAATCGAAGTGGGCGTCGGCCGACAATCGAAGGGCGTCGGTCAGTGTCGATGCCGACTCCACCTCGAACCGAACCTCCGGGTGTGAGGTCAGCCGATGGATCACCATCCGGCGGTCGAGCTCGTTGTCTTCGACCAGCAGCACTCGAACGGTCCTCGACTCGATCACGACACTCCCAGTGGGCCGGCCGGGTTGCCCACGACATCGATCATGGATCCGCGAAATCTTGACCCGGCGCCGCCTTCGGGAGCGTGAAGCTGAAGGTGGCGCCCTGCTCCGGTTCGGACTCGACCCATATCGTGCCGCCGTGACGCTCCACGATCCGCTGGCAGAGCGCCAGACCGATGCCGACGCCGTCGTAGCCGACATGACCCCGGCTGAACAGCTCGAAGATCCGCTCGTGGTGGTCGGGGTCGACACCGATCCCGTTGTCGGAGACCGAGAACACCCAGCCGTCGCTGGATTCGTCGGCCCGGATATGAATTCTGGGCGGACGGTGTGGAGCCCGGTATTTCACCGCGTTCTGCAGCAGATTCTGGAGGAGTTGGCGAAGCTGAATTTCGTCGCCGACCACGGTTGGTAGCCGGCCCGCTTCCACGGTGACCCCGGCGTCCTCCAGGTCGAGGTGGAGTTGGCGGAGCACGTCAGCGGCCAACCGCCCGAGATCGACGAGGACCGGCGGCCGGCTGACCCGCTGGCTCCTCGAGTACGACAGCAGACCGCGAATGAGGTTGTCCATGGTGTCGACTGCTTCGACCACGAGATCTCGCAGCTCGACGGCCTCGGCGTCGAATCCCCGGCCGACGGCTTGCTCGAGGTGGACATCGAGTAGTTCGAGTCCATTGCGGACGTTGCGCAGCGGAGCCTGCAGGTCATGCGACACGATGTAGGCGAACTGCTCGAGATCGCGGTTCGAGCGGTTCAGCTCGATCAGCGACCGCTCCAGCTCGGCCGTTCGCTGCGCCACCTGCTCCTCCAGGGCTTCGTTGGCCAACCGCAGCCGCTCCTGGTCGGCGTGGCGTCTCGACAGGTCGTGCAGGATCCCGGTGAAGAGACGGCCCCCGCCGGTGACGACCTCGCTCACGGCAAGTGTCACCGGGAAGGTCGATCCGTCGGCCCGGCGGGCTTCGACCTCACGGCCGACACCGATGATGTGGGCCTCGCCCGTGGAGAGATAACGTTTGATGTAGTCGCCGTGGGCGCTGCGGTGCGGCTCAGGCATGAGTCCGCTCACGTCGGTCCCGACCAGGTCCTCCTCCTCGTAGCCGAACAACTCGAGCGTGGCCGGGTTGACGAGCACGATCGTGCCGGTCTCGTCGATCACGACGATGGGATCGGCCACCGTGGTGAGGACCGAGTGCCACAGTTGCTCACTCCAGGCCCCCTCGTTGGCCGGGAACGGGGTCATCGGGCCAGTGTCGCGGCCGGCACCGGACCGTGCAACCCAAACGGCGCCGATCGTCGGACCCCATCCTCGCTTCGACGAAGCGAGGACTTAGGCCTCTGGCGCTCCCGGGTCCGTGGGCGCACGCTCGCCCTATGACGGGCAAACAACTTCCGGGGCGGTGGATCATCACCGCGGTGGCAGCCCTCACGATGTTGCTCGGAGCCTGTGGCGACGCCGGTGACGACGCGACCCCGGCGAGCGCCGACGCCGTGGAGACCACCACGACGACGTCGACGGTCGCCACGACCACGACCTCGACCTCGACCACGACCTCGACCTCGACCGCAGTGACAGCGTCCAGCTCGTCGTCGAGTGCATCGACGGCCCCGACGGCCACGGCGTCGACGATCACCACAGGCGGTGGGATCACCACCCTCCCGGGGGAGGAGATCATCGGGTACGTGTCCGACGGTGACATGCTCGGCGTGGTGGCCGTCCGCCACGACGACGTCCTCAACATCCGCGCTCTTCCCGGGACCGGCCATCCGGTGGTGGCCACCGCGGCACCCACCGAGGTCGACCTGGTGGCCACCGGCCGGGGCCGGCTGTTGCCCGGCTCGATCTGGTGGGAGGTGACCCGGGGCACGACGACCGGCTGGGCGAACAGCCGCTATCTCGGCCATGTCGCACGGACTGACGACGTGACAGCGGCGTTCCTGGCCGACTACGGCACGGCACCGGAGGCCGAGACCCTCGTGCAGCTCGGTGAGCTGGTGGCGGCCGAGTTCGCCTCGATCGACCCGCCCTCACGGATCGTGCTCACCGTCGCTCCGACGGTCGGCGATCTCGGCGAGGTCACCTATGACGTCATCGGCATCGGTGACGACTCGGTCCTCGGCTTCCGTCTCCACCTGTTCGCCACCGAGGGTCAAGGCGGCGAGAGCTTCGTGCTGCGAACCATCGAGCAGACGCTGTTCTGCGCCAGGGGGACCAGCGGCGAGATCTGCGTCTGACCGGCTCAACCGGGCTGCCTCGGCCCCGTCACAGACGGCCGATCGCCCTCAACGAGAGGCCGTTCCGGTCGATGGTCTCTTGTCATGGAGCTTTCCGCGCCGCCTGTCGTCGAGACCAACCGGTTTGCGCTGGACAGCGACGAACGGACCGTGCTCATCGTCGGTCAGGACGACCGTCGCATAGACGAACTGATCCGTGCGGTTGAAGCCGGGGGCTGGCTGCCGCTGGCTGTTTCCAGCGCGTCGGAGGCATTGACTGTTCTCAACTCGGTGCCACCGAGCCTGGTCGTGCTGGCGGTGACCGAGCTGGATGGGCCCGAGTTCAAGGTTCTCGACGAGCTGCGAGCCGATCCCGACGGCGAGCGGATACCGGCCGTCGTGGTGCTTCGTCGGCGTAACCCGGAGATCCTGTTGGATGCGTTCGGTCGCCGGGCCGACGATGTCATCACCGGTCGTGTCTCCCGAAACGAGCTCGTGGCCCGACTCGCCGTTCGCATGGACCGGCCGCCCCTGCCCCGATCCGAGCTGGCTCGCGACCCGACAACAGGTGCCCTCACCGCCGAGGCCCTGAACCGACAGACCGATCTCGAACTCGAACGGGTGTCGCGCGGCGGACGTGTGGGAACTCTGGCCTACCTGGCGCTCGACGAGTTGCCCGGGCTGCAGGCCCGATTGGGACCCCGCGCCCGCGACGAGCTGCTGGCCCAGGTCGTCCGACTGGTCAAAGCCGACGGCCGCCAGCTCGACCACATCGGGTTCGCACGCGGCGTTCTGGTGCTCCTGCTGCCCGATACGCCGGCTGCGGGCGCTCAGATCCGCCTGGAGCGGCTGTCCCGACTCATTCACGGCCACGAATTCTCGGTGGCCGGCGCCCCGATCCGAGTGACGCCGCTCATTGGCCATGTCCAGCTCGAAGGCGGTCTGGCCCGCTCCGAGCTGGAGGACCGGGCGTGGACGGCGCTGAGGTACGAGGCCGACCAGCTCGACCTCCACCCCACCCGGTGGCGGCCCGCCATGTCCCGCGAGCAGAACGACTTCGGTCCGTTACGCGCCGCGTTCGAGCGGGTGCGCACCCCTTTTCAGGTTGCCGCCCAGCAGCTCCTCTGCCTGCTGGTCCCGTTTTTCACCTACGTCATCCTCGACCGCTTCGGGCTCGATATCACCGGAGCCGTCTACCTGTTCCTCGTCGCCGCACTGGGGATCACCGGCGCGCTCATCTGGCGCGAGTGTCTGTTCGCCCGCCACCGCCCGGAGCCCCCACCGGCCCCGGCGGGCACGCCGCCCACGGCGTCGGCCATCATCGCCGCCTACCTGCCAAACGAGGCCGAGACGATCATCGAGACCGTCGAGACTTTCCTGGCCGACGACTATCCCGATCTGCAGATCATCCTCGCCTACAACACGCCGCGTCCGATGCCGGTGGAACGTGAGCTCCAGGCCATCGCCGAACGCGATCCCCGGTTCGAGCCACTACGAGTCGAAGGCTCGGTCAGCAAGGCCCAGAACGTCAACGCCGCCGTCACACTGATCCGCGGCGAGTTCGTCGGCATGTTCGACGCCGACCACCATCCCCGGCCCGGCTCCTTCCACCGGGCATGGCGATGGATCGCCGGCGGGGTCGATGTGGTGCAAGGACACTGTGTGGTTCGCAACGGCGACCGGAACTGGCTGACCGGCCTGATCGCTGCCGAGTTCGAGGTCATCTACGCCGTGTCTCACCCTGGGCGGACCAGAATGCACGGCTTCGGGATCTTCGGTGGCTCGAACGGCTTCTGGCGCACCGACCTCCTGGAGCGCACCAGGATGCGCGGATTCATGCTCACCGAGGACATCGACTCGTCGCTTCGAGTCGTGACCGAAGGCGGCAGAATCGCGTCGGATCCCGGGTTGACGTCAACCGAACTCGCCCCGGAAACGGTCGGGGCGTTGTGGAATCAGCGGTTGCGGTGGGCCCAGGGATGGTCACAGGTGTCGTTGCGCCATCTCCCGCGGATGACCGGGCAGTCGCTCAGCCTCCGGCAGCGGCTGGGGGCGGTGCACCTGCTCGGGTGGCGCGAGGTCTATCCGTGGATCTCCCAGCAGATCGCCCCGCTGTTCACGTTCTGGCTCCTGCGAGGTAACCCACCCATCGACTGGTTCGTGCCGGTGTTCGTGCTGACAACCGTGTTCACGATGTCGGTCGGCCCGGCCCAAACCTGGTTCGCGTGGCGTCTCGCCGATCCATCGGTCAAGCGGCATCGAAGTTGGTTCTGGCTGCACATGATCGCCTCCACGCTCGTGTACACCGAAGCCAAGAATGTCGTCGCCCGTACGGCTCACATCAAGGAACTGATGCGCGAACGCAAGTGGAAGGTCACGCCCCGATCCGTGAGCACCATCTCCGAGACGTTGGCTCCCGAGGCGACCTGAGGGTCGTCTCGACGCCCGCCGTCGGCTCGGCCGGCGTCAGTTCGGCACCTGCCACGTAACGGCCGTTCCACCGCCGGGCTCTGTCACGATCGTGCAGGCGCCACCGAGTCGCTGCGCTCGGGCGATCAGGTTCGCCAGGCCACTTCGGCCCACATCGTCCGGGTCGAACCCGACGCCGTTGTCTCTCACGTCAAGCGTCGTCCGTCGGTCCTCACCGGTGATCACGACGTCGACACGATCGGCTTCGGCGTGGCGGGCGACGTTGGACAGCATCTCGGTCAGCGTGGGGATCATCTCTTCCAGTACCGTCTCGGATATGACACTGGTATCGCCTTCGAAGCGCAGGTTCGGGTCGAATCCCAACCACTCCTGAGCCCGGACCACGACATCGGCCAGCCGCCGGTCCGGTGTGAGCGGCGGTGCGGCGGTTAGTCGAAAAATGGCGGAGCGGAGCTCGGTGATCGCGTGATCGATCTCGGTGATGACCTGGCCGACCCGGCCGGAAATCTCCTCCTCGTCGGTCAGACTCTGCACGGCGTGCAGGCTCATCCCGGCGGCGAACAGCCGTTGGATCACGAGATCGTGGAAGTCGTGGGCCATGCGCTCCCGATCCTCCAGGAGGGCGAGCCTCGACCGCTCCTGGCGGGCTCGGGCAAGTTCCAGCGCCGTGCTCGTCTCCGTTGCGAACGCCTCCAGCATCTCGATCCGGGTCGGATCGAACCCGTCGTCTTCATCGCTCATCACGAACAGTAGAGCCGGATCGTTGGCGGTGGCGACCTTCACGATGACGCCACTCATCAAGCCTCTCCCGGGCGACCCGTTCGATTTGCCGTCGATCGATTCGATCTCATCGAACGGATCGATGCCATAGAGCTGCGAAGTCTCCCCGGCCAGGGCCCGTCGGGCGGCATCGTCCATGGCGAGGGTCTCGGGAAGCCGCGGCCGGCAGCCCCACGGATCCGTGGCGATCACCCGGTAATGGTCCGATCCCACGGCATGGTCGGAGACGAACGCCAAGGCAGCGCCGGTCAAGAGTCGAGCCCGGCGGCATACCACGGTCAAGATCTCCTCGAGCGTTTGTTCGTCCAACACCGCGGCCCGCACCTCGGCCAGACTCTCGGTCCACAGGCGGGCCCTCTCGCGTTCACCCTCGATTCGTGTCCGTTCGGTCAGGTCGATGACATGGGTGAGGATCGTCGTCGGTTCATCCGGATCGGCTTCGAGGATCGAGCTGTGGGCCCACACCGGAACAAACGATCCGTCGGCCCGGACGAGGTGTGTCTCGAACGAGCCGGCTCCTGCCGCGCCGTCCATCGCCTTGCGGGCGAGAGCGATGAGCCGTGCACGGTCGCTCTCGACCACCAGATCGCCGACGTCGCGACCCAGAAGTTCGTCGGTTTTGTAGCCGAGCAGGCTACAGCCGGCCGCGTTCACACTCGAGAGGTGCACCCCGCCGCGGTCGACCGTGGCCAGGCCCATCGGCACCGGCGCCCCGTGAAACGCCACCCTGAATGCCTCGACGGTCTTCCGGTATGCCAGTTCGGCGGCCAGCCGTTTGGAGATGTCGCGGACGAGAGCGACCATCAGCCGCCGGTCGCCGGGGCGGCGGGCCTGAGGATATTCGAGGATGATCTCGACGGCGATGTCGGTGCCGTCCTTCCGGCGGTGAGTGGTCGTGAAGGTGCGCGAGCCGACGGCTCCGGAAAGCAGAGGTTCCAGCAGACGGGTGAAGGAGATCCGGTCGAACTCGGGTTTGACGTGGAGTGGAGTCATACCCAGCAGCTCGGCCTCCGTGTAGTCGAGTTGCTCGACGGCGCCGCGGTTCACGTACTCGAAACGCAGCGTGTCCGGGTCGAACATGAACAGCCCGTCGGTTGCCGCATGGACGGTGTCGAGCACGGCGTGACTGTGGGCGTCGAGCGCCAGCCTGCTGCTGATGTCGCGCACCGTCGCCACCACCCGGAGCTCGCCCTCCCGATCGATCGGACTGAGCGACACCTCGACAGGAAACTCGCGGCCGTCCCGACGCAGTCCGGAGAGCAGGAGACCCTCACCCATGGCCCGAACCGTCGGGGCCGCCCGGTACCGGGTCCGGTGAGCGAGATGAGGTCCGCGATGCCGCTCCGGGATGAGATCCTCCACGAGCCGGCCGACGAGATCGCATCGGTCGTAGCCGAACAGCAACTCGATGCGGGTGTTGGCCAGCAGGATCCGGCCATGCTCGTCGGCGAGGAGCATGCCGTCCGGCGACGACTCGATCATCGCCCATGCATCGAGCGCGTCGATCTGGCCAGGGTCGCCGCCGCTCGTCTTCTCGGCGTCTGTCTCCCTCATCGGACAACCCACCATCTACGCAATCGCTCGGAAACCGGCCCGCATCGCTGCGCCCCATCATTGTGCTTGGCCCGGTGCCGGGAAGGCAAACCGCGGCGGGCCGGCGGCCCGTGACGCCAGGGTGGAAAGAGTCTTTCGGCCCTGCGACGCCGGGTCCGGCGATGCAATGCTCCAACATAGGACGAGATGGAGGTACCGCTATGACCGATCTGGCCGAGGAGACGAAGGACTCCGTGTTCGACAACATCAAAGGCACTCGTGACGCCCTCTCGGTGAAGCGGGCGTTCGGCGAGGCCTACCAGGTCGACGGGGTGACGATCATCCCCGTGGCCCGGGTCAGGGGCGGTGCCGGCGGTGGTGCCGGTGAGGGCTCCGACGCCGACGACGAGAGCCAGGGGAGCGGCTTCGGCGGCGGCTTCGGTATGGGTGCCCAGCCGGTTGGGGTCTACGAGGTCCGCAATGGAGAGGTCGTGTGGAAGCCGGCCGTCGATGTCAGCCGAATCGCCGAACGGGGCCAGGTCCTGGCGGGAATCATTGCCGTCTGCATCACGATCCTGCTGTGGAGGCGCTGGTAGCACCGTCGGTCGGCCTCTCGTCGAGCGAGGCCGCCGATCGTCACCGGTTGGGGCTCGGCAACACGGCCGCGGAACGGACCTCGAGACCGATCACCGGCATTGTCAAGGCGAACCTGGCAACCCGGTTCAACGCGATCATGGCGTCGCTGGCCACGATCGTCCTGGTCTTCGGCGATTGGATCGACGCACTGTTCGCCATCGTCGCCGTTTTGAACAGCACCATCGGCATCATCCAGGAGATTCGGGCCAAGCGCAGTCTCGATGCGGTTCAGGTTCTGGTCGACGCCGACATCGGCGTGTTCCGGGAAGGAGTGCTGGTGCGCCTGCCGCCCTCCGAGCTGGTTGTCGACGACGTGTTCCGCCTCGAGGCCGGCGATCAGGTACCGGTCGACGGAACGGTTCTCGACGCCGTCGGCCTCGAACTCGACGAGTCGGCCCTCACCGGGGAGTCGGAGCCGGTGCCGAAGTCGGTCGGGGCCGAGATTCGAAGCGGTAGCTACGTGGTGGCCGGTTCCGGTACCGCCCGCTCGGTCCGGGTCGGGCCCGATAGCTGGGCCCGCCGTCTCACCGACGAGGCCAGGGAGTTCACCCTGACCCGCTCCGAACTCCGGGTCGGTGTCGACCGCCTGCTGGCGATCATCACCTGGACACTTCCTCCGTTGACCGTACTGCTGGTCTGGAGCCAACTCAGGGCGTCGTCGTCGTTCGCCGACGGCCTGATCTGGGCAACCGCCGGTGTCGTCTCGCTGATTCCTCAGGGGCTGGTACTCCTCATCAGCATGGCCATGGCGGTTGCCGTACGCCGGCTGGCCGAGAACGATGTCGTCGTCCAGGAACTCCCGGCGGTCGAGGGGTTGGCCCGGGTCGACGTGCTGTGTGTCGACAAGACCGGCACACTCACCACCGGCCGCCTGGCCTTCGACCGGATCGAGCCGTCCAACCCCGACGCCTGTCCGATGGACCGGCTCCGGCTCGGGTTGGCCGCCCTCGTCGATCTCGAAACGGTGCACTCCGCGACGATCGAGGCGATTCGGTTCGAGGTCGGGTCGCCGCCGCCGTGGTCGGCGACGCAGACGGTGTCGTTCTCGTCGGAACGCAAGTGGAGCGGCGCCGACTACGGTTGCGAGGGAACGTGGGTGCTCGGCGCCCCCGAGGTTCTGCTTGACGCCATCTCGGCCAATGGCGGTACGGGAGTCGACCAACTGGCCGGCGAGGTCGGGGCGTTGGCAGACCAGGCTCGTCGAGTGCTCCTCGTCGCCCGCGGTTCCGGTGGCTCCGGTCTGGGCAACGGATCGCTGCCCGCCGATCTGTCGCCCGTCGGGCTGGTCACGCTGAAGGAGGAGGTTCGACCCGACGCCGCCGACACCATGGCCTGGTTCGCCCGACAGAACGTGGCGGTCAAGGTGATCTCCGGCGACAATCCACGAACCGTGTCGGCGGTTGCCGAGGAGATCGGCATCCCGAACGCCGATCGATTTGTCGACCTGCGCAACGGCGGTCCGGCGGATGACGAAGAGGACACGACCGTGTTCGGGCGGGTTGGACCCGAACAGAAGCGGGACATCGTCCGATCGTTGCAGACCCGCGGCCATGCGGTGGCCATGACCGGCGACGGGGTGAACGACATCCCCGCCCTGAAGGCGGCCGACATCGGCATCGCCATGGACACCGCCAGGCCGGCCACGAAGGCCACGGCCCAGCTCGTCCTGCTCGACGGGCGGTTCGACAGGATGCCGGGCGTCGTCGCCGAGGGGCGGCGGGTGGTGGCCAACATGGAGCGAGTCTCCAAACTGTTCGTGACCAAGACGGTGTACGTCACCCTGCTGGTCCTGGCCATCGGCGCGACGTCGGCACCGTTTCCCTTCCTCCCCCGCCACCTCAGCGTGGTGGCCGCGGTGACGATCGGCATCCCGGCCTTCGCCCTCAGTTTCCGGCCCGCCGATCGACCGTGCCGCCCGGGCTACCTCCGCCGGGTCGTTCGCTACGCCGTCCCGGCCGGAGGCGTGGCAGCCCTGACCACGTTGGTGACGTTCTGGGCGGTGCGCTCGCCGCCGATCTCCGGCACCCTCGAAGAGGCCAGGACCGCGGCGACCGTCACGTTGACCCTGACCGGCCTCTGGATTCTCTACCGACTCGTCAAGCCCCTCGACGCGACCGAAGGTTGGCTCCTCGCCGTCCTGACCATCGGGTTCGTTGCCTTCGTCTCGCCGGCATCGCCGGTGGCCGCGTGGTACGGGCTGTCGCTCCCGCCGATCTCCGTCACGGCCGCCATTGTGGCCGTGCTCATCATCTCGATCGGCTCACTGCAGGTGCTGATCGAGAACGTCGACCGGCGAACCAACAGCGGGGCGGGCGACTGAGGACTTTGGACTCTGGAGATGTGCTTGTTCACCGAGCACGATCAACGAACGGAGGTGTCCACCCATGGCCCCGACAGTGTTCCAGACGGTGTTTCAGACGGTTTTTCAGAGAGTGTTTCGTCGATTCGCTCCGGCGCTGCTGGTTGCGTCGCTGGTCGCAGCCGTCTTCGTCGCCGCTCCAGCCGACGCTGCGACCAGAACCTGTTCCAGCCCGTGGGGGTCGCTGCCAAAGGAGGCGATGACCACCGACACGTCGCCGTCGCGCATCGTGAACCTCCGATCAGGTCGGCATCCGTGCTTCGATCGTCTCGTCGTCGACCTCGACGGCCCGGCGCCCGGCTACACCGTTCAGTACGTCGACGAGCTGATCGAGGACGGTCGGGGCGGCGTCGTGCCCCTGCGCGGCGGCGCCCGGCTCGAGGTCCGGGTACGCCGCCCGGCTCACGACGACAACGGCAACGCCACGTATCTGCCGGCCGACCGTCATGAGGCGCTGGCGGTCGGCGGCTACGACACGTTCCGGCAGGTGGCGTTCCTGGGCACCTTCGAAGGCGAGACCCAGATCGGACTCGGCGTTCGGGCCAGGCTGCCGTTCCGGGTGTTCACCCTGGCCGGCCCGGGCACCGGGTCGCGGCTGGTGATCGATGTTGCCCACCGGTGGGATCCGGAACCTGAAACGCCGACCAAGCCCGACCCGACGGCCGGGCCGACCGTCAAGGTCTTCTTCAGCACCGGTGACGGTTCGGACTGCGGAGAGGTGACCGGATTCTTCCGGGACTCGACCGGTGTGGTCGCCCCGATCCGCTACGCCCTCGACGAACTAGTGGCCGGCCCGACCACGGCCGAGGAGACACAGGGTGCATCCTCCTGGTTCTCCTCGGCGACAGCGGGTTCCATTCGTTCGATCAACCTGCGCTCCAACGGCCTGCTGATCGTCGACTTCGCCGACATCCGCTCGACCATCCCGGGAGCTTCGTCGAGCTGTGGAAGCGAAGCGCTACTGGCAAACCTGACCGCAACCGTATTCCGCTTCCCGGTGGTCGAACGGGTGCGATTCGAGATCCTGGGACACTGCGACCTGTTCTACAACTGGCTGCAGCGGGACTGCACGGTCATCGAACGTTAGACGCCGAGCTGTCGCCTGGATCGGCGCCGGTATCGCTCCGATCCTGATCATCAGGCCGAGCGGACGGCAAGACCGATCATCTGCTGGGCGACCGGGGCCGACGGCGGATGATGGCGGGCGGCCCGAACGTCGCGGGCGAGACGCTCCAGGATCGACCTGCGGTGAAAGGCGCGCCCACCGACCACAGCTACTGCGTGGTCGACCACGGTGACCGTCGCCGTGGTGGCGGTTTCCTTCATCGCGATGGCCATGGGAAGAGCTTCGATCGGGTTGCTCATCGTCTTCAGCCGGTCGACGGTGTGCTCGAACGCGGCTGCGGCCGTGAGGTGGGCGATCTCGAGATCTCCCACCAATGCATCGGTGAGGGCCTGATCGCGGTGCGACGAGTTGTAGCCGCTGCCGATGGCGCCGTGCGCTGCCTCGCGTGCTCGATCGGCGATGCCGAGATAGACGCCGGTGACGCCGGTCAGGAACCATTTGATCACTGTGGCGAATGCCGGGTCCCAGGCCGGGGCATCCGGGCTCAATCGCACGGTGATGGCCGAGGCCGGAATCCGTACCTGATCGAGCACGAGGTCGTTGCTGGCCGTGGCCCGCATGCCGAGCGTGTCCCAGGTGTCGATGACCTGGACACCGGGGGAGCTCATCGGGACGGTGGCGACCACGATCTCCCCGGTTCGGGCATCGGTCGCGTTGACCCGGACGACATCGACCAGATGGGACTGGCTGAAGAAGAACTTGCGGCCGGACAGGATGTAGTCGTCACCGTCTGGCGTGGCGGTTGTCGGCGTGGACCACCGCCCGGCGACCACGGCTTCGGCCGCCGTCGAACCGAGCACGATCGCCTCGTCGGCCACCCGTCGCAGGGCGGCTTCGTTCCTGCCCGACGCCCGGTAGCCCTCGGCCGCGGCTCCGACCTGGAAGTGGTGCATGTTGACGGCCAGCGCCGTCGACGCACAACCCCATCCGAGGGCCCGTTGAGCTTGCGCGAACTCGGCGAGGTCGGCGTCGAGGCCGCCGAGTTCAGCCGGCACCAGACCACGGAGGTAGCCGCTGTCGGCCATGTCCTCGTAGTTCTCCGGCGGCAGGGTTGCGGACAGATCGGCCTCTGTGGCTCGCTTGTCGAAATCCTCCCTCAACTGTCGTGCGATGTCGGTCATGGCGCCCATGATTCGTTCCCTTTCCTGGCTGCTCGGGTCCGCCGACCGGTGCGATCGATCGGCGCTCTTGGGTCAACCTTCATCGATTGACAGGGCCGCAACCAGTGCGAATAATGGACTGCGCCGGTACAACTTTTGGACCTCGGGAGCTGTCGGTGAAGAGCTACGGCCAGTACTGCCCGATCGCCAAGTCGGTAGAGGTACTGGGCGAGCGATGGTCGATTCTGGTCATGCGAGAGCTCCTCATCGGGTCGACACGCTTCAACGACATCGCCCGCGGCCTGCCCGGCATGTCCCGTACGCTGCTCTCCAAGCGGCTGCGGGAGTTCGAGTCGGCGGGTCTGATCGACCGCCTCGGCAACGAGTACCTGCTCACCCCGAGCGGCCAGCAGTTGCGCCCGATCGTGTTCGGCCTGGGGCAGTGGGGTGAGGAGTGGCTGCTGACCGAACCCGATCCGGCGGATCTCGACCCGGTTTCGCTGTTTTGGCACGCTCACGCTCGCTTCAGAACCAGCGAGCTGCCGGACCGGCGGGTGGTCATCGCGTTCGTTCTCGACGACCGGCCGGAACGCTTCTGGGTTGTCGTCGAATCCGTGGGCTGTTCGGTCTGTGCCGCCGATCCGGGATTCGATGTCGATGTGACGGTCTCGGCCCCACTGCCGGCTTTTTACAAGATCTTTTACAGTCAACTCGACATCGACACAGCGCTTCGCTCCGGTGCTCTGCGATTCGAGGGTGAGACCGCCATCGTCCGCCGGATGAGGCGCGTACTCGACCTGATCGACGCCAACGAACTCGGCCTGGACCCATCCGCACCACGGCCCGTCTGGCGCGCCTAGCGGGCGAGCGCAGGGAGGACCAACGCAGGGAAGACCAACGCAGGGAAGACCACTATGAGAATCCTGTTCACCGGTGCCACCGGCGTCATCGGTCGGGTCACCGTTCCCGTACTCGTCGCCGCCGGCCACGCAGTCGCCGCCGTGGCCCGCCGCGACGACGATCGTCGATGGTTGACCGGTGTGGGTGCTCAACCGATCGATGTCGACCTGTTCGATCCAGACTCGACGGCCAGGGCCGTCGCTGGAGCCGATGTCGTCGTCCACATGGCGACCGCCATCCCACCGCAGGCCTCAATGACGAAGCGGGAGGCGTGGGTGATGAACGATCGGCTGAGGACCGAGGCCACCGGAGTACTCGTCGATGCGGCCCTGGCCGGCGGTGTCGAGCGGTTCGTCCAGCAGTCGATCTCGCTCGTGTACGCCGATGGTGGCGATCGGTGGCTCGACGAGGACTCGCCGGTCGCCACGGTCTGGGACGTGTTGGATTCGGCCCTCGACGCTGAGAACCAGGTCGCCCGGTTCGCCGACCGGGGCGGGACCGTAGTCGTCCTCCGGTTCTCGAGCCTCTACGGCCCGGGCCGTGTCTCGGCCGACTACGTCGCATCCGTCGCGGCGAGGAAGCTGCCGCTCGTCGGCCGGGGCGACAACTACGTTTCCCACCTGCACATCGACGATACGGCGACCGCCATCACCGCCGCCCTCGTTGCACCGTCGGGCCTTTACAACGTGACCGACGACGAGCCGGTCACCAAGCGGGGCGAACTGGAGTCGTTGGCGGCGGCTCTCGGCGTCAAGCGGGCCCGGTCGATTCCCCGCTGGACGGCCCGTCGGGTGGTGGGGCCGGCCGAGGCTCTGCTCACCGTCTCCCACCGGGTGTCCAACGGGCGGTTCCAGGAGGCCACGGGCTGGGCGCCGACGTGGCCGTCGGTGACCGGCGGCTGGGCCGCCGTGGTCGCGTAGGGCTCACCGGTGACCTTCGCCCCTGCCATGCCCCTCGGCTCTCGATCACAGTATGACTATGTCCAACCGCCTGTTTCTCGTTGTCGCGCTGACCGCAGCCGTTGTCGCAGGCCGGGCCACCGGGCGCCGCTACCGACGTGATCTTCGTCGAGCCGAGGAACGCCTGGCCTCGCTCGACCGTTCGGTCATTCAGACCATGTTCGGGAGTCTCGAGTTCGCCGGGATCGGATCGGGTGATCCGCTGCTGGTCAGCCACGGCATTTTCCACGGGTTCGACGGCGGACTGGCGTCGGTGGAACACGTCATCCAAGGCCGGCGGGTCATCGCTCCGTCCCGGTTCGGCTATCTCGGCTCGAGCATGCCGCCACGGGTAACCGTCGCCGCCCAGGCCGAGGCCTTCGCGCTTCTGCTCGATCACCTCGACCTCGACGCCGTTGACGTGATCGCCGTCTCGGCCGGAACGGGGGCGGCCCTTCAGTTCGCGCTCCGGCACCCCGACCGGGTCAGGCACCTGGTCGTCAGTTCGGGCAACTTCCCGGGCAGCGCCACGGCTCAGGCTCCCCCCGGATGGGCGAAGGCGTTCTACTCCGATCGGGCGATGTGGGCCCTCAAAGCCTTCGCCGCACCGGTGTTCGCCGGGCTGATGGGCGTACCGGACGGATTCCCCCGAAGCGCCGAGGACACCCGGCAGATCGACCGGATGGTCGAGAGTATTTTTCCCATCGCCCCGAGGGTCGAGGGGGCCATCTTCGATGCCTACGTCTCGAACCCCGACGTCGCCGGCTACACGTTGGAACAAATCCGGGTGCCGACCCTGATCGTCCATGCGGAGGACGACCCGCTGGCTTCATTCTACGCCGCAGTCATGGCCGCCGATCGGATACCGGGTGCTCGCCTGGTGGCTCTCGACTCC
>JBFHEP010000023.1:0-22088 GCA_041584095.1 Acidimicrobiales bacterium | reverse complement strand
TTCGGGAACGGATGGGGCAGGCTGGGCGGGCGGCCGTGCTGGCCGACTTCGTTTCGGCAGCCGAGGCGACCCGTTTGGCCCGGTTGATCACCGATCACCGTCTGGGTGTGAGGTCCGCGGTTCGACCGGACCCGTCGGCGGGGCCGGGTCTCGCCCGAGCGGATCTCACCTGAGTGGCTCAGGTCAGCGAATCGAGGATTCGCAACAGACTCCGGCCCGCCACCTCGTCGGTGCAGCTGTCGTCGGCGAACCGTAGAGCCGCCGCGTCGAGTTCGGCCCGGTAGGCATCATCGGTCCACATCGTCTCGATCGCGTCGGCCATCGAGCGGGGGTCGTACAGACGAGGGCAGAGCGAGTTCTTGCCGTCGAACACGTAGTCTTCGAGACCCGGCCGATCGGTGATCACAGCCGCCCGTCCGTGTCGGAAGGTCTCGACGATCGTGACCAGGCCTGCGGTCGTGCCCCCGTCGTTCAACGGAACGACGTTGACACGGGCGTGGCGCACGAGGCGACGGATCTCGGGCCGGGTGATCTGCTCCAGGATTTCGACGTTGTCGGGCACCGTAAGTCCGTCGAGCACCCGATCGGAGGCCAGCACAAGCGTCCGGTATTTCAGCGACGCCATGGCTTCGAAGAAGGTGCCATAGTCCCGGTATCCGGATCCGGTGGCGAAAACATACGGTTCGTCCTGGTCTTCGGGTTTCGCCGTCTCCACAACTCCCCCGAACTGGAGCGGCACGTAGACGAACCGGTCGGATGGTAGGCCGAGCAAATCGGCGTAACTCTCGATCTCCCGGGTGGAATGCACGACGAACCGATCGACTTGCCGAAGGGAGACACGAGCCATCGATCGCCGCATCGGCGAAGTCAGACCTTCTGTGTTGAAGAACCATGACACGAGGGCACGGTCGGTGCGGGCTGCGGCGAGGAGCGAGCCCGTCGCTGCAGCGAGCTGTGGGAAGACGGTGATGATGCCGTCAGACTCCTGGTTGATGGCCCAGCGGGCCTGACGGACCCGGTGGCCCCACTCCTTGAACCCGGCCCGAGGCTTTCGCGTCTGATGCCAGTTCCGGTCCTGACCGGACCTCGGGATCAGCGTGAACGAATGTCGGTCCGAGTGTAAGGAGTCGGTGATCCAGCGGTCGTCCGGACTCTCGAAGTACGGAGACGCGACTACCCACTTCATACTGTTCGACCACCGCCTCCTTCATCCGGCAGAGCGCACTTGTCCCTCTGGTGCCGGGTCAATGGTACCGCAGTAATCGACACACGCGAGGGACCTTGTCGAAGAGTGCGGGACGCCTGATCATCGGTCTCCGCACTCTCACGCCTGCGTCACGAGGGCCGCCGATCGATCGGTTTCATCCCGATCGGCCAGCCGCTGATAGTAGATCATGGCCACCCAGCTGGCCACCGCCAGATAGGCCTCACTTCCCAGCGTCGCCATGACGGCCCCCTGCCATCCGCGTCCGGGGATCAACAGCAGGTACAGGCCGATCGAAACGATCGCCGACGACACGTAGACCGCGGCCCGTTCCGTGGCTCGACCCAGCCCCAGCAGGCCGTTCATCGGTGTGCCGCTCAGGGCGAGCAGCGGCAGGAACAACAGCAGCCACGGAACGATCTCGACGGCCTGCTCGAATTCGCCCCGCAGCAGCAGTCTCGCCATCAGCGGTAGGGCGACATACAGCGCTCCCGCTGTGACGACCGCTACGGCGAACATGAACGCCGTCAATTTCGCGGCCCGACGAAGGTGGTAGTTGTTCCGGCCGTCCTCGCCTTCGGGTAGAAACCGGTGGAATGCCGCCTGGCCGATGACGTTGAGCGGCAGCGAGCCGAAGAACACCAGGCGGTATGCGGCTGCGTAGAGGCCGGCTTGGGCGTCGAAGTTGAACGCCGCCAGCGAAACCTTGTCACCGTCGGACTGGAGGCTGGCAGCCGCCAGCGGCACCGAGAAGACGGCGCTGGTGGTCACCGCATTGCGAGTGGGCCGGCGGAGCCTCACGTCATAGCCGTCGCGAGGAAGCACCACGAACAGCATCGTCAGGGCGTAGGACCCGTACAGCACGACGTAGGCCGCGGCGAGATTCCTGATCGTCAGGTTCCCGCTCGCAAACAGGGCCGCCACGGCGATCAGCTTGAGCACGACCGTGCCCATCTTCGTCTTGACCATGTCCGGATACCGACCGGCTGCCTGACGCAGCATGGCGCAGACGAAGATGAACGAGCTGAAAAACAGCTCACTGACGACGATGAGAACGACCTCGAGGGTACTGAGATCGATGAAGGCGACAGCGAAGGCAACGGCAATGACGCTCGACACGATGCCGAGGCCGAGCGAGACGGCCAGAAAGGAGCCGATCAGGTCATTCAGGCGATCGCCAAACCGCAACCTCCGCTGAATGAGGGCCAGGCCCGGGCCGGCGAACGTCATCGATCCGAGCGGGCCGACCACCCCGTAGATGGCGACGAAGGCTCCGTAGGTGGCCGAGTCGTCCTTGTACACGTCGGTGATCGCCAGGAACGACAACAAGGCCGTTACCGTCGCCAGCCCGTCGTGGGCCGCCGTCCACATTGTGTCGTGCGCGAGACCGTCGAACGCCCGCCACAGGCGTCGGAGCGTCTGCATCAAGCCGTCCGAACGGATCTGTCCGGGCGGCGACGGTTGTGGGCCGCAGGACGCGGCTGCGGCGTCGCCGCGGGAACTCGACACATATCGGCCCCGAGTGTACCAGCGCCCGAAGAGGCCGATCACCGGCCGCTGCCGTGGTTAGACTTGCCATCGGCACCGGCCCTGCAGAGTCGTCCCGGTGTCGAGCACGACGAGGCGCAGCACGGAAATGAGCGATACCGCAGCGGTGGACGAACACGAGAGCGACGACGGACACCGGACCGTCGCTGTGTATGTCTGCACCTATCGACGCAACGGCGCCCTGGCCCGAATGCTCGATTCACTCGAGGTTGCGGCCGCCAAGGCCCTTCCCGCCGTCGAGCTGGCGGTCGTGGTGGTCGACGACAACCCGGACGGCCGGGCCCGCTCGGTGGTCGACACGTCGGCGAGGAGCTTCCCTCTCGGCCTCCACTACCGCCATTGTGGCCAGGGCAACATCGCCGCCGCCCGCAACACCGGGTTGGAGGCGGCGATGGAGCTGGCCGACTGGGTGGCCATGGTCGACGACGACCAGATCGTGGTGCCGGAATGGCTCACCGAACTCGTCCGTGTGCAGATCGAGACCGAGGCCGACGCCGTTACGGCCCCCGTCTACGCGCGATTCCCCGATGACTCCCCCGCCTGGCTCCGCAGCCAGCCGTTCGCCGAACTGTGGTGCACCGCCCGCAAGCCCGACGGCGCACCGGTCACCGATCTGCAGACGGCCAACTCGATGATCCGCACATCGTTCCTCGAGGCCCATCCCGAGGTTCGCTTCTCCCGAGACCTCGGATCGGTCGGGGGCGAGGACATGGTGTTCTATCGGGCCGCACTGGCCGCCGGGCTGAAGGCCCACTACAGCCGGGATGCCGTCAACTGGGAGCTCGAGCCGCCGGAACGGGCCACGTATCGCTACCAGCTCCGGAGATGCCTGTGGCACGGCAACACGGAGGCCATCACCAACCTCCGGGCCGGACGCGACAAACGTCCTCGGCTGGTGGCCCGGGCCGTGAAACGCGGGTTGTTGGCCGTCACCCACCCGGCCAAGCGGTTGCGGTCCGGCCGATCCCCGCAGCTTCGGTATGCGCTGGCCTATTCGCTACAGTCGGTCGGGATGCTCCTCGGTGTGGCGGGGATCCGCCTGTCTCACCGCTGACCGATCTCACTCCCGCCGTCAATGCCGGGAATACCTTCCTGTCGCCGTCGCGTTTGTAGGCTATGGACCCGCTCGCCCGCCCACTGTCCCGTCGCCGCTTGATCGTCCTCGGTACCGGAACTCTGGCGGCGGTGGCCGCCACAGGCGGAGTGCTCAGATCATCGCGCTCGACATCGCCGGACACCCCGCTTGATCCCGGCGATGTCTACGATCCGTTCAAGGCCGGAGACCCGATCCCGATCGGGTACCTCCAGGTCGCCGGCCGCGACCTCATCCGGCCGGTGTACGATCCGCGGTTCGTCGCCGCCGATGACATCGGCTGGCCCGACGATGCCGATGTGATCGGTGTCGAGATCGACGGCGACGCACGCGCCTACCCGGTCGGTTTCCTGAGCGGCCGGGAGATCGTCAACGACGAGATCGCCGGCGTCCCGGTCCTCGTAACCTGGTGACCGCTGTGCGGAACGGCGATGGTTCATCGCCGAACGCTCGAGGGAGAAGTCCTCGTCTTCGGAAACCAGGGGGCTCTCTGGCGCAACGCCATGACGTGGTGGGATCACTCGACCGGGAGTATCTGGAGCCAGCCATTGGGCGAGGCCATCGCCGGTCCCCGGACTGGTCAGCAGCTCGACCTGCTGCCGTCGCAGTTCACCGGTTGGCGCTCCTGGCGTACGGCACATCCCGAAACGCTGGCCCTCGACGCCCCGGGTGATCCCACCGGATTCGACCTGGCCGATTTCTACGTCGTCGTGGATTTCTCGGTGGAAACTAGGGCCTATGCCATCAGCGATCTACGTTTGGTGGGCCTGATCAACGACACCGTTGCCGGCGTCCCGCTCGCCGTGGTTCTCGATCCCCACGATCCCGATCGGTGGTCGGTCTTCGGTCGGGTCGTCGACCACCGCGGTCAACGAGTGGTGGTCGACCTCGCCCTCGACCGAAACAGAATCGAGGATCTGGCCTCCAGGTCGACCTGGGACCCGGTCAGCGGCCGGGCGGTCGATGGGCCGCTGACGGGAGCGATGCTGCCTCGGCTGCCGGCTCTCACCTCGTTCCCCGGCGGCGGACCGACGAAAGCACCGATCTTCGACGCCTTCTGGCCCGACGGGACAGTGTGGCGACCCGATTCAACGGGGTAGAGACACGCGGAGTGGATCAGACGACGACGGCGTGTTCGCCGAGTAACACCCGTAGATCGGGAACAAGACCGTTCGAGGTGTCGACACAGTACTGATCGGCCAACCGGACGGCCTTTGCCTCACTGAGATGGATGTAGACCGGGGCATCGCCCGGATGATCCACGAGGATGGCCCGAAGTTGGCGGATGAGGGCGTCGGAAAGCTGATCGGGTCGAACCTGCAGCCGCAGCGGCGGGGCCGAGCCGACAAGGTCGACCTCGAAGACCTCGACCGACTGAGCCATCAATTTCGGTGAGTCCTCCCGATTGTCGAGACGGCCCCGGATGATCACGATCCGGTCGTCTTCGAGGAGGTGACCGTAGTCGGCGAACGTACGGGGGAAGATCATGGTCTCGACCGAGTCGGTGAGATCCTCCAGCACGAGCACGGCCATCAGATCACCCTTTCGGGTCCATTTCCGCTGCAGTCCGGTGACCACCCCGCCGACGGTCACCATCTGGCCGTCCTCGATCTCAGACAGATCGGCGATGACGTCCCCGGCCTTACGCTTGAGCGCCGACTCGATGCCCATCAGGGGATGATCGGACACGTACAGTCCCAGCATCTCCTTCTCCAGCGCCAGACGCTGGGACTTCTCGAAGGTAGCGTCGCTGATCTGTGGGCGATCATCGAAGGTCGGGCCGCCTTCGTCGCTCAGGCCGCCGAACAGCGTCATGACACCCATGTCGTGTTGGCGGCGGCTGGCCACCGTCTGATCGACGATGCCTTCGAACGCCAACAAGAGTCCCTTCCGGGCGTATCCGAGCGAGTCGAACGCACCGGCCTTGATGAGCGATTCCAGTGTGCGCTTGTTGAGCACCTGGTAGTCGACTCGCTCGCAGAATTCGGGAAATGAGGTGAAGGGACCGTTCTCGTCGCGCTCGGCGATGATCAGCTCGACCAGCCCCTCCCCCACGTTGCGCACGGCCGACAGCCCGAAGGCGATGGCATTGAGGTCGCCGCCGTCGGGATCGGGGATGGACGTGAAGTCGACGTCGGACACGTTCACGTCGGGCACCAGGACGTTGATCCCGAGCTGGCGACATTCGTTGAGGTAGACGCCGGCCTTGTCGAGGTTGCTCTTGACACTGGTGAGCAGGCAGGCCAGGTACTCGACCGGGTAGTTGGCCTTGAGATACGCCGTCTGATAGCTGACGAAGCCGTAGCCGTAGGAGTGGCTCTTGTTGAACGCATAGTCGGCAAACGGCTCGATGATGTCGAACCATTCGTGACCGAGATCCTCGCCGTAGCCGTTGGCGTCGCAGCCGGCCACGAACTTGACCCGCTCCTTGGCGATCATCTCCCGGATCTTCTTACCGCAGGCCTTCCGCAGGTTGTCGGCATCGGCCAGCGAATATCCGGCGAACTTCTGGGCGATCCGCATGACCGATTCCTGGTAGATCATCAGCCCGTAGGTGCCGCCCAGTATCTCCTCGGCGTCGGGGTGCAGGTAGGTGATCTCCTGCCGGCCGTTCTTCCGGTCGGCATAGTCGTTGTGCATGTTGGCCGCCATCGGACCTGGTCGATAGAGGGCCACGAGTGCGGCCACGTCCTCGAACGAGGTCGGTGCCATCGACCGGATCAGGGACCGCATCGGGCCCGACTCGAGCTGGAACACGCCGATGGAGCGTCCCTCCTGCAACATCTCGTAGGTTCTGGCGTCATCGAGGTCGACGTTGTCGATATCGACCTCGACCCCGTGGACCTCCCGGATCAGATCGAGGGTGTCGGTGATGACGTCGAGGTTGCGCAGACCGAGGAAGTCCATCTTCAGAAGACCCAGGTCCTCGACACCGTGCATCTCGTACTGGGTGACGACGGGTGCCTCTTCGATGTCCTTACCCGACTCCGGTTTGCGTTGAATCGGCAGGTAGGTGGTGAGCGGGTCCTTGGTGATCACCACCGCTGCGGCGTGGATTCCGTCCTGGCGGCGCAGGCCCTCGAGTCCCTTGGCCACCCGCACCACCTCGGCCACGTCACGGTCGGTGTCGACCATCGACCGAAGCTCGGCGGCCGCCTTGTAACCGTCGCGGTGCTTGTCGGACTCCTCGAAGCAGTATTTGAGCGGGGTGTCACGGCCCATGACAAGCGGGGGCATGGCCTTGGCCACCTTGTCGCCGACCGCGTAGGGATAGCCGAGCACCCTGGCGGCGTCGCGAACTGCGGCCCGAGCCTTGATCTGGGAGAAGGTCACAATCTGGGCGACGTGGTCCCGGCCGTAGCGTTCGGCGGCGTAGCGGATCATCTCGTCGCGGTAGCGGGAGTCGAAGTCCATGTCGATATCGGGCATCGAGATTCGAGACGGATTGAGGAACCGCTCGAACAGCAGGTCGTACTCGATCGGATCGAGATCGGTGATCCAGAGCGTGTAGGCGACCGCACAGCCTGCAGCAGAGCCGCGACCGGGACCGACACGGATCCCGGCCTCGCGGGCGTAGCGGATCAGATCCCACGTGATCAGGAAGTACGAGCTGAAGCCCATGTTCTTGATCACGTCGAGTTCGTAGACCAGGCGGTCGACGACGTGGTCGGGCACCTGTTGGGAGGGACCCTGACCCCAGCGGGTCTTCGCCCCCTCCATCGTCAGGTGGCGGAGGTAGTCATCTGCTCCCTCGAAGCCGTCGGGGATCGGGAAGTCAGGTAGCTGGGGATTGCCGAACTCGATTTCGACATCTGCCCGCTCGGCGATCCACAGACTGGAATCGCAGGCCTCGGGCAGCTCGGCCCACTGGGCTCGAACCTCGGCCGCCGACTTGAGGTAGTGCTGATCACCGTGGAACTTGAACCGGTCGGGGTCGCTCATCAGCGAACCGGTCTGCACGCACAGCAGGGCGTCGTGGGAGGTGTGGTCTTCCTGCTCCGTGTAGTGGGAGTCGTTCGTGACGAGAATCGGCGCTTTGAGCCTCCGGGCGATCTCGAGCAGCTGCGGATTGGTGTCCTGTTGTGCCGGAATGCCGTGATCCTGGAGTTCGACGAAAAGATTGTCGCGACCGAAGATGTCCTGGAGGCGGGCCGCCTTCTCCAACGCACCCTTCTCGTCGCCGTTCATCAGCGTCTGCAGCACCTGCCCGCCGAGGCAGCCGGTGGTGGCGATGACCCCCTCGGAATGGTCGGCGAGTACCTCCCAGTCGACCCGGGGCTTGTAGTAGTAGCCCTCCATGAACGCCCGCGAGGCGAGCTGGATCAGATTCTTGTAGCCGGTGTTGTTCTCGGCCAGGGCGATCATGTGGTAGTAGAGCTTCTTCCCGCCATCGGTGCTGCCCCCGGAGTCGTCGACGCGGCCCCGACGATTTGGCCGCTCCGAGCGGTGCTCGTCGGCCTGGTAGAGCTCACAGCCGATGACCGGGTTGATGTCGTGCTTCTTGCACGCCCGGTAGAAATCGAGGACCCCGTACATGTTGCCATGGTCGGTGATACCGAGCCCGGGCATGCCGTCGGAGGCGGCCTTGGCCACCAGTTCGTCGAGGCGGGAGGCGCCGTCGAGCATCGAATACTCCGTGTGTACGTGGAGATGCACGAATGACGAGTTCGATGATGCTGGCACAGATCCGGCCTTGACGGTTTGGGGACTTTGGCTTGGGGACTTCGGTTTGAGATTTCTCGTTGTGGATCGATCGACCGCCGATTCCGCCGACCGGCGTCGGCCGGGCCGTCGAGGACAGTCTGCACACAGGACGTCCACAGAGGTTGTCCACATTCTGTGGACAAATCACACGGATGTCATTTCCTCGAAACCGATGCTACCGAACCGACGTCCGTCGGCCAAGCTTTACCTGGTGAATTCGGCCGACCGACCGTGGCCTACCGATCCGCGCCGGCCGACGACGTCACAGGCCGAACACCCGGCGGGCATTGCCGGCGAGGAACAGCTCCGTCGTTTCATCGTCCAGCTCGAGCTGATCGAGGTCCGCCAGGCACTGAGCCGGCGTGATCATCGGGTAGTTGGTACCGAAGAGCACGTTCCGACGACCGTGGCTCCGGAGATACTCGACCAGGGGGGCCGGGTACCGGCGGGCGGTGTAGGCCGACGTGTCGATATGGACGTTTGCGTGTTTCGTGGCCACGGCGATCGCCTCCTCGGTCCACGGGTACCCGATATGGCCGCCGACGATCGTCAGCTCCGGGAAGTCGAGAGCAACCCGATCGAGGTAGATGGGCCGACCCACTTCCGACGACATCAGCGGTCCGGTATGTCCGATCTGGGTGCAGAACGGCACGTCGAGTTCACAACAGGCGACATAGATCGGATAGAAACGGCGGTCGGTGGGCGGCTGCTCCCACAGCCAGGGCAGCACACGAATGGCGACGAAGCCGAGATCCTCGACACAGCGCCGCACCTCCCGAACCGCCTCCACCGGCCGGGTGATGTCGACCGATCCGACCCCGACCAACCGGTCCGGGGCCTGAGCCACGAACGTTGCCACCTCGTCGTTGGTGATCATCGAGACACCCGGCTTGTACCAGGCGCAGATGAGCGCCTTGTCGACTCCGGCCGCGTCCATTGCCGCAACGGTGGTCGAAACCGGCAACTCGTCGGTCGGGGGCTCGGTACCGGTCCAGCGGCGCAGCGAGTCGAACATCGGGTCGGCGGCATGGCGCTGCGTCGGGTGCTGTGCCCAGGCGTCGATGATCACCGAAAAACAACCAGGCCGGCGACCGCGGGTTCCCGGCAGCTGCCGCCAGACACAACCCCGGCCATTCCCGAGTTAGAGGTAGACGCCACTTCCCGGGCCCTCCTCGGGACGTCGGCCCGCCGTCGGGAGGCCCTGCTGGGCCTGCTGCATCTGTTCGAGCTGCTGGCGGGCGGCGGCCTGTTGGGCGAACAGCGTGGCCTGAATGCCGTGGAAGAGTCCCTCCAGCCAGCCGACGAGCTGGGCCTGGGCCACTCTCAGCTCCGCGCCGCTCGGAATGTCGTTGGCGTCGAACGGCAGGGCCAGTCGCTCCAGCTCCTCTCGCAGATCCGGCGACAACGACGAGGCAAGTTCGCTCACCGACGTCTCGTAGATCTCGCGGAGGCGGTCGCGACCGGGCTCGTCGAGCTCGGTGGATCGGACCTCCTCGAGCAGCTGTTTGATCATGGTGCCGATCCGCATCACCTTTGCCGGCTCGGACACGCTCGCTCGGTCCTCAGCCTTGTCGGTGTCGTCGGCCGCCGGTGCCGGCTGCTCGACGATCTCGGGTGTCTCAGGCTGGGGCAGATCGGTCATGGTTCATCCGCTTCGGTCGTGGTTCGGCCAGGAGCCGACGCCGGCGAGTGCTGTCTAGGCGAAGTGTAGATCGAACGGTCGGCGCGGCCGATGCTACACGACAGTGGCCACGCAGGGAACCAGCATTTCCGCTGCGGTCAGTGAACCGTGGCGTCCGATCAGCTCGAAGGGTCCGGTGTCGGCTGGATCGGCGTATCCGATCGGTTCGAACGGCAGCAAGGCCACGTCGCCGAGGCGATCGACGACGCCGCTCGTCATCCCGGGCCCGAACCAGCCCTCATCGAGGATCTGGTCCCGGCTACGGATCCATGCCTCGTGACCGTGGTGGGCCACGGCCGCCTCGACGACCCGGCCGATGTCGCTCCGGTCGCAGTGCAACCAACGGAACCGAGCCTCACCCGAGAACATCGTGACGGCTTCCAGCATCTCCGCGTTGACGGGTTTGAGCCGGTCGCCGCAGTCGACCTGACCGTGATCGGCGGTGATGACGAGCGTCGTTCCCGACGGCAGGGCGTCGACAACATCACCCACCATCCTGTCGACGAACGCAAGCTCCGCCTCGTATTCCGTGCCGAGGCCGTACTCATGGGCCACCTTGTCGACGCCGTCGTAGTAGGCGTAGACGACCTCCTCGCCGGAGCGGACGATGCGGGCGAGTTCGTGAACCAGGACGGCCGGGGTGCGGTAGCCGGTTAGCCGACCACCGCGCAGGTGGGCCCGACTGAACCCCGTCGTCTGAAACTCGGCCTTCGTCACGAGGGCCATGGGCCGCCCCATGAACGGGGCGTAGGGCTGGATGAGGTCGGGGGGTACCGTCGTGCGGCAGTCGGGCCGCTCGGTGCTCCCCCACCGCAACGAGTTGAACACCATGCCGTCGACAACCATTCGGTACCCGACGATGCCGTGCTGTGAGGGTGGCAGCGACGTGGTGATCGACGTGAGCGCCGACGCCGTCGTCGACGGTGCCACGGTGGTGATCGAGTCACCGAGAAACGAGCTCACGTTGGGAAGCAGGTGACGCCAACGGTCCATCTGCTCCCAACCGAGCCCATCGAGCACGAAAAGCACCCGCGTGCCAGGTCCGAACTGCACGGGAAGCGGACCGGGGTTCGCCGACGTGAGGGCCGGCAACAGATCGGTCAGGCACCCACGGCCGTATGCCGGAAGAACCATGTCGTCCGCCGAGGACCCGTTCGGTGATTCGACATTCACCGCAGCCGGGACCTGGACGACGGGTTCTGGTGTCACCTGGCTGAACCCGAGGTTGCGAGGTGTTTGTCATCCGTCATTGGTTCAATTGTGCCAGCACGGCGCCCGCCCAACAATGACACCGGCAAAACTTGTTAGCCACAGCCGATCTCGACCCACCGTCGGCAGGCGCCGGATCTTGGGAACCACTGGGCGGGCCGCCAGCCGCTACCTTTGTTGGGGTGAGAGTGTCCACCCGGGGCGATTACGCCAGTCGAGCGCTTCTGTCGTTGGCTCTTCATCAAGACGTGTCGGGTCCAACGACGGTTCGGGACATCGCCGAACGAACCGGTCTTCCCCAGCCGTATCTCGAGCAGATCCTGCTTGCGCTCAAGGGCGCAGGGCTGGTCCGGTCGAAACGGGGGGTCGGCGGCGGCTATGTGCTGGCCCGTCCCCCGGCCGAGATCAACCTGGCCGAGATCTTGCGTGCCGTCGACGGGCCCATCGTGCTCGGTGACTTCGGCGACCCGCACACCGACGGCGCCTGCGACCACGAGGGTCAATGCGTGCTGCTGTCGATCTGGCACACCATCGGCAACGAGATGAAGCAGCGGCTGGAGACGTTCTCGCTGGCCGACATCGCCGCCATCGCCGGAGGTGGTCAACCCTGGCCGACGTCCTCGTGACCGACCGGGAGGCGGTGGAATCGGCCGACCCGACCAACCCGGTCGATCTCGCCATCCGCCGTCGACGCATGACCAGGTCGTTCGCCCCCGACCTGCTCGATCCCGATCTGGTCATCCGTATGCTCGACACAGCTCGGCGAGCCCCGTCTGCCGGCAACTGCCAAGCCGCCGGTTTCGTCCTCCTCGACACCCCCGAACTCGTGGGCCGTTACTGGGACACCACCCTCCCGCCCGAGCGACGTGCGGGGTTCCGCTGGCAGCGACTGCTGAACGCTCCCGTCCTCGTCATCGTCACGACCGAACCCGGTCGGTATCCTGCTCGCTACGCCGAGCCCGACAAAGCCGCCACCGGACGCGACTCCGCCGACCGCTGGCCGGTCCCCTACTGGTGGGTCGATGCCGGCGCCGTCACTCAGAATCTGCTGCTGCTGGCCGTTGAGAAGGGTATCGGGGCGTGCCTGTTCGGACCGTTCGATCACGAGCCGGCATTGAAGGAGGAATTCGGCATTGGTCCGTCGCACCGGCTGGTGGCCACCATCGCTCTCGGCCACCACTCCGACGAGGGTTCCGCCGAGGAGCCCGGCCGTTCGGCGGGTCGCCCTCGGAGACCCCTCGACGAACTGGTCACTCGGCCTCCGTCTCGCTCGCCTGAGCGTCCAACCGGCTGACCTCCAGACGGCGGAGTACGGCGGCGAGGTCGGCCGGCAGCGCCGACTCGAAGCGCATCGACTCGCCGGTCCGAGGATGCTCGAATCGAAGCTCGGCTGCGTGCAGGAACGGGCGCTCCAACGGCAGACCCAGGCGTGTGCCGCCATAGCGGTCGTCGCCGACGATGGGATGGTCGATGGCGGAGAAGTGCGCCCGGATCTGATGGGTCCGGCCCGTGTCCAACCGGCATTCAACGAGCGAGCAGCGGGGGTCGGTGAAGCGGCGAACCACCCGGTAGTGGGTGCGAGCCACCTTCCCGTCGGCGACAACAGCTCGACGTGTCGGGTCACGGGGCGACCGGCCGAGTGGGGCGTCGATGAGCCCGGCGTCGGATTCGACGTCGCCGACGACCAGGGCCCGATACAGCCGCCCGACCGATCGGCTGGAGAACTGACCGACGAGGTGTCGATAGGCGTCGTCGTTCAGCGCGACGACCAGCAGGCCCGACGTGCCCCGATCGATTCGGTGGACAACGCCGGGCCGCTCCGACACCGGGTCGGCTGCGGCCATGTCTCGAAGCGATGGGAACCGGCTCAACAGCCCATGGATCAGGGTTCCGACCGCCACCCCGGAGCCGGGGTGCACGACCAGTCCCGCCGGCTTGTCGACGACCACCACGTCGCTGTCGGCGTGGACAACCGTGATCGGCACGGACGCATCGGCTTGCAGCGAGTCGTCGACGTCGACGATCTCGATGACGACAACATCGTCGACCTCGACCCGCTGCGACGGCTTGTCGGGAACCGTGTCGCCCACGGTCACCTTTCCGGCCTCGAGGAGGGCCAGCGCCTGACTACGGCTCACACCTGCGATCATGGCCACCACCCGATCGATGCGCTGCCCGGCCAGCGCCGACGGAATGGTCTCGCTGACGACGCGGAGGGTCGTCACCCGCTGTGGTCCGCACCCGACGGCTGCTCGTCGGACGAGGGTGGATGGCCGTCGCGCACATCCGACGACCTCGGGTCGGATTCGTGTCGGGCATTCGGATCGGCTGCGGGACCGCCGTCGGGACGATGGACGGGCTCGGCCTCTGGACGCAGCCAGGCCAGGGCCACGAACCCCACGACTCCGCAGACCACGGCGGCGTCGGCGACATTGAAGACGGGCCACCATCCCAGATCGACGAAGTCGACGACGGCACCGGACAGAAAGCCGTCCTCGGCCCTGGTCACCCGATCGATCAGGTTGCCGATCGCGCCGCCGGCGACGAGCCCGAGAAGCGCGGGCCCGATCCGGTCGGTCCGGCGAGCCGCCGCCACCAGAAGCGCAACCGTGATGATACTGACCAGTACCCCGAGAATCTGACCGAAACCCTGCCCGCGGGCGAAGGCGGCGCCGGTATTGAACACGAGGTGGAATCGAGCACCGGCCACGAGGTCGATGCATGCTCCCGGTACATCACACGACCCGGGGGCCAGTCGATCGAGTGCCCACTGCTTGGTCAGCTGGTCGACGACCGCGACGGCGACAACCATCGGAAGCGCCCAGCGAAGCCCGCCGACGGTCCGACGGATCAGAACATCGACGTCTTGTGTGTCACGCATACCGAGGCTTCGGGAATGGCCTCGAGCCGTTCCTTGGGAATGATGTCATCGCCCGCCAGGCACAGACCGTAGGTGTTGTTGTCGAGACGTTCGAGTGCGGCGTCGATGTCGGCCACCGATTGGCGGGCGGCCGCCGAGAGGGCGAGATCCCGATCACGTTCGACCGCAATCGTGTCGCCTTCACCCGATTCCTCGTCGAACTGAACGTCTCCCGGCTCACGATCGGCCATGAGCGCAGCGGCCTCGGCGGCGAGCCGATCGGCGCTCGACGTGTAGTTGGCCCGCTCTTCGAGCAGACGTTCCCGCTGTTTCGCCAGCCACTTCGCGTCATGCAGATACTTGTAGCTCTTGGGAATCGTGCGATTTGCCGGTTCGGTGGGGGTTGTCGTTCTCGTCAATTTGTTCCTCGTGGTCGTGGATCCTGATTTGGTGGAGGATCGGGAACTCGTGCCGCTCGCAGCCCGCTTCGTCGCGCGGGCACGCGGGGCCGCCTTCTTCGCCGACGCCTTCTTCGTTGCTTTCCTACCGCCGGCGGCCTTTTTCGTCGAGCTGCTTGCGGCGGTTTTTCGGGGTGTTTTCCTCGTGGTCTTCTTCGTGGTCTTCTTCGTGGATTTCTTCGCCGGCTTCTTTGTCGTCTTTCGGGTTGCCTTCGTCGTGGTCTTCTTCGCCGACTTCTTCGCCGGAGCCGACTTTTTGGCCGCAGCCGACTTCTTGGCCGCCGACTTCTTGGCGGCCGACTTCTTTGTCGACTTTCGGGGCGTTCCGCCGCTCGCCTTCCTCGTTGCCGGGCCGGTGGTGGACTTCTTGACGGTCGCCTTCCTTGTCGACTTCGCGGCCGCTTTCTTGACGGGCTTGCGCCCGGAAGACTTTTTGGCCGACTTCTTGGCCGCTGAGCGTTTCGTTGCCACGTTGGCGTCGCCTTCTCTGCTTTCCGACCGGGACGGATCTCATCCACGTAGGGGCACGAGAACCGGCTCGACCCCTCGTCCACCCCGTCGGGGCGGCACGGCCAATAGGTCGGCGTATTGTAGAGGCCAGTCACGTCAACCGCAACGACACGACCGACGGACCACATCGCGCTGCGTCGCGAAGCCGGTCCCCGGCATCGTCCCGGACTACACCGCAACACCCGTTCGACATGGAATTGGCCGATTTCCCCCGTTCGACCTGGCTATCGTGGCCTCATGGTTTCTCGTCATGCATCCCCCTACCCTTCAGTTCCCCCGCGTCCCGATTATCCGGCGATCGAGCGGGCGATTCTGAAGCGCTGGGAGGATGAGGGCACATTCGCCGCCTCGGTCGAGCAACGGCCTCCTGCCACCGAAGGCGGCAGCCAGTACGTCTTCAACGACGGCCCACCGTTCGCCAACGGTCTCCCCCACTACGGGCATCTGCTGACCGGCTATGTGAAGGATGTCATTCCCCGGTTTCAGACGATGCGGGGAAACCGGGTCGAACGCAACTTCGGATGGGACTGCCACGGCCTGCCGGCGGAGATGGAAACCGAGAAGGAGCTGGGGATCAGCGGTCGTCGAGCCATCACCGATTACGGGATCGACAAGTTCAATCAGGCCTGCCGCACCTCGGTTCTTCGCTATACGAAGGAATGGGAGTCCTACGTCACCCGTCAGGCCCGATGGGTCGATTTCGAGAACGACTACAAGACGATGGATCGCGACTACATGGAGTCGGTCATCTGGGCGTTCAAGCAGCTGTGGGACAAGGGCCTCGTCTACGAGGCGTACCGGGTGATGCCGTACTCGTGGGGGGCCGAGACACCGCTGTCGAACTTCGAGATCCGCCTCGATGACGCCACTCGACCCCGCCAGGATCCGGCCCTGACCATCGGCTTCGAGCTGGAAACGGCGCCCGGCGACCCCGGTCCGATGACCATGCTGGCCTGGACGACCACGCCGTGGACGCTGCCGTCCAACCTGGCCCTCGTGGTGGGAGCCGACATCGACTACGCCGTCGTCCCCGCCCCCGACAACAGCCCCTTCACCGGTCACCTCGTTCTGGCCGAGGCTGCTCTCGAGCGCTACCAGGCCGAGCTCGGCGAAGGGGTGACCCCGACCATGGTGGTCAAGGGCGCCGATCTCGTCGGCCGCGTCTACCAACCGCTGTTCCCCTACTTCGAGGGCTGGGAGAACGCCTTCCGGGTTCTGGCCGACGACTTCGTCGACACCAGCGAGGGAACCGGCGTGGTCCATACCGCCCCCGGTTTCGGTGAGGACGATCAGCGGATCGGCGAGGCCAACGGCATCGCGCTCGTCGTCCCGGTCGACGACGAGGGTCGTTTCACCGCCGAGGTCTCCGATTTCGCCGGCCAGAACGTCTTCGACGCCAATCCCGAGGTCATCCGCTGGCTGAAAGAGCGCAATCGGGTGCTCCGCCATGAAACCTACGACCACAACTACCCTCACTGCTGGCGGACCGACACGCCGATCATCTACCGGGCAATCAACTCCTGGTACGTGAAGGTGACCGAGATCACCGACGAGCTGCTCACCGCCAACAAGAAGATCAACTGGATCCCCGATCATGTCCGCGACGGGCAGTTCGGCAAGTGGCTCGAGGGTGCCCGCGACTGGTCGATCAGCCGCAACCGGTTCTGGGGTTCCCCGATCCCGATCTGGCGCAGCGACGATCCGGCCTACCCCCGTATCGACGTCTACGGAAGCCTCGATGAACTCGAGGCCGACTTCGGCGTCCGCCCCGACGACCTTCACCGCCCGTTCATCGACGATCTGGTACGGCCCAACCCCGACGACCCGACCGGCCAGTCCATGATGCGTCGGGTGCCGGAGGTGCTCGACTGCTGGTTCGAGTCGGGCTCGATGCCCTTCGCCCAACTTCACTATCCATTCGAGAACGTGAAGCGGTTCGAGGATCACAACCCGGCCGACTTCATCGTCGAGTACATCGCCCAGACCCGAGGCTGGTTCTACACCATGCACGTGCTGTCTGTTGCGCTCTTCGACGAGCCGGCCTTCTCCAATGTGATCTGTCACGGCGTCGTGCTCGACGCCGAGGGTCTCAAGTTGTCGAAGAAGCTTCGCAACTACCCCGATCCGCTCGAGGTTTTCGAGACGGTGGGCTCCGACGCGCTGCGCTGGTATCTCATGAGTTCGCCGATCCTGCGTGGCCTCGACCTGCGTATCGAGAAGGACGGTTCCGATGTCCGCGAGGTCGTCCGCCAGGTGCTCAATCCGATCTGGAGCGCCTACAGCTTCTTCACCCTCTACGCCAATGCCGACGGCTATCGGGCCTCGGTCCGCACCGATTCGCCCGACGTGCTCGACCGCTACATCCTGGCCAAGACCCGCGAGATGGTCGAGGCGACCACCAGGTGCCTCGACGCCTACGATCTCGCCGGCGCCGCCGAGTCGATCCAGGGCTTTCTCGACGCGCTCACGAACTGGTACATCCGCAGGAGCCGCGAACGGTTCTGGAACACGAATGGGGACGCTGACGGCGGCTCGGTCGACACCGACGCCCTCGACACCCTCTACACCGTTCTGGTCACGTTGACCAAGACGGCAGCTCCGCTGCTTCCCTACATCACCGAGGAGATGTGGAGTGGGTTGGTCGGCGGGCGTGAGCGCCAGTCGAGCGTCCATCTCCAGGACTGGCCCGACCCCTCCGAACTGCCGGCCGATCACGATCTCGTGTCGGGTATGGATCGCGTCAGGGCGGCCGCATCCACGGCCCTGTCGTTGCGCGACTCGCACGGGCTGCGTATCCGCCTGCCGCTGGCGAGAGCGGTGATCGCCGGAGCCGACGTCGACGACCTGGCTCCCTTCGCCGACCTGCTGGCCGACGAGATCAACGTCAAGTCCGTTCATCTGACCGACGACGTCGCCGAGTTCGGCTCCTTCCGCTTGCAGCCGAACGGGCGGGTGCTCGGTCCCCGGCTGGGTCCTGAGGTGCAGAAGGTCATCAAGATGGCGAAGGCCGGCGACTGGACGGCCAACACGGACGGCACCGTGACCGTCGGCGACCAGGTACTTCAGCCCGACGAGTTCGACCTGCGGCTCCAGCCACTTGACGGGGTCACGGCAGCGGCGCTTCCCGACAACTCGGCCGTCGTCGTTCTCGACACCGACGTCACCCCGGAGCTCGAGGCCGAAGGCCGGGCACGCGATCTGGTTCGGGTCATCCAGCAAGAGCGCAAGGATCGTGACCTACAGGTCACCGACCGGATCCGGCTGACGCTCGATCTCCCCAAGAATCTGGCCGCCTCCCTGCGGCCCCACCTGGGCTGGCTGCAGAGCCAGGTACTCGCCGTGGAGCTGACGGAGGGTCGGAACCTGGCGGCGACCACCACTATCGACGGGCAGGAGGTCGGCTTCGACTTCGAGCCGATCGGCTAGCAGGGTGCTGAAGAACGCTGGCGTCGTGGCGGGTTTGCGCGATTGGGGGTCGTGACAACGCCAAAGCACGCAAACCTCTTGGCTGGGAAGGGAGTGGGTCGCGTAAACCTGTTGGCTGGAAGGGAGTGCGTGTGGTGCGGCACCGGTCCAGGCGGGTTTCGTTCCCTAGCCGCGTCCGCGACCGAACCAGCCGCCGCCGCCTCGGTCCTGTTTGTCGTCGAGGAAATCGGCGATGGCGTCGTCGGACTCCGGATCCTCCGTGGTCACCCGGCGTAGCTCGTCGAGAAACGGATCCCCGGTCACTCCGTCGCCATTGGCTGCCGCCTCGGCCTCGCCCGACGGGGCGGGCGGTGGCGGGATGACCTGCGTGTCGACGCCGAGCTGGGGGTCGCCGATGACGTCGACGTCCTCGGCCGCGTCGAGATCGACCATCCCGTCGGTCGGCTCACCGTCGTCATCGGCCGGTACGTCGCCGCTGTCGACGATCTCGGCTGGATCGAAGTCGCCGGTCTGGACCGCGAGGCCATCGCCGAGGTCGTGGTCGATGCCTTCGTCGACATCAACATTCGGATCGGGGGCCAACACATCGAGATCGGCCGCGCTGATCGTGTCTTCCGCCTTCTCGGTTGCCTCGACGGATGTATGGGCCTCGGCCTCGAGCTCGTTGAGTGCCACCACCTCCACCGCGATCGGCGGGTAGTTGTCGGCGTTGAACTCCTTCAGCTGGGCCGGTTCGATGCCATCGCTGCTGCGAAGCCGTTTCGGATCCTCCAGAACGACGGAGATGTCTTCCAGTGCGGCTTTGACCTGGGCGCTGCGCAATGCGAGGTGCTCCTCGAACCGAAGCACGTCCTGCTGAAGCAATGCGTGGGTCTCCTCCAGCTCGGTGATCTGACCGAGGAGACGGGTGCGTTCGGAGTCGTGGGCCGTCGCGAGTTCTGTTTCGACGGCTTCGAGGCGTTTCCGTGCCTCGTCACGAGCTTCCTCGAGAAGGCGGGCCCGTTCAGCGGCCGCTTCCGACATCAGGCGCTCCCGATAAGCCACCGCCTCGGTGGTCATCTCCGCTGACTGGTCGCGGGCGTCGGCCAGGAGGGCGTTCGACTGGAACTCGGCCTCGGTCCGCAGACGTTCGGCTTCCTCCTTGGCCTCCCGAATCGTGGTGTCGGCCTGACGTTGGGCCGAGACCAATGTGTTGCGCAGCGTCTCGTCGAAGTCGGGCTGGGGTGCCGGCGGCATGTCGGGCGCCGCCGACCTCGACGGGCTCCGAGCCTCGACCAGGCGGGCCTCGGCTGCCGCAGCCCGGTTCTCGGCCTCGGACAGACGGGACTGCAGCCGTTCGATCTCATCAGCGAGCGGTGCCAGATTGGCCAGCACCCGGTCGACCTGATCCTTGCTGTATCCCCTCGGTTCCTCCTCGAAGCGGATGTCGGGGATCCGTCGGAGAAGTCGCAGCTTGTCGCTTTGCAATGGCATCCGTCTAGGTTAACCAACACGTAGACCAATCGCCCACGTTGTCATAACACGGTTCGGAACGATTATCGACGGGGCGTGAACATCGTTGCACGATGGGGTCGACGGCGCCCGACCAGGTCTGTTCAGCAGATGATCTGGGCGACGATCTGGAGCGCGATCAGGATCAGCAGCTCGGCGATCCCGAAGCCCGCCATGGCGCCGGGCAGGGGCGGCACCACCCGTCGTAGCGGCATCACCACCGGCTCGGTGGCGGCTACCGAGATCGAACGGACCGCCCCCCAGGCGGTATCGGGTTGGATCGGGAAAAACGACAGGACGAGCCGCAGCAGAAAGACGAACTCGAACAGCAGAACGGCAACGCAAAGAATATCTGAGACGTTCATGGGCTACCTAGCGTAACCCCGCTGCTCGATTCGGCGACGGTCGTCGTCGGAGACATGCAACCCTTCGGGGGTGAGGAGAAAGACCTGGGGAGCCAGCTTCTCCATGCTCCCGTCGAGCGCGTAGCAGATCCCGCTGGCGAAATCGACGAGTCGACGAACCAGCTCCCTGTCGAGACCCTGGAGGTTGACCACGACGGGCGTGCCCCGCTTGAACTCGTCACCGACCTCCTTCGCGTCGGCGAACGACTCGGGGGTCAAAGTTCTGGGGCGGCTTCGGGCGGACTCGATAGAACGCACGATGGCTCCTTCGGCTGGTTCTGCTTCATCGAATGTCGGGAACTCGTCGATCGGGTCGAACTCGGTTGGGTCGACCTCGAACTCGTCGAAGGGGTTGGGCCGAAGCTCCTCGAGCAGGCGTTGATTCTGGTCGAGTCGCAGCTGGCGATCGGGTACCCGGCCGGTCCGGAACCGTCTGTGGTTGGCTGCTTGCCGTTCTCGCCGGTCTGCGGTGCCGTCGGCCCGGCGGGCGTCGATCCTCGCCGTGGTGATGTCGACGACGTCGAGGTCGTCGACATCACCGTCGAAGCGCGGCTCGAGGTCGTCGAGGTAGCCGCCCCGCCTGGGTCGGACCTGACGGTCGGATGGACGAGCCCGTCCGGCGGCGGCCGCCGAGGTACGGCGGCCCCTTGGATCGACGCCGAGATCGTCATAGTCATCGTCGGGGCCCAGACCGACATAGGCTCTCAAGGCACGTAACAGCGACATCGCTCTTTCTCCTTGCGCCAGATTCTAGTTGGCCCGGCCGGCCCCGTTGCGCATACCCGGATCGACGTCAGGAGCGCTCTCGGGGGCCGAACAGCGCCGAGCCGATACGGACCATGGTCGCCCCGTGACGCACTGCGATCTCGTAGTCGGCGCTCATACCCATCGACAGCTCCGCCAGGTCGTGTTCGGCTCCGAGGCGCCGTAGGAGTTCGAATGCCGCGCGGGGATCGGAACCGTCCGTGGGCCCCATCGTCATCAGCCCGCGGACGTCGAGTCCCCGGTCACGGGCGTCGTCGATCAGAGCACCGACTTCGGCTTGGGCACACCCCGATTTCTGCGGCTCGTCAGTCGTGTTCACCTGGATGAGCAGGGCCGCACCGGGCCGGCGCTTCGCCAACTCCTTCACCAGCGATCGCCGGTCGATGGTCTGCCAGAGGTCGACCAGGTCATCCAGCAGCTTGATCTTGTTGCTCTGCAGCCCGCCGATGAAGTGCCAACGGACTCGCTTGGCCAGATCCGGTGAACGCTGCCGAAAGGCCTCGGCCTTGGCCGCCAACTCCTGGGCGTAGTTCTCACCCAAGGCCGTGAGCCCGGCGGTCACCGCGTGTTCGACGAGCTCCGGACCGAAGGTCTTGGTGACGGCGACGATCGACACCTCATGACCCGGCATCCGGGCGGCGTCGATACGTTGCCGGACCTCCGCCAGTCGGGTCGAGATCTGCTCGACGGTCGCCGGTTTGGAGTCCATCACCCCGGCGCGGCTTCGATCCAGGC
>JBFHEP010000022.1:0-22345 GCA_041584095.1 Acidimicrobiales bacterium | reverse complement strand
GCCTCGGGCTGAACTGCGACCCCGGCGAGAACGAGCTCGACGAGCTCGACGACGCGGCGCTGCTCGCCGCGGCGGCCGTCGCCACGCCCGATCGGATCTTCCAGGTCGGCGAGGCCCTCCGCCGGGGCATCCCGCTCGACCGTCTGCACGAAGCGACCCGCATCGACCCGTGGTTCCTCGACCAGATGGCGATCGTCGTCGAGGAGCGTCATGCCCTCGCCGAGCAGGACATCGGCACGATCGAGCGGCGGGCGATGCGGCGGGCGAAGCGGCTCGGGTTCTCCGACGGGCAGCTGGCGCACCTGTGGGGAGCGACCGAGGCGGCGGTGCGCGAGCGGCGGCTCGCGCTCGGCGTCACGCCGACCTACAAGACCGTCGACACGTGCTCGGCCGAGTTCGCCGCCGAGACGCCGTACCACTACTCGACGTACGAGGACGAGAGCGAGGTGCGGCTGTCCGACCGGCCGAAGGTGGTCATCCTCGGCTCCGGTCCGAACCGGATCGGGAAGGGCATCGAGTTCGACTACTGCTGCGTTCACGCGTCGTTCGCCCTGCGGGAGGCCGGGTTCGAGACCGTGATGGTCAACTGCAACCCCGAGACGGTCTCCACCGACTACGACACCTCCGACCGGCTCTACTTCGAGCCGCTCACCACGGAGGACGTCCTCAACGTCATCGACGCCGAGCGCCCCGACCGCGTCATCGTCTCACTGGGCGGCCAGACGCCGTTGAAGCTGGCGGGCCAGATCCCGAGCGAGCTGATCGCCGGGACGTCACCCGACTCGATCGACGCCGCCGAGGACCGCGAGCGATGGAACGCGATCTGCGACGAGCTGAAGATTCCGCAGCCGGCCGGCGGGACCGCGGTCGACCTTCCGCAGGCACAGGCGATCACCGACCGCATCGGCTTCCCGGTGCTCGTCCGGCCGAGCTACGTCCTCGGTGGGCGGGCGATGCAGATCGTCGACGACCGGGCCCACCTGGCCGAGGCGATGGACGAGCTGGCCGGGTTCGGGAGCCTCGGCCGGGAGGGCGGTCTCTCGGCCGAACGGCCGGTGTTGATCGATCGCTTTCTGGAGAGCGCCATCGAGGTCGACGTCGACGCCGTCCGGGATGGAACCGGTGAGGTACTGATCGGGGGTGTGATGGAGCATCTCGAGGAGGCCGGCGTACACTCCGGCGACTCGGCATGCGTCCTGCCCCCTCGTTCGCTCGCACCGGAAACCGTCGACCGCCTGGGGGACTACACCGCCCGGATCGCCGCCGAACTCGACGTGCTGGGCCTGCTGAACGTCCAGTTCGCCGTGCGCAACGGAGACGTGTTCGTCATCGAGGCCAACCCCCGTGCATCGCGGACGGTGCCGTTCGTGGCCAAAGCCACGGGTCGGCCTCTGGCCAAGATCGCATCGCGGGTCATGACCGGTGCGACGCTGGCCGAGCTGCGGGCCGAGGGTCTGCTTTGGGACGACGTCGACCCCCGGTACTGGGCGGTCAAGGAGGCCGTCCTACCTTTCAACCGGTTCCCCGAGTCGGACGCCTTGCTCGGGCCGGAAATGCGGTCGACCGGCGAGGTGATGGGCATTGACGTGTCGCCGGGACTCGCCTTCATCAAGAGCCAGTTGGCGGCAGGGACGGTCCTGCCCCGAACCGGGCAGGCCTGCGTGTTCCTCTCGCTGGCCGACCGGGACAAGGACGACGGTCTGACGGTGGCCCGCCGCCTCCATGAACTCGGTCACTGCATGGTCGCCACGGCCGGCACGGCCGCCCACCTCGAGCGGGCGGGACTGCCGGTCGAGCAGGTCGTGGCCCGACTCGGCCAAGGTGACGTGACCGCCGTCGACCTCATCGAACAGGGTCGGATATCGCTGGTCATCAATACGCCGAGAGGCCGTGGTCCCCGGGCCGATGGTGCCTACATCCGACGAGCCGCCGGCCGGCACGGCATCCCGCTGGTGACCACGGTGGCCGCCGCCCTGGCGGCTGCCCGGGGCATGGTCGATCTCGCCGATCAACCGCTGCGGGTCCGTCCGCTGCAAGCCATCCACGGCCAGGGTCGGGAGAACGGGTGAGACCGGCTGCCGCCGTGAGTCCACCGGCCGCGATCGGCAGGCCGTGACCGACCTGACGACCACTGTCGGCTCCGTGACACTGGCCAATCCGATCATGACCGCCGCAGGCACGGCAGGTCACGGGGCCGAACTCGGTGCCTACTGCGATCTGTCCTCCCTCGGGGCGGTGGTGGTCAAGTCGCTGGCCCCGTATGCGTGGTCCGGCAATCCGCCGGTCCGGGTCCACGCCACGGCAGGAGGCATGATCAACTCGGTCGGCCTGCAGGGACCCGGTGTGGAAGCGTGGCTGGCCGGTGAGCTGCCGGAACTGCTCGCCACCGGGGCCACGGTGGTGGCCTCGATCTGGGGTCGCAGCATCGACGACTATCGCCGAGCCGCCGAGCTGTTGGCCGACGCACCGGCCGAGGTCGTGGCCGTCGAGGTCAACATCTCGTGCCCCAACACCGAAGCCGGCAACGAGATGTTCGCCCATTCCACGGAGATGACCAACGCCGCTCTGGCCGCCACCGACGGCTGCCACCGGCCCCGTTGGGCGAAGCTGAGCCCGAATATCGGACTCGTCGGTCTGCCGGATATCGCCCGGGCTGCACGGGATGGGGGAGCGGAGGCGGTGACACTGGTCAACACCTTCTTCGGGTTGGTCATCGATCCGGTGACCGGCAAGCCGGTTCTCGGTGGGGGCGGCGGCGGAGTCTCTGGGCCGGCCATCAAGCCGCTGGCGGTGCGGGCAGTGGCCGATGTCCGTGCGGCCTGCCCCGATCTGCCAATCGTCGGTGTGGGTGGCATCGCCCGTGTCGCCGACGTGGTCGAATACGCTCGAGTCGGTGCCGACGCGGTGCAGATCGGCACCGCATCCTTCGCCGATCCCGGAATCGTCGGCAGATTGGTCGCCGAACTGGACGACTGGTGTGCTATGCAGAAGGTAGGGACTTACCGTGACCTGATCGGCACCGCCACACTCTGACTCTGACATTCAGGGACACTGACACCAGGAGAACACCTCGTGACCAAAACCAGCGAGCAGACGAAGGACGGTCTCGCCCCGGAGATGCGGGCCAAGACGGCCCTGGCGCTGGATGTCGACGATCTGGTCCAAGCCGTCCGGCTGGCCCGGCAGCTGTCGCCCTGGTTCGGGGTGGCCAAGGTCGGGTTGGAGCTGTTCACGGCCGCCGGTCCCGACGCTGTCGGCACCATGCTCGACAACGGCTTCGAGGTGTTCCTCGACCTCAAGTTGCACGACATCCCGACCACTGTCGGCAAGGCGGCCGAGGTGGCGGGAGCACTCGGCGTCAAATACCTGACGATGCACGCTCACGGTGGTGAGGCCAGGCTCAAGTCCGGGGTCGACGGCCTTCGCAACGGCGCCCGCAACGCCGACCTTCCGGATCCGATCGCGGTGGCCGTGACCGTGCTCACCAGCGATTCCGAGGCACCGGCCCACATCATGCCGAACCGCCTCCGGCTGGCCGTCGAAGCCGGATGTGAAGGCATCGTCTGCTCGGGAGCCAACCTCCGGGAGGCCCGTGAACTTTCCCCCCGGACACTCAGAGTCGTGCCCGGAATCCGAGCCGAGGGAGCCGACAACCACGATCAGCCGTATCCTCTGACCCCCCGGCGGGCCCTCGACGAGGGTGCCGGCCTACTGGTGGTGGGTCGGGCGGTCACATTGGCCGACGATCCGGCGGCGGCGGCGGCCGAGCTCTTCTCCGAGTTCGTCGGGCTCGAAGGTCGGGACGACGACGACTGATTGCCGCTAGTCTGGGGTTCAGTCTCTCCGATCGCCCATCGATTCCAATCGAGTTCGCTCATGAGCACGCCTCCGAAACTGACCGACGAGCAACGCAGAGCAGCACTCCAGAAGGCGGCTGAGGCGCGTCGGGTCCGGGCCGACGTGAAAAAAGATCTGAAGATGGGCACCATTAACCTCGAGCAACTGCTTGCTCGTGCCGATGAAGAACCCATGGTGGCGAAGATCAAGACCCTGGCCGCCCTGGAATCCCTGCCCGGTGTCGGGAAGGTGACGGCTCGCCGCACGATGGAACGGCTCGGTATCGCCGAGTCCCGTCGGCTGTCCGGTCTGGGTCCCCAACAGCGCAAAGCGCTACTGGAGGCGTTCTCCTGACCGTCAGAGCGGACAACAACGACCCTCTGTTGATCGTGGTGTCGGGCCCGGGAGGCGTGGGCAAGAGCACCGTCGTGAAGGCTCTCGTGGAGAAATACCCGGAGCTGTGGTTGAGCCGATCCTGGACGACCAGGGAACGAAGGCCCTCCGAGTCGCCGGAGGCCTACGAGTTCGTGACCGTCGACGAGTTCGAGAAGCGCATCGCCGACGACGGCTTCCTCGAGTACGCGGAGGTCCTGGGCAATTACTACGGGACCCCGACGCTGGAAGACACCGACGGGCGCGATGTCATCCTGGAAATCGACGTGCAGGGCGCCCGCCAGGTCATCGAGCGTGAGCCCGACGCAGTGCTGATCTTCCTTCAGGCGCCGTCGGAGAGCGAGCAGCAGGCCCGTCTCCGCCGGCGAGGCGACCCGGAGGAGAAGGTGGCTCAGCGGGTGCAGAAGGCCGCTCAGGAAGCCGACGCCGGTCGCGAACTGGGTGCCCAGATCATCACCAACCTCGACATCGGCGAGACCGTCGAACTGATGTGGGCGGTCATTGAGAAGGCCCGCGCCGCCTCCGGCCGCACCGGGCTCTGACGCCACGAGTTCCCGTCCTCAGCCCGTATACTGAGACGCTGCTGCTATCTTGGAGGATGCCCCTACATGGCCGATACGTACGACACGATGATGAGCCCTCAGGTCGAGGAGCTCATGGAACGCACCGGGTCCAAATTCGGGCTGTGTACCGTGGCCGCCACCCGGGCCCGCCAGATCAACGCCTACTTCGGTCAGCTGGGTGAGGGATTGGGCGCGATGGTGCCACCGCAGGTCACCTCGGTTGCCCGCAAGCCCTTGTCGATCGCCTTCGAGGAGATCGCGGCCGACAAGATCGTGCCGGTCAAGCCGGATCTGTCCGCCGACGGAGCTGCGTAACCGCCAGTGGAACTCCAGGATCGCAGGATCGTCCTGGGGATCACCGGCGGCATTGCCGCCTACAAGGCGATCGAGGTCTGCCGTCGACTGGTCGGCGAAGGGGCCCACGTCATTCCGGTGCTGACCAACGCCGCTCACAACATGATCGGTCCGACCACGCTGTCCGCGCTGGCGTCGGAACCGGTCAAGACGTCGATGTTCTCCGACTCGAATCCGATTCCCCACACCCGTCTCGGGCAGGATTCGGATCTCATTCTCGTGTGCCCGGCCACGGCCCGGATCATCTCCGACTACCGAACCGGTCGGTCGGCCGATCTGCTGTCGGCGACGCTGATCGCCACCGTGGCCCCGGTCGTCATCTGCCCCGCCATGCACACCGAGATGTGGGAACACCCGGCCGTCCAGGAGAACCTGGCGGTGCTGGCCGAACGGGGCACGATCATCGTGCCCCCGGAGAAGGGCCGACTGGCCGGCGGTGATGTCGGGACCGGCCGTCTGGCTTCGCCCGAGACGATCGTCGACGCGGTCATCGCCGCACTCGGCGGCACGCCGGCCGCCACGGCAAACGGTCCGCTGGCCGGTCGCCGGGTCGTCATCTCCGCCGGGGGGACCCGGGAGGCCATCGACCCCGTCCGCTACATCGGGAATCGCTCCTCGGGGAAGCAGGGTCACGCCCTGGCGGCTGAAGCGGCCGGGTTGGGCGCGGATGTCGTCCTCGTGACGACGTCGCATCTCCCGACACCGCCCGGCGTCCGTCGCCGGGTCGAGGTGGAATCGGCGGGGGAGATGCACCGGGTGATGATGGCCGAGTCCGACGGGGCGGACGTGGTGATCATGACGGCGGCGGTGTCCGACTTCCGGCCCGTCTCGGTGGCCGATCGGAAACTCAAGAAAGCCGACGGCATTCCCGCCGTCGAACTGGAACCGACGGTCGATATCCTCGCCGCCCTCGGTGAGCAGAAGCCCGAAACCCAGGTCTTGGTCGGTTTCGCGGCGGAAACGGACGACTTGGAGGCCAACGCCACCGATAAACTCAAACGCAAGGGCGCGGACCTCCTGGTGGCCAACGACGTCTCGGCGCCGGGGGTCGGCTTCGCCCACGACACGAATGAGGTCACGATCTTCGGCTCGGACGGGTCGGCTCAGGTCGTGCCGCTGTCCAGCAAGGATGCAATTGCCCGGGCCGTACTTGCGGCGGTCATCGATCGATTGCCAAGCGAAAGCCAGAACCCGTGAACAACTTCACCTTCACATCCGAGTCGGTCACCGAGGGCCATCCCGACAAGATGGCCGACCAGATCTCGGATGCGATTCTCGACGCAATGCTCGACGCCGACTCGTACAGCCGGGTGGCATGCGAGACCCTTCTCACCACGGGCCTGGCCATCGTGGTCGGTGAGATCACCACCGAAGGTTACGTCGACATCCCGTCGGTGGTGCGCCGGACCATCACCCGAATCGGCTACGACAAGGAGTCGTACGGCTTCGACGGCAACACCTGCGGCGTGATGGTGGCGATCGACGAGCAGTCGCCGGACATTGCCCAGGGAGTCGACAAGTCCGAGGAGGTGCGCACCTCGGGAGCCACCGGCGACATCTACGACGAGCAGGGCGCAGGCGACCAGGGCATGATGTTCGGCTACGCCTGCGACGAAACCGACGTACTGATGCCGCTGCCGATTCACCTCGCGCACCGGCTGGCCGAGCGGCTTGCCGATGTCCGCCGGGCCGGCACCGTCCCCTACCTGCGGCCCGACGGCAAGACGCAGGTCACGTTCGACTACGAGAACGGTCGCCCGGTCCGTTTGAAGACGGTGTTGATCTCGACTCAGCACGACGACGGGATCGACCGTGACACGATGATCCGCCCCGATCTGATCGAGAACGTCATCCGGCCGGTCGTTCCCGAGCAGTTCGCCGATGACGGCTACGAGGTGCTGGTCAACCCGACCGGCCGGTTCGTGATCGGTGGGCCCGTCGGCGACGCCGGCCTCACGGGCCGAAAGATCATCGTCGACACCTACGGCGGCGCCGCCCGCCACGGCGGCGGAGCGTTCTCCGGAAAAGACCCCTCCAAGGTCGATCGCTCGGCAGCGTACGCCACCCGTTGGGTGGCGAAGAACCTGGTGGCCGCCGGTGCCGCCGATCGATGCGAGGTGCAGGTCGCCTACGCCATCGGTGTCGCTCATCCCGTTTCGATCATGGTGGAGACATTCGGCACCGAAAAGGTCGACCCCGACAAGATCTCCGATGCGGTCCGTGAGGTGTTCGATCTCCGGCCGGGGGCCATTCTCGACGCCCTGGAACTGCGGCGGCCGATCTACAGCCGAACCGCCGCCTACGGCCACTTCGGCCGCGTAGCCGGTGACTCCTTCACGTGGGAGCGGACCGACCGCGCCGACGATCTTCGGTCGGTTCTCGGGGTGTAGGCGTTTGGTGATTGCGACCTTCAATTCCGAAGTCAACGTGCGCCGGGCTCCGTCCCGTCGCACGTAGGCGCTCCGGCGCCGTCCTTCGATGAGCACCGAGCGGGACCGGCTGTTCGATCCCGGCTCGTTCGACGTCGCAGCGCCGACCGCGTCGACACCGTCGCCAGGCGAGCGTCGTGGTCCGGAGCCCGGTGACCGCGTCATCCGGGTCTTGCCGGATGTGTCCGGTCTCGAGCGCCAGTTCGACTACCTGTGTCCGGCCCGCTGGGCCGACGAGATCGCCATCGGCTCCCTGGTCCGGTTCGACCTGAACCGGCGACGAGTGGCCGGCTGGGTCACCGAAGTCGACGTGACGCCCACCGAGGTCGACGTCGCCGACCTGGCCGCGATCACCAAGGTGTCGTCGGTCGGGCCACCGGCCGACGTGGTGGACCTGGCCCGATGGGCGGCCAGGCGCTGGCACGGTCGCCTGGCCGCGGTCCTCCGGGCGGCCTCGCCGCATCGGATGATTCGAACCCGCCCCGGTTCACGTGTGAGTCCGCAACCGGGTATGAGTGCGGCTCGATCGGCCGGCCGTGACGGGATCGGCGCCGACGACTGGCTCGTGGCGGCCGCGGTGGATCCCGAGTCGGTCGACGCCATCACCTGTCTCGAGGTCAGCCCCGACGACGACATGATTCCGATGCTGGCGGAGCTGCACACCCTCGGTGACTGTCTCGTCATCGTGCCCGACGTGCGCCGTGCCCACCGGCTGGCCGCCGGGCTGCGCCGACATGGGGTGAGGGTGCACCTGCAGCCGGGCCAGTGGAGTGGAGGGTTCACCGGTGGCGTCGTGATCGGAGCCCGCTCCGCCGTCTGGGCCCCGGTGGCCGATCTTCGATCGCTGGTCGTGCTCGACGAGCATGACGAGTCACTCCAGGAGGAGCGGGTACCGACCTGGCATGCCCGTGATGTGGCCATCGAACGGGCGCGGCGTGCCGGAGCCCGCTGCCTGTTGGTCAGCCCGGTGCCGTCCCTGGCCGCCCGACACGTGGCCGATGGGCTGATCAGGGCCCCTCGCTCCGAGCAGCGGCATGGCTGGCCGGTCACCGAGGTGGTCGACCGGCGTCGCGACGAGTTGGGTTTCTCCAATCTGTTCAGCAGCCGTTTGGTCGAGATCGTTCGATCAGCGGAGACAGCGGTTCTGGTGCTCAATCGCAAGGGTCGGGCCCGCCTGCTGGCCTGCCGCTCCTGCGGTGAGCTGGTGCGAACCGAGGACGGTCGCCATGTGATGATCGAGGACGACGGAGGTCTGGTGGCGCCGGCGACCGGTGAACGCCGCCCGTTGGTCTGTGCGAGCTGCGCCGGAACGGCGCTGAAGCGGCTGCAGCTTGGCGTCGGTCGGGCTGCGGAGCAGCTGGAGCGGCTTCTGGGGCGATCGGTCACCGAGCTCACGGCGGCGAGCGGCGGCGCCGGTGTTCGGTCCAGTGATGTGATCCTCGGAACCGAGGCCGCACTGCACGCCGTCGACCGCTGCGATGTGGTGGCGTTTCTCGACTTCGACCAGGAGCTACTGGCCCCCCGATACCGTGCCGCGGAGCAGGCGTTGGCGCTCACGGCTCTCGCCGCCCGGCTGCTCGGGGGACGGGCGTTTGGCGGTCGGCTCGTCATCCAGACGCGACTGCCCGATCACCGGGTGGTCAAGGCCGTTGTGGCGGGTGATCCGGAGCGGTTCGCCGAAGCCGAGGCCGTGCAGAGGGCGGAACTCGAATTCCCGCCCTATGGTGCCCTGGCGGAGCTGAGCGGGGCCGGTGCGGCCGCCTACGCCGCCGGCGTGCTCACCGTCACCGAGGCCGATCCGGACCGGTGGGGCGCTCTTCGACTCTTCGGACCCCGGCGAGACGACCGGTATCTCATCTCGGTTCCAGCTGACGACGCAGAGGAGCCGTGGGAGCTGCTGGCCGAGCTGTTGAGGCTTGTCCCCCGCCCCAAGCAGCGAGTTCGCATCGCGGTCGACCCGCCCCGGGTCTGAGCCGGCGATCCGGATGATCTCCTTCACCCGTCGGTGATCGACCAGCCCTGACGGGTGACCTCGTAGAGGCCACCGGTGACGCTGTGAGCCACGTTCAGCGAGCCGACTTTCCCCCGTTGGGGGAGGAAGCCGACATGATCCACTTCGGCCAGCACCGACCGGTGGACGCCCCGTTCCTCATGGCCGACGACCAGACAGACGTCGCCGGTTAACGGCAGCTCCCACAGCGGGCGGGCGGCGCCGGTCAGCTCGAGCGCGACGACCGTCATCCCCAGGGATCGGGCGGCCGTCACCGCCGTTGGGCCGTCGGCCACCTCCTCGCTGGCGACCAGGCGTTCGCACCCCAGCGCGGTCTTGGCCACCTTCGGGTGGGCGGGCGAGATGGTCGGAGGGGCGAGCCAGATCCGATCAACCCGGTAGGCGGCGGCCGACCGTAGGATGGCTCCCAGATTGTAGGGGTTCTGCACGCCGTCGAGGATCAACCCGAGCGTCTGGTTGCCGCGGCGCCGCCAGTCGCGGTGGAGCCGCTTGAGATCGGTGGGGGACAGGGGGCCCGTGTTGCCGCTCATCGACGGGTGGTCCTCATCACTCGGACTCCGGCGCCGCCGTGTCGAGCCCGTCGCCATGGGTGAAGGCCTCAGCGGGCCGGGCCGACACGTCGAGCAGACGATACGCCGACTGGGATCGTCGGCGCGAGGTCGCCCAACCCGACTCTTGGAGCCAGCGATGCAGGCTGTCGGATCCCAGGTGTTTCTGGACGACGAGGTGGGCGGTGCCGTCGGGGCTCAGACGGTCGAGCCAGCGGGTCAGAAGGTCGTGCAAGGCTGTCTTCCCGATGCGTATGGGCGGATTCGACCAGATCCGGTCGACAAGGAGATCGGAGGGGAAGTCGTCCGGCCCCACGACGGTGATGTTCTCGAGGCCGTTGGCTGTGGCGTTGGCCCGGCAAAGGGAACGGGCCCGCTCATTGACGTCGATCGCCCAGATGCGGGCCTGCGGGTTGCGATGGGCCAACGTCAGGGCAATCGGCCCGTAGCCGCATCCGAGATCGACGAGTTCGCGATCCGTCGCCGTGGCATCGGGGCCGTGGAGCAGTAGGAGTTTGGTTCCCGGATCCACGTCGTCGCGGGCAAACACCCCCCGGTCGGTGGTGAGCGTGAGGCTGATGTCGGGCAGATGAAGCCGCACCGTCCGCCGCTCGGAGGCGGTGTCGGGTTGCGCACTGAAGTAGTGGCCGGAACCGTCCGACGCGGCAGGGGTTGATTCAGTGGGCACTGGCCGTCACCCTAGTCGGCGGCGGCAACCGATGACAGCGTCGGCCGCCGACCCGGAGTGACATGATCAGCCCGACAGGACACTAACCTGGTTCGCCATGAACACCCCGTACTCGGTACGAATCTTCGGAGACCCGGTGCTTCGCGCCGTGGCCTCCGAAGTGACCGACATCGACGGTCGCCTGGTGAAGCTGGCCGACGACATGTTGGCGACGATGTACGCCGAGCCGGGGATCGGTCTGGCCGCTCCCCAGGTCGGGGTGCAGCGCCGGCTGTTCGTCTACGACATCGGCGACGGCCCGCAGACCATCGTCAACCCCGTGATCACCGAGTCCGAGGGCGAATGGGGCTACATCGAGGGCTGCCTGTCAGTACCGGGCCTTTCGTGGGAGATCGTGCGACCCAAGCAGGTCCATGTCACGGGCCGCGATCTCGATGGCAACGAGGTGTCCCTGGAAGCCGACGAGCTGCTGGCCCGGCTGATCCAGCATGAGCTCGACCACCTCGACGGCGTGTTGCTGCTCGACCACTTGGAGGCCGATCAGCGACGCGACGCGCTGCGCGAACTTCGGGAACGGTATGTCGACTCCGCCCTCCCGGGCATTGAGACGCGAGGCGGGGTCGGGCCGACCGGCACCACGCCCTCGATTGGGCTGCGGCTTTCGTGATCGAACCTCCGCTGGCGACCCCGCCCTCGCGTGCTCGTCGGGTTGCCTTTCTCGGCACCCCTCAGGCTGCCGTTCCGACACTGTCGGCGATCGTCGCCGCAGGGTTCGACGTTCCGCTGGTGGTTTCCCAGCCTGATCGGCGCAGAGGCCGCCGCTCACAACCGTCGCCCTCACCGGTCAAGATGGCGGCACTCGATCTCGGACTGGATGTCTCGCACGACCCCTACGATCTGGTCGACCTCGATATCGATCTCGGGGTCGTCGTCGCCTACGGCCGCCTGTTGCGGCGCGATCTCCTGGAGCAGGTGGCCCTGCTGAACGTACATTTCTCGCTGCTGCCCCGGTGGCGGGGCGCAGCGCCTGTCGAACGGGCCATCCTGGCCGGTGACCCTGGCACCGGTGTCTGCATCATGAGAATCACCGAGGGTCTCGACGAGGGCCCGGTGTATCGCTGCCTGGAGACCGCCATCGACGACAACGAGTCGGCGGCCGCCCTGACCGCCCGCCTGGCCCTCCTCGGCGCCGAACTGCTGGTCGAGGTGTTGTCGGCGCCGTTGCCCGAGCCGGTACCACAAGAAGGCGAGGGGACCACGGCGCTCAAGATCGACCGTTCCGAGAACGAGCTCGACTTCTCGCTCCCCGCCGTCGAGCTGCACCGACGGGTACGCATCGGCAGGGCGTGGAGCCTTTTTCGAGGCGAGCGGTTCGGCATCGAGGAGTCGAGGGTCGTCGACCCGGCCGATCCGCTGGCCGGCGGCACGGTCGAGGAGCACCGCCCCGGTCGGCTCCACCTCATGCCCAACGGCGACGGAGGTCGTTCGGTGCTGGTGGCCGCCGGCAATGGCACCTTTCTCCGTCTCATCACCGTCAAACCGGCCGGTCGGCGGTCGATGGCGGCGATCGAGTGGTGGAACGGCGCTCACCCGACCGAGGACGAATCGCTTGGCCGCTGATCGAACGAGCCGTCCACCCGGGCGCGGTGGGAAACGAGCTGGCCGTAAGCCGTCCGCAGATGCGCCGGGGTTGGCGTCGCGCCGCCTTGCCATCGAGGCCGTTGTCCGGATCAACACCGGCGGCGCCTACGCCAACCTCGTCCTGCCGGAGATGCTGGCCCGATCGACGTTGAGCGAGGCCGACCGGCGGTTCGTGACAGAGCTGGTGTACGGATCGACCCGGATGCGGAGGGCGTGCCGCTACCTGGCCGATCGGTTTCTCGTCGGTCCGGTCGACGATGAGGTGGCCGCCGCACTCCAGATCGGGACGTATCAGCTGGCCTTCCTCGGCACACCGGCCCACGCCGCGGTGGACGCCACCGTCGGCGCCGTTCGAGGTCGGGGCCGCTCGGTCGTCAACGCCGTCCTGCGGAAGGTCGCCGAGGCCCCGGTGACGTTTCCGGATCGGGCCACCGAATTGAGCTATCCCGAATGGCTGGTCGATCGGATGACGGCGTTCCTGGGAGCCGAGGCGACCACCGAGGCGTTGACGGCCATGAACCGTCCGGCTGTCACGAGCGTCCGAGAAGACGGCTACGTGCAGGACATCGCCTCGCAGAAGATCGTGGATCTGGTCGGCGTCGCAACGGGGGACATCGTGGTCGACCTCTGCGCCGCCCCCGGGGGCAAGGCCACCGGCCTTGCCGCCTTGGGGGCCTTTGTGGTCGCCGCCGACCGGCGTCTCAGCCGAACCCGACTGGTCGCGGCCAACGCCGAACGGCTCGACAGCCCGCTTGGTATCGTCGTCGCCGACGGCCGGTGCCCCGCTGTGCGGCCCGGCTCGGTCGACAAGGTGCTGGTCGACGCCCCCTGCTCGGGCTTCGGCAGCCTCCGCCGCCGAGCCGATGCCCGTTGGCGGATAGAGCCCGAGGCCCCGGAGCGGCTCGCCGAGCTGCAGGTCCAACTCGTGATGGCCGCGCTCGAGCTGGTCCGGCCTGGCGGTGAGGTGATCTACAGCGTCTGCACCCTTGACGAGGCGGAGGGCCCCGGGGTGATCAACCAGGTACTCACCGCCCGACCCGACGTTTCACTCGGTGAGCACCCGGGCGACCCGTGGATCGACAAGGGTTCCGTTGCCGTTCTCGTCCCCGATGACCACGACGGCATGATGTTCGCCCGCCTGTATCGGGGTGGACATTAGATGCGGTCCTTGAAATGCACGAACAGTCCGGAGCGGACCTTTGGCTCGAAGTAGGTCGACTTCGGAGGCATCACCAGATCATGGTCGGCGACCTCGAACAGGTCATCCATCGACACCGGATTCATGACGAAGACGGCCTCGCCCGGTGAGAGTTCGCCATGGAGCCTCGCGAGGGCCTGAGCCGTTCCCAAACCGGGCAGATAGCGAAGACGACCCCGGGGATCGGCTTCGTCGATACCGAGCACCGGACGGAGAACCCCGGCGGCCAGGCGTGACATGTCGAGACGATCGACGGTGTTGATCGAACCTCCGGCCGGCAACGGAAGATCGATCAACGCCCAGCGGATCGAGTCGGCGTTGGTGAAGCCGATGGCCACCTCCGAGAGCCGACGGTCGAGCACGTCGTCGAGGGAGTTCACGAATCGACCGGCGAACTCGGATCCGATCAGCGGCTGGAGCCTCGCGGCCGAGGCCGGGTCGACGACCCGATGAAACGCCTTGTTGAACACCTGGTGAGCGGGAAAGACGGTGCTCAACATCCACGCGTCCCCCGGCCGTCGATGCTCGCCACGTTCCCGGTGCCAGGCCGCCGCGGCGGCCCGGTGGTGACCATCGATCAGATACAGGGGGCCGTCGGCCAGCACCGATTCGAGGCGCTCCGCAACCCCGGGGTCGATGACACGCCACACCTGTTGGTGAAGCTGGTCGTCGGACACGAAATCAAGAGCCGGCTCGTGGTCTATCGCACGGTCCATGATGTCGAGGAGCCGGTCGGACTCCCTGGTGGCCAGCGCAATCGGGCTCGATTGCGCCCCGACCACGTCGAGGTGGTGGGCGAGATGTCCGGCTCGATCGGCTCGGATCCGCTCGTGTACGCGGACGGACCCGTCCTCGTAATCGGACACCGCCACCCCGCAGACGACGCCGGTCTGGGTGTGCCCGTTGGCCATCAGTCGGTAGATGAAGTACTGCGGCTCGGTCGCCGGAGCGAAGACATCGGCCTCCAGCAGCGAGTCCAGCGACCGTCGACCGGCCAGCAGCAGGTCCTGGACCGTCAGCGACGGATCGTCGACGTCCTCGGGCGCCCGTGTGACCCCGATGTAGGAGTGCGGGAACCGGCGGAGGTGCTCGCGACGCTGCTCCGGACTGAGCGCATCGTGGGGCGGGGAAGGAACCTCGGCCGTCCACGCCGGGCGCAGCAGGTCAAGAGTGAGTGGGCGGACCGACGACACCCCGGCTACCCGTTCCGGGCGGCGAAGTCGGACATGAACTCGACCAATGCATCGACGCTCTCGTCCGGCATGGCGTTGTACACGCTGGCCCGAATCCCGCCGACCGAGCGGTGACCGGGCAGGTTCTCGAATCCTGCGGCCTGGGCCTCGCTCAGGAACGTCGCTTCGAGGTCCTCCGACGGCAACCGGAAGACGATGTTCATGTGGGACCGGCACGCCTCGTCGACCGGGCTGCGGTAGAACCCGCCCGACGTATCGATCGTGCCGTAGATCCGGGCCGAGCGTTCGGCCGCCCGCTTTTCCATGGCGGATATGCCGCCGCTCTCCCTCATCCACTTCAGAACCTTGTTGGTGGCCCAGATCGTGAACATGGGCGGCGTATTGGCCAGGCTGTCGCCCTCGTGGTGGGTCCTGTAGGCCAGATAGGCGGGAAGGCTTTCCGGTGCCTGGTCGAGCACCGACTGGCGGACGAAGACGATGGCCACACCGGCCGGGCCCAGGTTCTTCTGGGCGCCGCCGTACACGACGTCGAACTTCGCCCACGGGATCGGTCGACTCAGGTAGTCCGACGACATGTCGCCGACCAGCGGAACGTCGATGTCGGGAAACTCGGGCATCCGTATCCCGCCGATCGTCTCGTTCGACGTGATGTGCACGAAACGTGATCCGGGCCGGACATCGAGATCCCCGGTCGACGGCATCGACGTGAAACCGCTGTCGCCTCCCGACCATGCCTGGTAGACCGAGCCGACTGTGACGGCGTCGGCGTAGGCCTTCTTGCCCCAGGTGCCGCTCACCACATAACCGGCCTCGGCGCCGTCGGCCAACATGTTCATCGGCACCATGGCGAACTGAAGCGTGGCCCCGCCCTGGATCAGCTGAATCGAGAAGTCGTCGGGGGCCTCGGTGAGCTCACGGAGCAGGCTGAGGGTCTCCATGTGCACGTCGTCGTAGTCGGCGGCCCGGTGGCTCATCTCGATCAGCGACATGCCGGAACCCCGGAAGTCGGGCAGCTCGGCCGCCAGCTCTTCGATGACCGAAACCGGCAGCGTGCAGGGCCCGGCACAGAAGTTGTGGACACGTTCCTTTGGCACTGAAGCTCCTTGCAATTGATCGAACGGGTAATCGGATCCGGACAGGTGGGTCGGCGTCGTCAGCCGGCCGCGGGGAGGGTGGTCACGTAGAGCACCTCATCGATGTCGGAGAGGGCGGCCACCACGGCTTCACTCGGTTCGGAACCGATATGGATCGACGCTACAGCGGCCTGTCCGCCGGCAAAAACCTGATTCTGCATCTGCTGGACGTTGAGGCCGTTGGATCGGAGCACGGCGAACACCTGGGCCAGAACACCGACCCGATCCAGATGGCGGATCGTCAGACACGACTCGCCACTCGGCTCTCGCCGGATGTTGACGCAGTTGATGGGGTCGCCGTTCAGATAGGACTCGATCGTCTCCACGGTGCCCTCGGCGACGGATCGCTGGGCCTGCTCGGTTGAGGCCCCGATGTGATGGGTCCCGACCACACCGGGATGGCGGGCCAGGGGAGAGCTGAAGGCGTCCTGGCCCGATCCCGGTTCGTTGTTCCACACGTCGAGCCCGGCACGGATGCGGCCGGCGTCGAGGGCTCGCAGCAGGGCCGCCTCGTCGACGACATCACCGCGTGAGGTGTTGATGAGGTAGGCCCCGTCGGGCATGGCGGCGAGGAAGGCATCATCGACCATGCCGGCGGTGTCCTCCGACTTCGGGACGTGGATCGACACGACGTCGGAGGAGCCGAGGAGCTCCTCCCGGGTGTCGACCAGGCGAATGCCGATGCTGCGGATGGCGGCGAGGGCCGGGTCCGACCGATTGGCCTTTCGTTGGGCCACCACGGTCATGCCGAACGCCTTGGCCCGTTCGGCGACGGCCAGGCCGATGTCGCCCAGGCCGAGGATGGCGAGCTGCTTTCCGAAGATCCCGTCGGCCGCCGTATATGTCTTCTTGTCCCACCGGCCGTCCCGGAGATCGGCGGTGTTGTCCGGGATCCGTCGGTCGAGGGCGAGGATCAAACCCATGGCCAGTTCGGCCACGGCGATCGCGTTGCGACCCGGCACGTTGCAGACGTAGATCCCCCGGGCGGAGGCGGCGGCCGAATCGATGTTGTCGGTTCCCGCTCCAGCCCGGACGATGAGGCCGAGACCGTCGCATGCGGCGATCGCGTCGGCCGTGACCTTGGTGCTCCGCACGACGAGGACCTCGTAGCCCGGAATCGCGTCGGCGAGCGTGTCGGCTGTGAGGTCGGGTCGGATGTCGACCGAGTGTCCTGCGGTCGCGAGCCGCTCGGCGGCGTGTTCATCGACGCTGTCGGCGTAGAGGATTCTCATTGATGATCTCCCAAGAGTTCGAGGCCCGGGTCGGCCGGGGCGGACACCGGGGTTCGGATCGCTGTGGGACGGCCGAGCACATGACTGCCGGAGCGGGCGGACCGTCATGAGGCTTGCGTTCCTTCTGGCTGAAGGTAATACAACACCGCGGTTGCGTCCAGCTGCAAACACTGCGTCGCCGTCGGGCAAACTGACCGGATGACTGATCCCGTGACCGAAACGTCGAACCTCAACGCCAAGATCCTCACCGTTTCCGACGGCGTCATCGCCGGCACCCGGACCGACGCGTCGGGAGAGGCGCTCGAAGACCGGCTATCCGATGCCGGTTGGACGGTGGTCGGACGCCGCCAGGTCGCCGATGGGGTGGAGTCGGTCGCCGAGGCGCTCGCCGACATGAGCACCGACTTCAACGGCCTCATCGTCACGACGGGCGGGACGGGTTTCGGCCCCCGTGACCTCACCCCGGAGGGCACGAAGGCCGTCCTGGAGCGGGAGGCGCCGGGTATGGCCGAGGCGATGCGGTTGTGCAACGACCGAGGGCTTGGCCGTCTCAGCCGGGCCGTGGCCGGCACCCGGGGTCGGTGCCTCATCGTGAACACGCCGGGATCGACAAGGGGTGCGGTGGAGACGCTGGACGCCGTGCTCGACATCATCCCCCATGCGGTCGACCTGTTGGGCGGCGGCCGCCCGCACTAGAACGCGCCGGAAAAGGGCGGCCCGGTCGGCCCCGGTTTCCGTTAGCGTTGATGGGATGTTGAGACTCGTCCTGCCAAAAGGATCACTCGAGAAGGTCACGTTGGAATTGTTCGAGTCGGCCGACCTGTCGGTGCGCCGCAGTTCGTCGGTCCAGTACTCCGCGTCCATCAACGACCCTCGTGTCGACGAGGTGAGGATTCTGCGCCCTCAAGAGATTCCCGTGTACGTGGCCGAAGGCCTCTTCGACATCGGCATCACCGGCCGGGACTGGGTCGAGGAGACGAACAGCGACGTCGTCTCCCTCGGCGAGCTGAAGTACTCCAAGGCCACCTCCGATCCGGTCCGCCTGGTGGTGGCCGTGCCCAACGACTCGCCGATCCGTTCGATCGAGGACCTGAGCGACGGCGTCCGGGTTTCGAGCGAGTATCCCGAGCTCACCAGGCGGTTCTTCGCCGACAAGGGCATCGATGCCGACGTTCGCCTCTCATACGGCGCCACCGAGGCCAAGGTGCCCGACATCGTCGACGTGGCCGTCGATCTGACCGAGACAGGCCGGGCGCTTCGAGCCGCCGGGCTCCGGATCATCGACACGATCATCACCAGCTACACCGAGGTGGTGGCGAACCCGGATTCCCACGAGGACCCCGAGAAGCAGCACGCGATGAATCAGCTCATGATTCTCCTGCAGGGAGCGCTGGAAGCCCGCACCCAGGTGCTGGTCAAGTTGAACGTGTCCGATGGTGTGTCACTCGACAAGGTCATCGGCCTGCTGCCCTCGATGAAGGCGCCGACCGTCAACGAGCTCCACGGCGGTGCGGGTTTTGCCGTGGAAACGGTCGTCCCCAAGGCCAAGATCAACATCCTCATCCCCGACTTGAAGGATGCGGGAGCCTCCGACATCATCGAGTTGCCGCTCGCCAAGATCGTCCACTGACTTCGCGCTCACCTGCGCCGAACCGCACGTCGGCCCGGCGATCGGTGCCCGAATCGTAAGTTCAGGGTCCGTTCGGCCGATCGGACACTGGTGGCGCACGTAACCCCTCATCCGACGATCTCCGGAACCGCTGCGCAGGATGTCGACGGTTTCGGCCTCGACGCCGTGCCCGTTGGCCGCGACGAGAAATCGACCGCGGTGCGACCCTCCGTCGATGTCGACCCCCGGCCCCCAACCACGGCTCCAATACTGGAGCTTTTGCAACGGGGTCTGGACCGGATGCCACGATGGCTGCCACCGATCAACCTCGGGGCGGTCGTGGTACTGGCGTGGTGGTCGGCGCTCGGCCTCGAGCGGTCCGGCGGCGGTCCGCACCTCGGTTCCACCCTGGCCCTGGTGTTCGGCGCTGCGCTGACACTCGCTGTCGGCATCCTGGTACAGGCGCTGGAACGTATCCGCGAACTCGATGACCACGTGCGACACAGCGCACATGACGGAGATGTCGACCCCCTGACCGGGATGATGGGCCGAGCGGCCATCGCCATCGATCTCGAGCGCCGTCTGTCGGAACTGTCCGACGAGGCGCTGCTCGGCGTGCTGTTCTGTGACCTGGACCGGCTCAAGGTCGTCAACGACTCCTTCGGCCATCACGTTGGCGACGACGTGCTCCGGGTGGCCGCCGATCGCCTGCGCCGGGTTCTGCGATCCGATGACTCGATCGGGCGTTTCGGCGGCGACAAGTTCGTGATCGCCACCAGTGGTGTGCGAACGCCCAGGGACCTCGAGGTGCTGGCCGACCGGCTGGTCGGGATCCTGGCTCAGCCGACGGCGGTGGCGGACAACACGACCAGTATCGTCTCCGGGAGCGTTGGTATCGCCTGGCTGTCCGCCGGTGACCCGGAGTATCGAGGCAAGACAGCGAGGGAAACTGCGGCGGAACTGCTTCGCGACGCCGACAGCGCCATGCAGTCGGCCAAAGGGGAGGGCGGCGGCCGTTACGCCGTCTTCGACCCGTCGGTTCGAGCCCACGCCGTCGCCCGTCTCGAGCTCGAACAGGATCTTCGCCGGGGCATCGAGTCAGACGAGCTGGTGGTTCACTATCAACCCGTGATCGACGTGGCCACAGGTTTCGCCCACCGCTACGAGGCCCTGGTGCGATGGAACCACCCGGTGCGAGGCATGGTGCATCCGGCCGACTTCCTGTCGGTCGCCGCCGAATCGAACCTGATCGTCGACCTCGGAACCATCGTGTTGAACCGAGCCTGCCGCCAGGCGGTGCAATGGACCGAGACGACGGGCCGACCGGTCACCGTCTCGGTCAACCTGGCGGAGCGTCAGCTACTCGATCCCGGCCTCGTCGGTTCCGTGACCCAGGCCCTGGCGGAGAGCGGGCTACCCGCCCGGCAGCTGGAGCTCGAGATCACCGAGGAGCTGATCATGGACCGCCTCGATCGGACCCTGCTCGTGCTGCGGCAACTCGAACTTGCGGGGGTTCGCCTGGTGATCGACGACTTCGGCACGAGCCAGGCGTCGCTGGCCCGCCTGCAGAGCCTGGCCATGGTCACCTCGCTGAAGATCGATCGAGTGTTCGTCGAGGGCGTGGCCAATGAGTCGATCGACCGCAGCGTGGTGAACGCCATCGTCGCTCAGGCCGCCGGCATCGGCATGTCGATCGTGGCCGAGGGCGTTGAACACGCCGAACAGGCCGAGATCCTGCGTGACCTCGGCGTGCGCTTCCAGCAGGGATTCCTCCACCAGCGTCCGGGTCCGCCCGACGTGATGAGCGCTCACCTCGAGCGGTTGAAAGATGCCCCGGACCCGGTACTCGACCGGCTCGGAACGATCCAGGCCGACCGCCCCGAACATGCCATGGCCGAGGCTGCGACGGAACCGTTGCGAAACGGCTCGCAGCGCGATTAGGTGGGGCGCTGCTCAGGGTTTCTCGGCGTTGTCCGGTTCCGGTGCGTCGGTGGTGCCTCCGGCGGCGGTCTTGGCCGCTTCTACCCGCTGCACGTAGAGGAGCTGAGCCTGCTTGAGCGCGTCGACCAGTGTCGGCTCGACATCGCCGAGGCGGCCCTTGAGGCCGTTGACGAGCGCGCCCAGTGCATCGATGGCGACCTGTGCCTCGGAGAGCTTCGGCTCATCGGCGGTGAGATGGATGGCGGCGAGTTCGTAGATACCGAACGCGTGATTGGCCACGACCGTCGACGCCTCGGTGGCCATGATCCGCGCCCTGGCCTCGGCCAGCTCCTTGGCCATGGCCTTGGCCTGTTCCTGCTGTTCCGGCGTCAGCTCCGGTTCGGCCGACTCGGCGGAGCTCGCAGGAGTGGGTTCGTCGGTGGCCGGCGGTACCTTCCGCTCGCCGTCGGGAGTCCAAAGGGTGCTCATGGGAAACAAATCTACGACGATCGGGACTGGGCCTCAACGTCTTGTCGGCAGCTCGTCCGATCCGCCGGCGCACCGACATCAAGAAAAAACCGAGGAAAACAGTGGCTGTCGGGCGTTGATGGTCGGCGCCCGATAGGCTTGGATACTGAACAAAGAGGGCCGTTGCGCCCCACCCGGCCACCAACGGTGCGCCTGGGTCGTGACATTTCGATCAGATCGGTGAACGACAATCCCGGTTCGGTACCTACGGGCCGGGATCAGCCGTTTGGAGCGCCAGCAGGCGCTCCTCCGCCGGGGCAGCTCGATCTCCTTCCCTCTTTGGTTCACTCACTCGGGGCTCCGGCTCCGACGAAGACGTCTACAGAGAGGAAACTCTATGAGGGGTGATCGACAATAGCAGCGTCGCCTGAGCCTCGGATCAACGACAAGATCCGAGCTCGAGAAGTTCGTGTCATCGGGCCCGACGGTGATCAGCTTGGTGTCAAGCCGATCCCGCAGGCGCTGTCGATGGCGCGCGAGATGGGCCTCGACCTGGTCGAGGTGGCCGACAAGGCCAACCCGCCCGTGTGCCGGATCATGGATTACGGCAAGTACAAGTACGAGGCCGCCCAACGGGCCAAGGAATCTCGGAAAAAGGCAACCAACATCGTCGTCAAGGAAATGAAGTACCGACCCAAGATCGGTGTGAGTGACTTTGACACCAAGACGCGCAAAGTCGAAAAGTTTCTACAGGATGGCCACAAGGTCAAGATAACCATCATGTTCCGCGGTCGAGAGGTGACCCATCCCGAGCTGGGAAAGAAGATCCTCGATGACATCTCCGAACGGGTCGAGGACTACGCCAAAATCGAGGCGTACCCGAGGCTCGACGGTCGGAACATGACCATGGTGCTTGGTCCCGACACCAAGAAGATGAAGGCTCGCAAGGCCCAGGAGGCCCGCGAAGCCAAGGAGGCGGCCGCAGCCGAAGCCCGGGAGGCCGAGGCGGCGACCGAATCCAAACCCGTCGAGGCGCCGGAGGAAAGCACCGAGACACCGGAACCCGTGGCGGCCGACACGTCCGGTTCCGAGTAGTCAAACCACATTCACCCGGTCTCGGGGCCCGTT
>JBFHEP010000021.1:0-22583 GCA_041584095.1 Acidimicrobiales bacterium | reverse complement strand
CGTCGAGCTTCCGCCGCTTGAAGCACGGCGAGCAGACGTAGACCGCGCCGCCGCCCTTCACGAAGTTCGCCATCAGTTCTTTCAGGGGCGCGAAGCCCTCTTCGTGCACGCCGTCGGCGTAGCCCTCGACCGCGAGGCGGACGCCCTCGGTCGAGAGGAAGACGACGGTCGACGCGGGATCGTCGACCGAGGCCAGCGTGTACCGGCCGGTGACCTTGGGTCCGAGATAGATCCGGTCGCCGGGCTGTTTCAACGCCAGCCTCGGTGTCAGCCCGGGCACGTGACCATCGCTCGGCGGAACCAACACGATGTAGAACTCCAGCTCCTCTCCGCTGGTGTCGGCGGCCAGGTAGCCGCGGTCGTCGAAGATCCGGCTCGAGATCGAGTAGGAGCGACGGACGAGCTTGAACCATTTGTCGTCGAGGCCGGGATCGACGGCATCGTCGATCCGCTCCTCCCAGTAGCCGAGGCCCAGCGAGGCGTACTGACCCGGAATGTGCGAGGTCCTCCCGCCGTCGGGCCGGACCCGCAGCACCCACAGGTCGGAGTGGGTGGGCTCGAACTTGGTGATCGTCGCGTTGTAGTGTTCGGCCCGCAATTCGTCGACGACGCCGGGAAGGCGCTGGCGGACGGCGATGTCGTCGAGTTCCGGCGTCAGGTCGACCTGCGGGAACAACGCCAGCGCCATTCGCCGCCCGATGTTGGAACCGTCGGCCACCGGGAACCGGCCGGCGGCCTCCGTTTCCGATCCGACGAACCAGATCCGGCCCGACGCCGCCGCGGCCTCGGTCAGGCCGACCGACGCCGGCTCGGCCAGAACCCGGCTACCGGCGAAGACGACGTGATCGAACTCGAGGTCGGGTGTCATCCGGCCTTCGAAGTAGGCCACGGGGAATCCGTCGACGATAGCCAGCGCGTCGAGTGCCCCACGGTAGAGCACGGTGGCCCGACGCTCCCGCTCCAGGGTGCGCAGGACGTTGTCGCCGGCCGGTGACAGCAGCTTCGGATCGAGACCGGCCGCCGCCAGCACGACCCGGCCGCCCGCTCCCGCGAGCTGGGCTGCGATCTCGACCGCATGATCGGAACTGCCGACCACCAGCACGTCGCGGTCGACGATGTCGACCGGCACGGCATCGATGTGGATCCGGGACCGGTCGGAGGGTAGTGCCACCGACGGTGTCCAGTCGGGATCGGGATCTCGCATGGTCACCGCAGCGGCCGTGGCGGTGTAGGTTCGCTTCGAGGTCCGCACGACCACCTCGTCACGGTGATCGCCAGGGGGACCATACGACGAATCGACGGGCTGCAATTCGACCGCCTCGACCGGTTCGCCGTACCCGACGTCCAACGCCTCCCGACCGACCAGGTCGGGGTAGGCGACCGACAGTCCCGGTTCGACGATTCGCACCCGGAGACCCGATCGTTGCGACGATATCGCCAGCGACAGGCCGGCTGCCATACCGCCGATGACGACGAGGTCGTACTCGCTCGTCCGGCGAACCTGATCGGTTGCATCAACCTCGGCAGAATGGTTCACGGTCGTTCCCCCTCGAAACCCTCGATGCGGTGCGGTCCGGCGTCCCCCGCTCGCTTCATGATTCCACAGGGTCCGCTCCGGTCGCACCATCGGAGGTGCGCCCTGGCACTGACTATCATCGAACAGTGACCCCGACCGACAAGCGACTGGTCGTCGTCGCCTACAGCTGGGCCGACGGCCGGCCCCGCCTCAGGATCCGTTCCCCCGAAGCGGCGTCGACGACGGTGGACGCCTTGGGATACCGCCTCCACTATCGGGTCGACGAGCCACCGATCTGGCATTGTCCAGGCCGCGTTCCGTTCCGGTCCGGACGGGGAGACTACATCGACTGCCTGAATCGGCCACAGCCCGGGCGACGGACGTGCGTCGACTGCGCCGTGGCCGAGGCGATGCTGGCCGGCAGCCTCCACCACGCCCACATACGGGAGGCCGACGAGCTCGACACGGCGGTCGACGCCCATCTCCGGCAGCCGAATGTGCTCTACGTGGCGACCTTCGGCGACGGATCGCTCAAGGTCGGTACCTCGACGGCCGGGCGAACCACCAAACGACTACTCGAGCAGGGGGCCCTGACCGCGGCAATCGTGGCCAAGACCGACGACGGCATCGTGGTACGCCAGGTCGAGGATCTCATAACCGAACAGCTGGGTATCCCGCAGTCCGTCGGCGTGGCCCGCAAGCTCAGAGGGCTTGTCGCTCCGAGGTCGCCCGAACGTCTGGCGGACCGCCTCCACAGAGCCACCGAACAGGTGCACGGGCTCCTGGATCGTCACGCCCCGATCGGGGTCACACCGACGTTGGAACCCTGGCTCAACCCCGCTGACCGACGCATTCGGGCCGGGAGGCTGTTCCCCTACCCGGCTGATCTCCGCCGCGATGCCCATCGTCTGATCGTCGACGACATGGTGGGTCGGCTGGCGGTGGCCAGTAGCAGCGGCGGGGATCGATTCGTGATCGACATCGGCCGGATCTTCGGGCTCGAGCTCGAGCTCGGCGACTTCGACCCCGTCGAAATCGTCGTGCAGGACTCACTCTTCTGACCCACGGAGGACCGGCGTCAGTCGCGGTCCTGCCAGGTACAGACGCAGACTTCGTTGCCGTCGACGTCGGCCAGGATCCAGAAAGCCCGGGCCCGTTCGGCCGACACGAGCGTTCCACCGGCGGCGACCGCGGCCTCGATGCGGGCGTCGGCCTCCGAGGGTGGGACCGCGATGTCGAAATGGATCCGGTTGCGCACGCTGCGGGGTTCGTCGAGCTGCTGGAACCAGATCGTCGGCCCCTGGCCGCGGGGATCGACGAGCGCCTCGAACCGCTCGTCGTAGCGGTAGTCGAGCGCAGCGGCCCAGAATGGCCAGATCCGGTGATGGTCCATCGTGTCGAAGGCGATCTCCAGCTGCTGGACCGCCCGTTCAGACACCGACGCCCCGGCGTCTGAAGCGAGATCCGAGATCGTCCGGGCCAAGTCGACGTCAAGGTCGGTCACACCGCCGACGGTGTGGGTCTGGAGGCGGACCAGTACCAGACCCGGATAGCGAAGGTCGAGGTCCGGATGATGGTCCCGGTCGTCGGCGGCCGCGGCGATCGCGGCAACGAGATCGGATCCGGCCGAGAACGACGGGCACCGGAACTCGGCCTGGAGGTAGGCCAGCACGTAGGTCCAGGCGTCGAGCCCGTCGCGGTCGGCTACTTCGGTTGCGGTCAACCGGGTGGGTGTTCTTCTCGGCGTTTCGTCGGCCATCGGACGGTTTCCTTCTTCTCGACGGGACTCTGGACGAATGGGCTGGGCTCGCGACTATAACGGAGGACCATGAGGCTCATCTCCCGCACGCTCGACGTGCCGACGTCTCCGATCGCCGACGCCCACCGCCACGTGGCGGAACGCAATGCCGACCTTCCACTACTCGACATGTCGCAGGCTGCGCCGAGCTACCCGACGGCGTCGGCCGTGGCCAACCGTGTCGCCGAAGTGGCCGCCTCCGAGAACGGCGGACGATATGCCCCGCCCCCGGGGTTGCCCGACCTCCTCGATGCGTTCGCCGATGATCTCGCCCTGTCCTACGGCCCCTCCTTCCAGCACGATCAGCTCCTGCCAACCGGAGGCTGCAACCAGGCCTTCTGCGTTGTCGCATCCACGCTCACCAGTCCGGGCGACGAGATGATCGTGCCCGTGCCCTACTATTTCAACCATGACATGTGGTTGAAACTCGATGGCGTCGTTCCCCGCTACCTTCATCCCACAGACCCGATGGTCTCGCTGGTGCCGGACCCCGAGCGGGCTGCCGATCTGATCAACGAGCGGACCCGGGCGATCCTGTTGGTCACCCCGGGCAACCCCACCGGAGTCACGATTCCCCCCGACGTGATCGATAGGTTCGGCAACCTCGCCGCCGAGCACGACCTGGCGCTCATCATCGACGAGACCTACCGCAACTTCCGCACCACCGACGATCCGCCGCATGAGCTGTTCGAACGGCCGGATTGGACCGGAACCGTCGTCTCGTTGCACAGCTTCTCGAAAGACCTGGCGATCCCCGGCTACCGGGTGGGGGCGATCGTTGCCGGGGCCGAGGTGAAGGTCGAGGCGCTCAAGCTCCTCGACTGCGTTCAGATCTGCGCTCCCCGGGTCGGGCAGGAGGCCGCGGCCGTCGGGCTCCGCCTCGCCCGGGAGTGGCGGGCGGGCAAAGCTGCAGGGATCAACCGTGCGCTCGACCACTTCCAGACGGTGATGGCCGACGAGCCCGGCAGCTTCCGGCTCGCCTCTGCCGGCGCGTTCTTCGGCTGGGTTCGCCACCCCTTCCGTGATCGGCCCACCGATCACGTCGTCCGGAATCTCGTCGTCGAACACGGGGTGCTCGGCATTCCGGGCACGGCGTTCACCCCGACCGACGAGGGATGGATTCGATTCAGCTACGCCAACCTGTCGACGACACAGCTCGACGAATTCGCCCGCCGCCTCACCGCGGCCGGCCGGTGAGAGCTCTCGGTCGCCCCAGCGGATGGGTCAGAGCTCCCGGCTGTGCCGGCGGCCGGTAGAGTCACAGGCATGGCGAAGGTCACCATCTACCACAATCCCCATTGAAACTCCTCCAAGAACGCCTTGGCGGTCGCCGAGGAACTGGGAGTTGATCATGACGTCGTGCTCTACATGAAGGAGCCACCGGATCGGACCACCCTGGAGAAGATCGTGGCCGGGCTCGAGGATCCGGTCGAGGACCTCGTGCGCAAGGATTCGCGGTTCAAGAAGTTGGAACTCGATCCCGACGACTATGTCGGCAACCCGGAGGCCGTGATCGACCTGCTGGTCGAGCAGAAGGCGCTGTTGCAGCGGCCCGTGATCGTCAAGGGAAAGAAAGCCATCATCGGACGGCCGAAGGGCCGTATCGCCGAGTTCCTGGCCTGAACGACCGACACACCTCGGCGGCCGGGTTGCCGGTCAGCCGCGTCGTCGATCGATTTCGTCGGCTCGGGAACCGAGTAGACCGAGGCGTTCGTCGAGACCCGTCGGCCGGGGCAGGTCGAGGACCCGGAAGACGTCGCGCCAGCGATGAGCCCAGTCGTGGCGGCGGGCGGCCAGGGACGCGTTGCGCAACCGCATCCGGCGCCCGACCTCGGGATCGTTGTACTTGTCGAGGAGCGTTTCCAGCTCGGTGTCATTCGTCGACTCGACCACCACTTCGCCAACCAGCTGTCGCTGATTCTCCTCGTCGGGCGGCATGCCGATCAGGATCGACCCGGCAGCCAGGCCCTCGAAGAGACGGCCGGGCACGATCCGAAGATCCCCGATCTCGCGCGGACGGTCGTGTTTGCCGTAGTTGCACACGGCCATGCGCGACTGGCGGTACCAGTTGGCGACCGCGTCGCGGTGCTGCCGCCACGACACGGCTTTGCCGTCGAGCGTGTCGTACAGGTACAGCTCCTGGTTGGCCTCGGCCCAACGGAGAATACGACGATGTTGCGTCGGCTCCCGCCGACCGATACCGAGCACGGCGATGTTGCGCTTCGGCTCCGGGTCCGCACCGCCGAAGGTGAGCACATCGGCCGCCGGCGGCAGGCAGTGGATGTCGGCGTTCGGCACCAGCTCGGAGAAGCGGTCAACAACCTCGCGGATGCCGACGAAAACGTGGTCGATCATCCCGTAGCCCTCGTAGGCGAGCTTGTCGATGAGTTCGCTCGGCCAGACCTCCGGCATCCAGACCGACATGGTCTTGGCGGAGCGCCGCAGCCGACCGAGCCGCTCGACGAGCGCCAGATCCCATGCCCCATGGGCCATGAGAATGAGATGATCGGCGTCGCCTGCACCGACATCGACCGGGTCCAGTAGGCCGCCCGAGAGAGCCGGGAGAACCCGGTGGCTCCCGGCCACCCGACGAAGCCCCCGTCCGACCACCCGCCGCAGCCGCACCCTCGGGTGGCGACGGTGCACGTCGAGCAGCCCGAGTCGGGCACCGCCAACGTCGACCAGCACGTTCTCGGCCTCACTCCAGGCGCTGTATGCCAATTGGTCCGCTGGACCACCGGTAGCCCCACGTTGGGAGAGCACGACTACGTTCATGTGATCCGATGACCTCTGCCCAACTGCCGATATCCCTCCACCTCAGTCGACCCCGATGGTACACGCCGATCAATGCGGGCGCGGTCAGGCCGGGGAGATGACGAGCCTCCCGGTTCCGCGAACCTAGGTCGTGTCGCGCAGCCAGTTACGAAGTGCCTCCACCTTCTCGGACCTGGCGGTGGTCGTGCGGCCCGGGCGTTGCAGGATCGGGAACGGCTGGTCCGTCTCGACCGACTCCGCCAGGGCCACCAGCCGGTCGTCGTGGAGGAGGGTGGTGACGATGTGCTCCCAGCCCAGGGCGATGCCCTGACCGTCGAGGGCGGCCTGGAGGACGAGCGAGTAGTCGTTGCTTCGATAACCACCGAGGGTTCTGGCTACGGCGACGTCGTGGTCGGCGAACCATCGCTCCCAGTTGTACCGCGGCAGGTAGCGCTCCTCGAGATGAAGCAGGGGGGCCTCGACCAGGCGGGCCGGTTCGGGCCGGGCACCGGCGAACAGGTCGTCGGCCAGGGCGGGAGCGGCCACCGGCACGATGCGTTCCACCCGAAACAGGGTCGCCTCGAGGTTCGTCGGTCGTTCAAGCCCGAGTGGGATCCAGAGGTCGGCGTCGTCGATCCCGACGGCATCGTCGGTGTCGGTGGTGATCACTCGAAGGTCGATGTCGGGATGGCGACGTTTGAAGTCGGGCAGCCGGGGCAGCAGCCAGAAGTTGGCCAGTGACGTCGAAACCGACAGGCTGACCACGTCGTTGGCGCCGACGCGCCGCACCGCATGGACCGCATCGTCGATCTCGGCAAAAGCCACCCCCAGGCGACGATAGAGGAGCCGACCGGCGGCAGTCAGGGTCAACCCCCGCGTCGACCGCTCCAGTAGCTGCACGTCCAGCGCGGACTCCAGGCGGGCGACGGCGTGACTCACAGCCGGCTGGCCGACGCCCAACTTGCGGGCCGCCGCCGTGAAACTCCCGGATTCGGCCACGGCGGCGAAGTTCCGGAGCCAACGATCGGACACGGTCATGAGGTGAAACCGTATCGGGCCAGCCGGATCGTCATGACTTTTTTCGATGATCTGATGACCAAATCGAGCAATTGACCGGCTATTCGTAGGTGTCTACTGTTGCCGGTATTCGCTCGATCGATGAGCGACGCTGTCGGCAAGAGGAAGGAACGCAGCGCGTGACCATGGGACAACCGACGATCGGATTCATCGGGCTGGGCAACATGGGCGCGCCGATGGCCCGGCGGCTGGTCAACGCCGGCCACCCGGTTCAGGTTTTCGACCTCGTGCCCGAAGCCGTGACCGGCCTCGTGGCGGCCGGAGCCAAACCGGCCGACTCGGCGGTCGCCGCCGCCCGCGGCGTCGATCTCCTCCTGACCTCGCTCCCCCGGCCCGATCATGTCCAATCGGTCATGGCCGGACCCGACGGTGCGCTTGCTGCTCTCGCTCCGGGCTCGGTGTGGATCGATCTGACCACCAATCGGGTTGAGCTCCTCGCCCGACTGGCGGCCCAGGCCCCGGCCGGTGTGTCAGTGGTGGAGTCGCCGGTGACCGGCGCCGTGGACGGGGCCCGGACCGGCAACCTCACCCTCTTCGTCGGGGGAGCCGAGGCCGACGTGGACCGGGTCGCTCCGGTACTCGGGCATCTGGGCAGGGTCATCCGGTGCGGAGGTTTGGGCACCGGCAACGTGGTCAAGCTCGTCACCAACCAGTTGTGGTTCGTGGCCGCCGCCGCCCTCGGCGAGGGGTTCGCCGTCGGCATGGCCAACGGGGTCGAGCTCGCCACGCTGTGGGAAGCGATCCGTAGCAGCGTGGGTGACAGCTTCGTGGCGCGACACGATGCGCCTTCGATCTTCGCCGGCCACTACGACCCGTCGTTCACACTCGGACTCTGCGTGAAGGATCTCGGTCTATTGGGCGAACTTCAGGAACGGGTCGGCGCCGAGTTGCCGATGACCGACGCCGCCCGTGGCGTCTTCACCGCCGCCGCCGACCGCTACGGAGCCGACGCCGGCGAGTTGCACGTGGCCAAAAGAATCGAGGACGACGCGGGCCTGTCGATGCGACTCGACGGTGACTGGGTTCCCCACTGGGAGAAGTGAGCACCGAGATGGTCAGGAAGGAGCGGCCGGTATGAACGGCACGACAGCGACGGCGGCACGATACAGCCTCAGCGACCTGGTCGACACCGACCGGTACCCGCTCGGCCGGCCCGACTCGACGGCCTACCGGGCGGCCGTGGACGCCGCCCGGGCCCAGTTGCGAAGCGACGGTTGCGCCGTCGTCAACGACCTGATCCGGCCGGAGGCGCTGTCGATATTGTCGTCGGAGATCGTCGAGCGGAAGCCAACCACCCACTACTCGACCCAGACGATGAATCCCTACTTTCACACCGAGCACAATCCGGACTACCCCGACCACCACCCGGTCAACATGTTTCTCGAGCGCTCCAGCGGCTTCATCCCGGGCGACTCATGGGAGTCGGGCTGTGCCACCGACGTGATCTTCCGGGCTCCGGAGCTGGCCCGATTCCTGGCTGACTGCCTGGAGATCCCGGAGCTGTACTGCTATGCCGATCCACTGGCCGGCCTGACCGCCAACATCCTCGACCCCGGCCAGCAGTTCACCTGGCATTTCGACACCAACGACTTCGCCGTCACGGTGCTGGTCGACGAGGCCGACGAGGGTGGCCTGTTCGAGTACGTGCCCGGCATCCGCAGCGCCGACGACGAAGGCTTCGATCGCATCCAGCAGGTGCTGGAGGGTGGCCGTAACGGCGTCGTCACTCTCGACCTCCGGCCCGGTGATCTGCAGATCTTCCGGGGCCGCTACTCGCTGCACCGGGTGAGCCGGGTGGCCGCCGATTCCGTGCCCCGCCACGCGGCCATCTTCGCCTACACCGAGCAGCCGGGTGTGATCGGGCGGGTCGTGAGGACCCGTCAACTCTTCGGTCGGGTGCTGCCCGAACACGAGGAGGCGGAGCAGGAGCGGGTCCGCTCCGACAGCCTGCTCGACTAGCGCTGTCCGGCGCCCCGCCCCGGCCGAACCCGCACCCGGAATGTTCGGTTGTGGGAGGAAAGTTCGGGTCGGCGGGTAAACACCACGGCCTGCTTGCGGGTGTGCATACTGTGAGCACCCGAGGAGGTTCCGCCATCAGCAACGGCCCGGACCGGCCCGCCAGCCGAAGGATCGAGCACGCCGACACGGCGGCGCCGCTGGGCCCAACCGCCGTGCCGACGTTCGATGCGGTGTTCGTCGACGAGTATCCGAAGATGGTGGCTCTGGCCGCCGCGGTGTCGGGTCGGCGTGCGTTCGCCGAAGACCTTGCGCAAGAGGCCATGGTCCGACTCCACCGCAACTGGAGCCGGATCCAGGGCTACGAGTCGCCAGGCGCCTGGGTTCGTCGGGTGACCATCAACCTGGCCCTGTCACAGCGCCGCCGCCTGGCCAATGAGGCGAGAGCCAGGCTCCGGTTTCGATCGGCGGCCATCCGCCAGCTGTCACCCTCGGCTGCGACCGAGCACCAGCCGGTATGGGATGCCGTCGCAGCGCTACCGGGCAACCAGCGGGCGGCGGTGGCACTCCGCTATCTGGAGAACCGGTCGATCGACGAGATCGCCGACGTGCTGAAGATCGCGCCGTCGACGGTCAGGGTTCACCTGCACCGAGCGGCGCAGACCCTCCGGGAGCGGCTTCCCGACTTCGATCCTCACCCGCTGGTACCGACCGACCATGACGATCAGGAGGCCCGACGATGAGCGGAAACGCCAATCGAGATCCCGTCCGGGACGCCTTCGAAGCTCTCCACACCGAAACACAAGGACTCGACACCATGGAACCTCTCCGCACCGTGATCAACCGCCGGAACGTGGGCGGCGGAGACCGTAGCAGTCGATGGCCGCTCCTGTCCTCGGCAGCCGTCATCCTGCTGGCCGTTGTCGGGATCGCGGCCTGGCTGAGCCGAGACGTCGGGCAATCGGTCGACACCGATGTCGCAGCCGATGGGTCGAACGACACAACCACCGATGACGTCGGGGCACAGCTCCCCGTGGACCTCGAGTCGTTGGCCGGGAGCACCTGGACCCTCCGGGCCGGTGGCGGGCCGAGCGGCGACATCACCCTCGTCGACGGTTACCCGATAACCCTGACCTTCGAAGCCGACAGCTTCGGCGGCACGGCGGCCTGCAACGGCTACGGTTCGACCTACTCGATCGACGGCAACCGGATCGCCATCGACGGCATCGGTGCCACGGAGATGGGATGCGAACCGGCGGTGCAGGCCTCGGAGCAGGCGTACTTCGCCGCCCTGGCCGACGTCACCGACATCACCCTGGTCGGCGACGAGCTGGTACTCGGCGGGCCGTCGACCGAACTCATCTTCGCCCGGCTGCAACCCGCCCCGACCGAGGACCTGGTGGACACCATCTGGCTGCTCGACACGATCATCAGTGGGGAGACGGCCAGCACCGTGGCCGGTGATCCCGCCACGCTGTTCATCGGAAGCGACGGAACCTTCTCCGGAGGCACCGGTTGCCGCAGCTTCAGCGGGCGCTACCAGACATTCGGCTCGGAGGTGCAGTTCAACGAGTTCGCGGCCGGACCGGAGGAGTGCCCGAGCGAGCTGAGCGACCAGGACAACCACGTCTTCACGGTGCTCGGTGACGGCTTCACGGCCGAGATCGACGGTCCGCGCCTCACGGTCACGTCGGCCGGCGGAGACGGCCTTGGCTATCGGTCGGTCACCGAGGACGAGGTGGCCGAGGCCCTGGCCGAGATCTCGCCCCGTCCTGTGGCCTCCGACGCCGAGCTGCTCAACGGCGTCGAATGGGTGCTCGTCGCCGGCTACGGCGACCCGGACAATCCCGATGAGATCACCATTCCCGACCCCCGAACGGTCGATCCCGACCAGCCGATCACCCTCCGGTTCGGCGAGGGGGTGTTCGCCGGCACCGTCGTCTGCAACGACTACGGCGGCGACGTCGAGATCGGCAACGGATCGCTCGTGATCGGAGTCGTCGAAACCACCGAGGAAGGGTGCGGGGACGGACTCGCCGCGATCGCATCCGACTACCTCGACGCCCTCCCGCTCATGGCCGAGTTCGGGTTGGAGGCCGACGGAGAGCGTCTCGTCATGAACGGCGGCGACATCGAGCTCCACTTCGAGCGGGCCGAGTAGCCTCTCCCGTTGTGCGCGCAACCCGCGTCGCCCACGACGCGCGACACGCACAGAACGAGAGCGGTCGGGCCGGGCCGACGATCGGCCGGAGGCCTTCGGCCGGGCCGGATAGAGTAGATCAATGACCAAGCCACAGGGGCGCACCACCACCTCGTCGTTCGGGGTGGGTCGGCGGGAGGGCCACGATTCGTCGTCGTTCTACGCCCGCTTCGCCGCCCCCGAGCTTTCAACCGACGAGACGGTCAACCGCCCACCCGGGCTGCTCGACGAACTCGGTGCGGCCCGCCTCTATCTGGGCGACGGTTCGAAGATGGCCGAGCTGCCCGACAGTTCCGTGGCCCTGGTCGTCACGTCACCCCCCTATTTCGTTGGCAAGGACTATGAACTGGCCGTCACCGAGTCGAGCGACGTCCCGTCGACCTATCTCGACTTCCTCGACATGTTGCGGGACGTGTTCGCCGAGTGCCGCCGGGTGCTGGAGCCGGGCGGTCGGATCGCGGTCAACGTCGCCAATCTGGGCCGGAAGCCCTATCGGAGCCTGTCGGCTGACGTCATCTCCATCCTCCAGGACGACCTGGGCCTGCTGCTGCGGGGCGAAGTGATCTGGGAGAAGGCGTCGAGTTCGTCGGGCTCGTGCGCCTGGGGTTCGTTCGCAAAGGCGTCGAACCCGGTGCTACGGGACCTGACCGAGCGGATCGTGATCGCATCCAAGGGGCGGTTCAACCGGGCCCTCGGGGCCCCCAAGCGCCGCAAGCTGGGCCTCCCGCACCGGTCCACCATCACCAACGACGAGTTCGTGGACGTCACCCGGGACCTGTGGCGGATCGATCCCGAGTCGGCCACCCGGGTGGGCCACCCGGCCCCGTTCCCCATCGACCTGCCCCGCCGCCTCATCGATCTCTACACCTACGAGGGCGACATCGTGCTCGACCCCTTCGTCGGCTCCGGCACCACCGTCGTCGCGGCGCTCCGCACCGGGCGGATCGGCGTCGGCTACGACAATGAGCCCGACTACCTGGAACTGGCCGAGCAGCGTCTCGTCGATGAGATCGAGCGCCGCGACCGGCTCGTCGGCGCCGAGCCGGGGGCCCCGGGTCTCACCGTCGAGGAACGCCACGACCTCCGCAGCGCCGCCGCTGCCGCCGAGTCGGCGAAGATGAGCGATATCGTCGCCCGCCACCTCCGCGAGGCCGGCTTCACCGACGTGGCTGTCAAACCGAAACACCCGCTTGGCATCGTCGACTTCGACCTGAGCGCCGTCGACCGGTCAGGCCGGCGATGGTGGATCGACATCGCCGGCGGGTTCACCACCCCGAAACCGGGGCTTCAGCGCATCGAAGCGGCGTGGCGGACGCTCGGTCGGGCGGCAGCAGCCGGTGGCGCCGGGACAGAGCCCCTCCTCGTCATGACCGCATCGGCTCCGAAACCCGGGTCGTTGCCGGACAGGGCGCTACGAGTCGCCGGTCCGCGGGACATTCACGACGTCGTGGAACTCTACGATCCGGAGGCCATGGCCCGGCTCCGCAGCTACGCCGAGGCGGAGTTCACGACGCCGCTGGCCGGATTCTGGACCGACGCCGACCTCACATCGATCTGACGGATCGACACGGACCGGATCCCTCCGGGCGAAGGTTTGTATCGATTGTGTCATTTTCGCTAAACCTTCGTTCGGACCGCTCCGTAACAACCGGTCATGGATCGGAGGTTTCGGGATACCGCGCACTTGTTCAGCCGTGCCGGCTTCGGTGCGATCCGGGCCGAGGTGCTCGCCCACCAGAACAGGCCGTGGGACGAGCTCGTCGACCTCGTTCTCGACACCTCGAGAGCCCCGTCGCTCGGTGCGCAACCGAACCTCCATCCCGATCGGGACTGGTACGACAAGTATGTCGACATGGTGCACTACTGGCTGAACCGGTGCCGTCGACCGGTCACGCAGGCGCCGGTCGTCGAGAAGATGACGCTGTTCTGGCACGGCTACCTGTGCTCGTCGATCGAGAAGGTCCAGAACCACCGGGCCATGTTCGACCAGAATCAGCTGTTTCGAGCCCGGGGTCTCGGGAACGTCAAGGATCTGATGTGGCGGACGTCCATCGATCCGGCCATGCTGCTGTACCTCGACAACCGCCGTAACACCGTCCGGTCCCCCAACGAGAACTTCTCCCGCGAGCTGATGGAGCTGTTCGTCACCGGTGTCGGTCACTACACGGAAGCCGACGTCCGCGAGTCGGGACGGGCCTGGACCGGCCACGGGATCGACGACAACGACCGCTACCGGTTCTCGGCCGCCGACCACGACGGCGGAACCAAGACCTTCCTCGGCCAGCGCGGCAACTGGGACGGTCGCGACATCGTCGACCTGTTGTTCCGGCACCGTCGACAAGCTCACATCCGCTTCTTCGCCCACAAGCTGTGGTCGTTCTTCGCCTACCCGGTGTCGATCAATCACCCCGTGGTGAGCGACATCGCCGCCACCTACAACCGGAACCTCAACGCCGCCGAGGCGCTGCGAGCGGTCTTCATGCACTCGGAGTTCCGGAGCGACGCCGCGTTCAACGGCCTGATGCGCTCGCCGATCGAGTATGTCGTCGCCCTCATGCGCCACACCCGGTTCGACTGCGCCACGGCCCGTCCCGAGTGGTACCTGCGGGAGATGGGTCAGGAGCCGTTCCGGCCGCCCGACGTCAGCGGCTGGCGTCCAAACGACTACTGGATCACCGAATCGGCGATGTGGGCTCGCGGCGACATGGTCGGTCACCTGCGGTGGAAGACCTACCACCGGGGGGATCTTGCCGACGTGAAGGAGGTCCTCGACTGGAAGACGATGACGTTCAAGTACACGGTCGACCAGGCGGTCCAGATGGCGCTCGACAACTACGGCATCACCCTCCGGAGCAGTGCAAGCCGCAAAGCGCTGACCGACTACGTCGTCTCGGAACGCAACTCCGACACCCCGTGGGGCCAACGATCCGGCCTGCTGATGCTGCCGCTCCTGACCCCCGACATCCAGCTGGCATGAATCCGACACTCACCTTTCCTCCCCAAGACACGACCGTCGACCCGACGCTGGACCCGGCCGAGCGGACCTTGATCACCCGACGCCTGTTTCTGCAAGCGGTGGCCGCCGGGATCACGGTCACCGCACTTCCGGCCTGGCTGGCGGAGCCGGCGGCCGCCGCGGCACCGCTCGGAGGGGGTGACGGTGTGCTCGTGCTGGTCACGATGTCGGGCGGCAACGACGGTCTGAACACCTTCATCCCCACGACCAACGGGACCTACCACGACCGTCGACCTCGCCTTGCCATCGGGTCCGACCGGGCCATCCCGCTGAGCGGCGACCGCGGACTCCATCCCCGCCTCGGCTTCTTCAAACAGCAGTGGGACAAAGGAAACCTGGCCATCATCGATGGAGTCGGTCTCACTGAGAGAACCCTCAGCCATTTCGATTCGACGGCCCGGATGATGACGCTGGCCGGTTCGTCGGCGGCAGCAGGCACCGGATGGCTCGGCCGCTATCTTGACGGACTCGGCGCCGATCCGTTCAACGGGGTCAGCCTCGGCTCGTCGCTCCCCGTGCTGGTGAAGGGTCGATCGCGCCAGGCGATCGCCATCCCGCAGTACCGGAACAACATCTTCAACGTCACCGAACCGACCTCCACCTACGGCCGCCAATTCCGGGCCATGCGGGCCATGGGCACGACCTCGACCCAGCTGGGCCCGCTGGCCGACCGTCTCACCGCCGCCGGGAAACGCGCCGTCGACCTTGCCGGCACCGTGTACCCGCTCGTCGACGACCGCAGGGACGAGGCCGACGTCATCACGAAGTTCCGCCTGGCGGCGCGCCTGATCAACGCCGATCTCGGCATCCGGGTAATCTCCATCGCATTCGGCGACTTCGACAGCCACGCCAACCAGGCGTCGATGCACGACGAGCGGATGACCGAGCTCAACGCCGCAATGCAGGTCTTCCACCAGGCCCTGGACCCGGCGTTCGTCACTCGAACGCTCGTTGTCGGAACATCGGAGTTCGGACGGCGGGTCAAGGACAACGGCAGCGGCACCGACCACGGTGTGGCCAACTCGCTCTTCGCCCTGGGCCATCAGGTGAACGGCGGCATCCACGGGCGGATGCCCTCCTTGACCAATCTCGACAACGAGAAGAATCTGAGGACGACTGTCGAGTTCCAGCACTTCTACAGCAATCTGTTGAGCACCTGGTTGCGGGCCGACTCCGCCCAGGTTCTCGGCCGTGACTACGGCAACATCGGGTTTCTCAATCCGCCGGGCAAGCCGCTGCCGGGGAAGAAGGCGCCGGTCGTGGTTTCGACCCAGGACCGGGTGGCACGACGAGCCGCCATCGCCCGGCTCTATCTCGCATTCTTCGGCCGCTTGCCCGATGAGGAGGGCATGGCCTTCTGGTCGGGGCAGGTGATCAGCGGAGCTCGCAGCCTGGACTCCGTCTCGCAGTCATTGGCCCAGTCGGAGCAGTTCGCACGGCAGTACGGCCGCCTGTCCAATCGGCAGTTCGTGGAATTGGCCTACTCGAACGTCCTCGAGCGAGCTCCCGACGCCAAAGGTCTCGATCACTGGATCGGGGTACTCAACGGCGGTGGCACCCGGGGAGCCGTCATGGCCAGTTTCTCGGAGTCCGATGAATTCGGACGGCGAACGGCCAAGCAGGTGTGGTGGCTCGAGGAGGTCGGTCCGATCGGGCGCCTCTACCGGGCGTACTTCCTCCGCCGTCCCGATGAGCGGGGGCTGACCCATTGGATCAACACCGGCCTCGAGCTCCCGGCCATCAGCAATACGTTCGCCAACTCAACCGAGTTCCTGAACCGCTACGGCACCCTGAACAATGGCGACTTCGTGTCGCTCGTCTATCGAAACGTCCTGGGTCGACAACCCGACGCCAACGGTCGTGGGTACTGGTTGAACGAGGCCAATCGTGGCGTGCCCCGGGGCGACATCATGACCGGATTCTCCGAATCCGGCGAGTTCGCCAAGAAGGTCCGGGCGCTTACCGACTGACGCTCAGCCTACCCACCACGCGTTCGCTGGTGAACGGGCCGCCGCAACAGACCGTCGGGGTCACCCGTTGTAGATCGGCCCACCGCTCGCCGCATACTCGGTCAGCACCGCGGCGGCCGAGGCCCGTAGCACGTCGACCCTGACATCGATCCCGAGCGATACAAGGTGCTCGAGCCAGTCGTCGGGCTTGTTGCCCTCGTCGAAGCCGGCGGATCGAGCATCCGCGTCTCGGGCCCCGATCACGAGCGCCCGAATACCCGACCACGGCACGGCGCCCATGCACATGGCGCAGGGCTCGGTGGAGCTGACGAGTGTCAGGTGGCCGACCGCCCGCAAGTTCCAGGTGCCCAACCGTTGACCGGCCGCAGCAATGGCCACGATCTCGGCATGGGCGATGGGCGACGAATCCGGCACCACCCGATTGACGCCGACGGCAACCAGTCTCCCGTTGCCGGCGAAGATCGCGGCGGCGAACGGGCCGCCACCCTTCCGACTGTTCTCCTCTGCGACGTCCAGCACGAGCCGCATCTGCTCCTCGTCGCCCGAACGGGCGTCGTCGTCGAGCGCCGCCAGGCGTTCGCGCAGCCACGATGGAATGGCCAACGCCACGCTCGATGGATGCTGCGCCATCATGTCCAGCACGTCTCCTCCCGTTGATGACGGAATCCGGCACCACGAGGATCCGGCCCAGGTGAATATAACATTTGCACTCGTGCGTCCCTTCTCGTTGCGACACCGCCTTTACCGCATCCGGACCTGCCGGTCGGTCGTGCCGATGGCGCTGGCCGTCCTTCTGTCGATCGGCTGTGGAACGGCCGCCGACGGTGAAATCCCCGGAGGCGAGATTCCGAGCGGCTATCCCACGATCGCCTCTCCTGACTTCCAGGGTACGTTCGAGATCACCGGGGCGACGGTCGGCAGGCGGTCGCTCGACCTCGGCACGGCCTCGACGCGCCAGATTGCGTTCGACGTCGTCACAGGGGCGGCAACGTTGGATGTCGGCTGCAGTCGTCGCCTCGGATCGTTCACCTTGTCAGCCGACGGACAGGCGTCGATCACCTTGACGGGCCGCACGGAGATCGATCCCTGCTCACCGTCCGAGATCGACGAGTCGATCCTCGAGCTCGTCGACCGGGTCGAACGGTGGGAGCAGACCGAAGGCGGATTTCGGCTACTCGCCGCCGGTGGCGATCGTGTCGTGCTTTCGGGGCCCTGAGGGCGTCCCGCTTTGCAGTTCACCGCTGCGATGGTAGAGCTTCACCCCTAATCCGCCGTGGCGAAAGGAGAGTACGGCTTTGCAGCCGCTGTCGGCCTGGACCGCCAGCTTCCGATGGGCGGTGAGCAACGCCAGATCGAAACCTGGTAGCCGGTCGCGGGCCACGGCACCAAGCCGGCGATAGAGCCTTGCCAGCTTGGCCGATCCCAGGCGCTTCCCGTAGGGCGGGTTCGTGAGGATCAGGCCGCGGTCGGAGCGGGCCCGGAGATGGGAAACCACCCGTTCCTCGATGGTCATCAAGTGCTCGACCTCTGCCCGGGCGGCGTTGGCCTTCGTGGCTGCCACCATCGACGGGTCCCTGTCCGAGGCCACGATCTCCGGGCGCCGTGCGACATCCGAGGCCGCCGCTTCGTGTGCCGCCTGGACCGAACCCGCAACGCTGGCCCAGGCACCGGTGTCGAAGGAAGGCCAGGTGTGAAAGGAGAATTCACGCTCCCCGCCCGGAGGTAGGCCAAGCGCCATCAGTCCCGCCTCGATCGCAAAGGTGCCCGAGCCGCAGAACGGATCGATCAGCGGTCGGTTGCCGTCTCACCCAAGTGACTGAAGGCAGGCGGCCGCCATGGTCGGACGCAGCGGCGCGTCACCGATATCGGCCCGCCACGGCCGATGGTGGAGCGCTTCGCCCGAGGCGTCGACCGAGATGGTCACGGTGTTTCGGCTGATGCGTACGATGAACAGTTGTTCCGGCTCGCCGATCGAGGGCGGCAGACTCACCTGGTGCAGCCGCTGCGCGATCGCCTTGGTGTGGTAGAGCTTCGACTCACTGGTCGTGATGCGGAATCGCGGTGCCCGACCCGGTTCAACCCAGCGGCCCCAGTCGATCTTCGCTGCATGATCCTGCAGGTGGACGAAGTCGGTGGCCCGGAAGGTGGCGAGCCGGACGATGACCCGCCCGGCGGTTCGGAGCCACACGTTGGCTGCGTAGAGCTGACGGGCGTTGGCCTCGAACTCGACCAGTCCTGCGCCTGCCGGCTTCGGTCGCAACCCGAGCTGTTTCAGCTCGTCGGCGCACAGCTTCTCGAGCCCGGGCGGGCAAACGGCAGCAGCGTGCAGATACTTCGACCGGCCTGTGCTCACGTGGTCAGGCTAGCCGGGTGCCGTGTGGCTACAGGGAACCTGTCATGCTGCGGCCGATCGCCGCCGTGCTCATGCTGCGGCTGATCGCCGCAGTGCCCGGTCGAGGAGGCGGGCGTCGCCCAGGCGGCGGCGGAGTTGGCGCTCCAGACCGGAGATCGGATAGAGGTTCTGGGGTGCCCGTGGATCCTTGTGCCGCTCGCTGGCGTAGCGGGGCAGCGCGGCCGAGATGGTGTCGGCCCGGTCGGCGGCGGAGTCGGCATCGCCGAGCCCGGGTAGTTCGAGCCGGACGATCCCGCTCATGCCGTGGGTTATCGGGGCCGGCAGCCGAAGGTACCAGGACCAGGTCGACCACTGACCGTCGATTCGGAACAGCGGGGTACGTTCGCCGATGTCGAGGGCGCCGACGATTTTCTGCTGCTCCGGTGCCAGGTAGTCGACGTGGTGGGTCTTGACGTAACCGACGGCGTTGGCGCCGTCGCGGTGCCCGAGGGGCCCGTCGAACACGATCAGGCCGGGTTCGTCGATCTCACCGGCCAGTGCCACTTCGATCTCGGTCATGTGACGGTGAACGCCGAGGTACAGCGATTCGTCACTGTCATCGTGGGTGCGCCGCAGCTCGTATGGCCCGACGGCGCCGCCCGGCGGAACAATGGTGGTTGCGTCCTCCACTGCGGTGTAGAGGCCCCGCTCGATCACGACGTTGGTCAGCTCGGCCCGCCCGGGCGTGCAGCGAACGGCACCGGCCGCCACCGATGCACAGACTCCGGGCCGGGAGCGACCAGCGACGTCGCTGATCCACAGCCGGGCATCGATGCGGCGCACGCCGTCGACGAATGTGACGGTGTCGACACCGCCGTCCTCGAAGGTCGGTTTGCGGGGACGCCAGTCGGCCACGGCCTGTTCGACGGTGACGTCGACCGACTGTGTGCTGCGATCGAGATCGTGGTCACGAACCGGGGAGCCGTAGGCCGGATCCCAGGTCTCGACGGTGAAGCGCATCAACCACCGAGACTAGTCGGTGGAGTCGATGCGATCGGGTAGGATCGGCCGATCGCGCCGGCGGATCGAGATCGGTCGACGGGCCTCGCAGCGTTGCTGCCATCACGCGTCAACTCCCCGGCAAGACCGGGGATGGGAGTCCCAATGTCCACCATCGATCAACGCGACCGAATCGTCGACCGGGTCAGGGCCCTGCTGGCCAAAGCCGACCGCACCAATCACGAGCCCGAACGCCACGCTTTCCTGACCAAAGCCCAGCAGCTCATCACCCGCCATCACATCGAGCAGCTCGAACTGACCGAGTCCGACTCGACCATCGGCGAGCAGCGAATCCCGATATCCGGCTGGGGCAACGCCAGCCGCGGCGTCGTCAACCTGTACGCCGCCGTCGCCTCTCGCAACCGCTGCACCACCGCCCGGACCGGTGACCGCAACGCCACCCAGGTGATACTCGTCGGTTCCGACACCGACCGCGAGCTGACCGTTGCCCTGGTCGAGCACCTGCTACCCCAACTCCGGCACGACCTGCTGCGCGACAGACCACGATCCAAGATGAGCTACGCCGTGGGATGGAGTATCGAGGTGGCCGAACGGCTCGCCGCGGCCAGCGAAGCCGAAGCCGCTGCTTCGAAGGCGCTGGTACCGACGAACGAGGCGGCCCGGGAGGCCCTGCACGCCACCTACAGGATCACCCGAGCCCGCTCCGCGGAGTTGCGGTTCGACGAGTACGGTTCCGGCCGTCGAGCCGGGCAGAACGCCGACATCGGCCACACCAAACTCGACCAGGCCTGATCGATCGAGCCCACCACCGCCTCCGCTCAGCGTCGGAGCGCCACCGCTTCCACCGAGCCGTCGGGCTGCCGGGTCAACGTCGCCACCGGATCGGTTCTGGTCAACACGGTCCCGCCGTGGCGCCGGGCGGGATCGTGGATCCTCGTGAACAGGATGACGTCGAGCCGATCAAGCGGTTCGTCGAAGTGATAGTCGTCGTCCGACCACGACGACCAGAACAGCGACGGCGGGTTGAGCCGATGCAGCCATGTCGTCGTCGACCGCACGCCGTCGTCGGTGGTCGCATCCATGAAGTCGGTCAACAGCCCGATCGACTTGGCACGAACGCCGGCGTCGGGCTCCGGCTGTGCGGCCTCGAGCGCCAACAGATCCGACAGGCTGTCGACGCCGTTCAACTCTTGGAGTCGCTCGGTCGACTCCAGCGCGCCATACGCGCCACTCACGTGACCCGGACCGTCGAACTGGAGGCGCTTGAACATGATCTCGTGTTCGAGCGGAGCGAAAATCGATGGCGGAAGCGAATAGACGACCCCACTCTCGCCGACGGCCTCCATCCGGTACCCGTAGGAAACGGGTGCGTCGATCCAGGCCAACCCCGGAGGATGGAACAACACCGGAGCGCCGACGACCGCAACAACGGCGGCCGCGGCCCGAGGCCAGGTGGCGTTCTCGTCGACCCAGGCTCGTAGATCTCGCCGGCTGAGCACGATCAGCAGACCGAGCTCGGCCAGAATCCAGCCGAGGAAGAAGAACCCGGTCGTGACGAACGTGACCAGATGGAACCCCATCCAGCCCACAAGCCATGGCCGCAGCAACCGCCGGTGGGCGACCGCCACCAACGAACCGAGTTCGAGGACCAGCGTCGAAACCCTCACGATGGGCGCAAACCGGTCGAAGACGGAGGCCACCCCGGCGGCCGCGGATCCATCCGTGTGACCCAACCATCCGGCGGTGTAGGCGGCGAGCGGCAGGTTGGCGACGTCGTCTTCGGTCAACCAACCCATGAGCAACTTCCCCTTGCCGGGAATGTAGAAATGGGATGCCACGACCGCCCCGATGGCGAGCACGACGAGCGACGTCGACCGACGCCCGGTCACCACGAACAGCAGGTGGGCGACGCCGATCACCAGCAGCACGATGACGGGCAGCTCGTCGATGTTCCGGGCCGCCGACGTCTGGAATGGAAAGACCGTCTGGGCCGAGATCACCCGGAACTGAAGGGCAAAGGGGATGAGCAGTGCGGGACGCGACAGGGCCGCCACGGCGAGGGCGACGATGAGCAGGCGGTCGAGCAGGTGCAACTGGTCGGCATACACGTTGAAGGGATACAACGCGCCCCTCCAGGCCAGGAAGACGATCAGCGGCGCAGCGAGCAGGCGAAGGGTGGCTCCGTGATCCAGTTCGGTCCAGCGGCCGGTGATCCGCCGTCGTATGTCGGACCGGACCCCGATGGCCACCGCCAACGCAGCCACGACCACGATCCACCAGACGAGCCGGCGTTGTACGGCAGCCACGATCAGCGACCGGCGAGCGAGGTCGACCTCGGCCAGGTCGGTCAGCGTTCCGGTCAGGCGATCGACGATCAGGTACACCAGGAAAAAGGCGACGACGGAGACCACATCCGCCGGGTCGACGAACCCGGTCAGGCGGCGCACCATCTAGACCTCGACCAGCTCGACAGTCGACCCGGTCGGCGTCTTCGCCACCTCGAAACGGGCCGGCATCCGTTCAGCCAGATCCCGGACATGGGTCACGATCCCGATCATCCGTCCGGTGGAGGCGAGATCCTCGATGGCACCCGCCACCACGTCGAGGGTGGCGGCGTCGAGGGTTCCGAAACCCTCGTCGAGGAACATCGATTCGAGCCTCGGTGCGTCGACCGGTGCCAACTCGGCGATCGAGTCGGCGAGAGCGAGCGCCAGGGCCAACGACGTCAGAAACGTCTCGCCACCCGACAGGGTGCGCACATCGCGTCGCTCATCGGCGTTGTTGTGGTCGATGACGGCGAACTCCCGGTTGGCCACGACCAGCGAGTAGGCTCCACCGGACAACTCCCGGAGCCAACCCGTGGCTCGGACGACGATGTCGTCGAGCGCCTCGTTGAGCAGCCAGCCCTCGAAGCCGCCGGCGGCAAGGTGACGGCCGAGAGCGG